>CAZQZJ010000005.1:41496-47091 GCA_964597775.1 uncultured Methanosarcinales archaeon
TTTTTTATTATATATTTTATATTGAATTTTTTATTATATCTATTTTATTATAGCTATTTCTAATTATTTATTTTAAAGTGATCTAATTATTCTCTTATAATAAGAGATATATTTCTTTATTAATCCAGACATTATTTTAAAGGCTGTAAAACCATGCCTTTACACGATTTATACCATCCTTAGAAAGGGGTGTTTTTCATATCATTTGTTTACATTAGTCTTTAAATTACATAAAATACATCCAATAATTGACCCATTGTTTGAACTACTATTTATTATTGCACACCAGATCATTAAATCTGACGCAATTATCACATAATTGCCTAATTTGTTGCTAGTTTTGATTTTTTTACTGGAGAAGCAAGCTTTATGAGTAATACAGGCTTGACCATAAAAGTCGGATTTGTGCCAGAGAGTAAGGGATTTTCTCGACTAAGACGAGATAACCAGAGAATCAGTTGTTTAAAGATCATAACCTGTACCACTAGGTTTGTGAAGAATGCCGGGATCTTCCCTACAGAACTAATTTACGAGACAAATAAATCATTAATTTATTGAAAAATGGTGTTGGATACCACACTATAAAGAAAACAATGCACTAATAAACGTTTATATGCGCCAGACGTGAAAATCGGTTCTTTAAGGCTTTTTTTGGCTAAATTATACTTATCTTTTCTTATTTCTTCGGGATTACTCCTAAATGAATTCTGCTATAATCTCGAAAGATTTTTATAGTTATAAATGATAAAATAAATCATGAAAATCGAACTAGAACATGTAGAACCATTACCTGAATCGACGAGTGAAGAACTTGCCAAATGCATACTTAATAGATTTGGACTTACCCCACGCAAAAAAGATGGACAAGCCCAATTCCACAGACTACTCCTAGAGCTTTCTGAATGTAAAAAAACAAGCAACAGAGAGAAGCGACCTGAAACAGCTGTCATGACTGTAGAAAATATGGGAATATTTGCAGGAATCAAACGCCAGACAATGTACGACTATCTTGGTAGATGGCTACAACTTGGCATCCTTAAAAAAACCAGCTTTGTCAGCAATGGAAAAGTCATTATTGGATATGAACTCAATGGCCCAAACCTCGAGGCATCTTTTAAAAAGGCACAGACTGTGCTTCACAACCATGCTGAAACCAGCATTCAGATCGTGCGAGACCTTCAAACAACAATAAAAAAAGAAAAACTCAAAGCAAATCCGAGACTTATTGATGAAGACACTTCTGAAAACGAGGACACACCAACCCTACCTATTACTCCATAAGAAACAAAGGTTTATTATCCTTTTTTGAAACCTGCTACATACTATCATTTATCTATTTTTCTCTCTAAAAAGAGCCATATAACTCTTTAGTCAACCTATTTATTTCCTATAGAAAAAAGATTACAAAATAACCCCTTTATTTCCTATGGAAATCCAAGCATCTGCCTGAACTACCACCCCTACTCTTTTTTGTATGTTTTAGCTCATATTATCTTTTATCTTATCCAATGTGTTAATTTTGTATTAATCCCGACAATATTTTCCTTAGCCTGAACCTGCCTAAATGCCTCACTAAGCTTGAGATGCACAACCTTACCTGCATATCTTTTTAACACAGGAACTGCCTTCTCAATAAGCGTACCAATATAACTTGCAACAAGCTGTTCAGAACAACCTATCATATTAGCCAAATCCTTATAAGTCACCTCCTTATTCTCTGACTCAATATACAACGCCATAAACACATCCTTTTCTTTTGTTGTCAAAGGAATAATAGAAAACTTCTCCTCCTTTTTTTCCTGCGGCTTTAATAAATCCAAAACACTATTCACCTGATCTTGAAGCTGAATCAATCTACGCTCAAGACCCATCACATATTCATGATTATCCTGAATCTCACGAGTATTCTCATTAATAACCTCAAGATGCTCATCAAGCTCTTCTCTAATACCTTCAAGCCTCTCACTCACTTTTGAGTGTATAGCTAATCTTACTGACTCAAGATGAACTGATTTTTCCATACTCACACCACCCCTCTTTAGTATGCCCTTTACTCTTTAGTATGATCTCTTCAATGATCTTGTACACCCCAATCCTGAGTGCTTTCCCTTCTTACTTGCTTGGATACATACAACTTCTCTTTTCCATCACGAATCACACTTACTTCTTGTTCTTGTTCAATCTCAGCAAGTATTCGATAAAATGAACTCTTGGAACTAAGACCCTGCTCTTCAACAACAATCTCCCTTAACTGAAGCCCTGAAGTCTTGCCATACTTTTCAATAAGTTGCCTAATCATCGTCTTGACATACTCTTTTGAATTTCGTGCCACACGAGACATTATCTTTTCCCGAAGCGCTGACTGCGGGGCTTTTTTTGCATCCAACTTATCAGATATCTCTGAGAGTTTTTGAAGCATTAACTGATTAGAACTATCACTTATCTCTGCTAATCTCTTAAACACATCATCAGAAGATGCAACCATACTTGCTTTTTGAGACTCCTCAAGATGAGGAGGAACTAGGATTTCCTTATATTTTGCAACATCTTGCTTGTTATTTATCATCGATGTAGCATCTTTTAACTGTTCATGATTATTATGAACCTTCTGCACAAGATCCTCTACTTTTTGTATCCTATCAATAATACCCTCAATACGATAATACTCATCTACCAATACACGAATCTCATCCTTTGATTTTGGTATATCATTAAGTATCTGCTTGAGATCCTCTATCTCTTTACGCTGGATTGTCATGACTTGCCTGTGCTCATCAATTTGGTGCTTTTGTTGCTCATGCTGATTATGCATATGCCGCAACCAATCATAAAGATTTTGCACATCACGACGAACATGAGTAAAGGATTGGGCTAGAGCAGCATGTACTACCTGGACGTCTCTTGTCGACGGATCCACCCCCTTTTTGCGGAACCAAAACATGAGATTGGCTGATTTTTGGTGGTTTAAATAGTTTATTCTTTCTCGTCAAAAGGCTTTAGTTTTGGGAATGAGACAGTCTTAACATGGTTCTGGGAATATTGTGGGACTTTAATTGGGAATGTTTTTGCTTAGATTATGCTATAAGATGCTTTTTTAGCCTTTATTTAGTCTCTTTATGGGAATGTTTTGGGAATACTTTGGGAATATAGTGGGAATATGAGGGAATGAGAATGAGAATCCTGTTTTAGAGATATAAAAAGAATAAGAGATTTATATTGGGAATAGTAGTGACGACTATAATTAGAAGATGCTAATAAGAATGGGAATGAGAATAAAGAGGAGTGAGAATGGGAATGAGACTAATATATAGGAAAGCATTGAGATATACCTTAATTCAAAACCCTTGATTAGAACAAGGGAGAAAATAGTTATAATAATTATAAGATAGTTTACCAATATAATATTACTCATAATATTACATTTTAAGCCATTATTGGTTGCAAGAGAGCTTAAGGATAGAATAACATGTTTGATATATTGTTGGACATTCTTGTGAGCATAATATAGAGGAATACTATATCACTAACCTTTACAAGCAACTACCTGTAGAAAAAAGCATAAGTGAGTGTTTGTGCAGCTTATATATAACAATATAATAAGTTAGGCTAAAAAGCCAGAATTTTGACCAAAAAGTGAGAGTTCGATAGTGCTTTTGATTTTATTTGGTATGATGTAACAATGTGCTGCATAATTAGGCACTATTAAATCTTTGAGGTTTTGATTGTTTTATTATTTTATTCTCTTATAATCACAGAATATTATGTTTGGCTAAGAAATAACTAAGGAATAGACACAAGAACACCAATAAAGTGAGAGATAAGAACAAAAAGAATGAGAAAAGGGGGTTGCGACCCACTTTTTAACCCAATTGCACCTTTGCTACTCTGTGACTCATGGGAATCTCAAAGTCGGCCCAAGGCTGTATTAAGCGTTTTTAACAGAAAAGTCCAGACAGAATATGCACAGCCAACATACTCACGTCCCTATGGCACAACCTCTACTGTAGGATAAACCAATTCTGTCACACACCAAAAAGATTAGAAACCTATTTAAATAACACCCCTTTGCCTAAAACCTATGCAGATTCACATTCTAGAAGATAAAGCCACACGCATATCTTTTGAAATAGAAGGAGCAGACCATACTATCTGCAATATGCTTAAACAAGAACTGTACGAAGATGAAACTATTAAAGTTGCAGGATACACTATCAACCACCCTTATGTTGGAAAACCAAAATTTATTATTGAAACAAAACAAGGCGGAATACCTAGAAAAGCTATCACTGCAGCTATCAAAAGACTACAAAAAACAGTCGAAGATTTAAGCAAAAAAGCAGCAAAAGAGCTTAAGTAATAACACTTCTACCACAACATTCTTATATTATAGTGCCTAAAACTTTATTATGTTTATACGAAAAAAACACATCAAAGGACAAGACTATGCATACCTTGTACAAAACACCTGGACTACACATGGACCACGACAACACGTCACAGCATACCTAGGCAAAATCTACACACTAACCCAAATCACACAAACACCATTTCCTCATATTGATATTGAACACATGAACTACCAAGACGCTGTACAAGCCATCCTTATCTGGAACATCGAAACACTTGGATTCAAACCAACAGGAAACCATTACTTTAAAGACAACCTTATCATCGATCCTGCTATACACACTGTTAAAAACACAAAAGGAAAAGAAGCTATTATCCAACGAGATCAAGGCTACTTATGCAGTCACACACTAACTACAATCTACAAATTCAGTATGCAAGGACATGAAGAAGAAGTAGGATTTGCACTAGCAAAGGCATTTGTTGACGCAGGACTTAGTGTACCGAAAGAAATATTTGTCCAAATATTTGAAAAAATCTGGAAACCAACAAACTAGAATAAGATTTTTAAGCAGCTGCACTAAAAGCCTGTCGTATGAAACCAACACATATCGGTATCATCCTTGACGGCAACAGACGCCTAGCTAAACGTCTCATGATAAAACCATGGAAAGGACATGAATGGGGGGTTGAAAAGGTCAAAAAACTCCTTATCTGGGCACCAGAACTTGGTATCAAAGAACTCACTCTTTACACATTCTCCATTGAAAACTTCAACAGACCAAAAGAAGAATTTAACTACTTAATGGAACTTATCACCAAATCATTTAACGAACTTGACTGGAAAGAACTCCAACACAAAGGCATACAAATTCGCGTCATAGGACGAACAAACATGTTCCCAACACCAGTAAAAAACGCCATAAAAACTGTTATGCAAAAAACAGCCAACAACAACAAGATCATCATCAACTTTTGCATGGCATACGGCGGCAGACACGAAATCATAGACGCAACAAAACAAATAGCAACAGAGGTTGCCTGCGGAAAACTTAAACCAACAGATATCAATGAAGAGATGTTTTCAAAATACCTCTACCTCTCAGATCAACCAGAGATGATAATCAGAACAAGCGGAGAACAACGCACCTCAGACTTCCTACCATACCAAGCAGCATACGCAGAATGGTTCTTTATACAAAAGATGTGGCCTGAATTTGAAAAAGAAGACCTTATCGCATGCATGAA
>CAZQZJ010000006.1:0-8702 GCA_964597775.1 uncultured Methanosarcinales archaeon
TGAGGAAAGCTGTGTTGCCCACATAAACTGATATGGTTTTCCACGCACAGAAACCGAGTTATCAAGCAGCGTGACAAAATAGGTATCATCATAAAGTGTAAGCACTTGCGGCTCAAATGGTAAATCTTCAAGTGTGGTGAGGCTGATATAGGAAGGATCGCGAATATGTTGTTGGATCAAGTATTCTGCAGTTGCTAGCATACTAGGTAAGTGCAATGGGATGCTTGTGCCAAAATCATCAATGACAAAGCTTCTAGAAGAGTCGCTTACGCGAATAGGCTGGTGTAAGATTGCACTAACTGCATCCTTGCCAATTATCACACTAACAGTTGCGTTGCCAATCTCAAATCGTCGTCTAGCATGTTCAAACGCAGCGTAGTGATGCGTACAATCACCAATCTGTTTTTGAATATACGGCGCAAGTTGAAGTGTTGCGATCTCTTTAGTGGATGGTAGGAAATCAAATCCTGAATTGTCATCAAGCATAACATAAAACTGACTGTAGGGAATATAACCTGGGAAGTCAGATGCGTAGACATATCCTCCTTGCATGCCAAGGATAAGAAGGCCATCACTTAGAGTCTGTTCAAGGCAATCCTCAGTAAAACTTCTTATTTGTACTGTGATATCTTCTGTTAGTGGTTGGTAGATTGGTTGGTAGGATATGCTTAGGCTAATGATAATAAGTACTGCAATAAGTGTTGCAAGGATAATGAAGATGCTAATTTGAGCCTTGGACATTGGTTATTTGTCAGTTTTAACATATTTATATCTTGTTCTTTTGTATACATGGAACAATATAACAACATTCTAAAGGTATGTTCGAACTTCACAAAAACAACCTATTTTTAAATAAAATACAGTTTCTCTACAGCTATGAATACCATAAGTCAAAGAATTAGCAGCTTTTCTGGCAAACATATCCTAGTCTTAGGCGATGTTATGCTTGACAAATACATCTTTGCAGAAGTCAATCGCATCTCACCAGAAGCACCTGTACCAGTAGCACGTGTTAAGAAAGAACAATACTATATTGGAGGAGCAGCCAATGTAGCAGCAAATGTGATCTCACTTGGAGGAGAATGCAGCATCATAGGACTTATTGGAGAGGATGAAGTAGGCAAACAATTCCTACGCATCTGCACAGGGCTTGGCATCAACACAGATGGAATATTCTACCACGACAAACCAACAACACAAAAGGTACGCGTCATAGGAGCAAACCAACAACTGCTGCGAATAGATTATGAAGAATTATCATCTAATCCCAAAGAACCACAGATTTTGAGCTACCTTGATCGGATCATAGATGAGATCGATATAATCATTGTATCAGACTACAACAAAGGATTTATCACACCACAAATCATAACTGAACTCAAGAAATCAAATAAAAAAATCCTTGTAGACCCAAAACCAGAACACATCGACTACTACACAGGAGTCCACCTTATCAAACTCAACAAAACAGAGGCAGAATCAGTCACACACATCAAAGAACACAACGAAACAGATATCATTACCATAGGAGAAGCCATCACCAAACGAGTTCAAGCTCATGTCCTGTACACACGAGGAAAAGAAGGCATGAGTCTTTTTGAACATAGTGGAAACATCACACACATCCCATCGCAAGCAAAAGAAGTCTATGATGTAAGTGGCGCAGGAGACACATCCATGGCAGCACTAGCTTTAAGCATTGCCAGCGGAGCAGATCTACACGAAGCAACCATCATAGCCAACCAAGCAGCAGGAATCAAAGTAGGCAAAATGGGCACGCAACCTGTAAACAACAAAGAACTCCTAACTTTTTTTGAACAAGAAGACAGCAAAATAAAAACATGGGAAGAACTAAGACACTGCCTTGATCATGACAAACAACACAATCGAAAGATAGTATTTACCAATGGCTGTTTTGACATACTTCACATCGGACACACCACACTACTAAAACAAGCAAAAGCATTAGGCAACATCCTTGTCCTAGGGCTTAACACTGATGCATCAGTAAAAAGACTCAAAGGACCAACTAGACCAATTATCAACGAACATGAACGAGCAGAGGTTCTTGCAGCACTTGAATCAGTTGACTACATTGTATTTTTTGAACAAGATACACCACAAGAGATTATTGAACTTGTAAAACCAGACATCCTTGTCAAAGGAGGAGACTACAAAATTATTAAAGACATTGTAGGATATGATTATGTCATATCACACGGAGGCAAGGTTGTCACTATTAATCTTGTTGAAGGAAAAAGCACCACAAACATTCTTCAAAAGATGAATAAAGAAATTGCCTGAAAACTGACCATCCAACTCTTCGCTTCGCTCACTTCGCAGCAAGCTGCTTGGTATTGGTCAGTTTGCGCGATCGGCAATTTCTATAGGAAATAACCTTAATTTTAGGATATTCCAAAAACGAAAGTAAGGTTATTTCCTAATAATCAAATCACTTTAACCTTGGAAAAATATTCTATAATTTAAGTGATTTGATATAATTTCAGAATCGGGTTGTGCAACCGTAGCAGAGCTGTGGGGTATTGAACCCAATTCTGAAATAAAAATATTCAATAGAAAAAGGAGCTTAGTTTTAAAAACTATATCAGATTCCTAACCAATATGAAACTTGGAGAAGAAAAAAGAGACTGCAAACACTTTCGAGGAGACATCCCATGCAAACCACACAAGAAAGAAGGAGTAGTCTGCCCCACATGCCAATATTATGACCCTCTTAACAAAAGAATACTTATCATCAAATTAGGAGCACGCGGAGATGTTATTCGAACAACACCACTGCTACGCAAACTCAGAGAGCTATATCCTAAATCAGAAATAACCTGGCTTACCCACACACCAGAATTTGTCCCGAAAACCTGGGTTGATAGAATCCTCAGATTTGAAATCCACCACCTTATCACACTCCAAGCAGAACACTTTGACCTTCTTATTAATTTAGACAAGGATCGTGAGGCATGCGCACTTGCAAACCTTATTAGTGCCACAACAAAAAAAGGATACTATCTTCTTAATGGAAAACCAGCACCAATCGACGCTGATTCAGCGCATAAATACCTCACTGGCATCGATGACAACTTAAACAAAGCCAACACCAAACACTATGTCCAAGAAATCTTTGAACTCTGCGGATTTACATGGAATAAAGAAGAATACATCCTTGAAATTCCTCCATCAACACTTCACCTTCCAAGCTTTGGAAAACCAGTTATTGGGCTTGCCACAGGAGTAGGCGCACGATGGAAAACAAGACTATGGTCAGTAGGACACTGGATCAACCTTGCACGCACATTACAAGAATCTGGATATGCAGTAATTCTCCTAGGAGGAATTGACGAACACGAACAAAACAGAGTCATAGCAGAACACAGCGGAGCAACATACCTAGGCCACTACCCACTCAATGACTTTATTCACATAGTCAACTACTGTGATCTAGTTGTTACAGCAGTCACCATGACAACTCACATAGCTATTGCACTCAAGAAAAAAATCATACTCTTTGTCAATATCTTTCCCACAACAGAATTTGAACTCTATGGCCTAGGAAGCATTGTCGAACCACATGTCCCATGCCAAGGCTGCTTTAGAAACACCTGCGACATACGATTTGAAGGCAAAACATGCATGGAACTCATCACTGTTGAAACAGTTATGCAAGAAATCAAAACATTAAGACCAATCTAAATACTCACAAAGGATTTTAAAAGGAGCATGCATCCTTTTTCTCATGAAGATCTGCTCACTCACATCCTATCCTCCAAAACCAAATTGCATGACCTCAGCACTCTACCTTAACACTGAGATAGGCAAACTACACCGCATAGACGTCCACAGATGGAACTACACTGGACTATGGAACACCACTATAGCTCCATTACTAAACTACAAATCCTTAAACAAAACATGCCAAGAACATGATATCATCCATGTACAATACGACCTTGGAGGATACATGCCATTTTTTCTTCCAACACTTTTTTTAGCTAGCAAGGGAACTAATGCAAAGATCATCCTCACACTTCACGAAGAATTCGACAATGTCCCACTAAGACCACTAATCATTGCATACCACAACCTGTGGTATTCAATAGCAGACCTTCTCATTGTCCACTCACCACAACAAAAAAACAGACTTCCAACATACTTACAGAAAAAAACTATCATTCAACCACACGGTGTTATCTATCGTGAAGATGCCAATCGCAATCCAAAAAAGAGCATCATCCTTCTTCCAGGATTTATCAATCCATGGAAAGGACATGACATTGCACTCTATGCTCTAGCTGAAGTCAAAAAACAAATCCCTGATATCAAACTCCTTATCATTGGAAAACCCCATGACAAGGTATTTACTGAACGCATGCACACACTTGCACAAACACTTCACATTGAAAAGAACATTACCTGGGAAGAAGGATATGTTCCAGAAGAGAAATTCTTTGAATACTACCAAACCTCAAGCATTGGCATCCTGCCATACAAACGAATCACCATGAGCGGCATCCTATGCCACATCCTCTCATGGAAACTTCCAACAATATTTTCAGACCTACCTGTTTTTGAATGGTTTACTGCACACAAAGCAGTCTACTTTCGCAATGGCGACTCTCACAATCTTGCAGAAAAAATAATTATGCTACTTAAAGACAAAAAAAGACAAGAAAAGATGTCCATAGACTTTGACAACCTTGCCAAACAATACTCTTGGAAAGACACAGCACAACAAACACTAAAAATATATGCAGAACTAGTAGAAGAAAAACCATCATTAAAATCATAACCAAAACGGTTTAGCATACCTTACACAAATTTGAATAGATCAGATTCAGCAAATCTTACTTTCTTAAGAGAAGAATAGGCATCATCCTCTGCACGATAACCTAATGCACACAAAACTGTAGACATTAGATTTGCATCATTAAGACCTAACACCTTATCCACACCCTTAGAGTCAAAACCCTCCATTGGACACGCATCAATACCCATCTGCGCAGCTGACAACAACAAAAATCCCAATGCAAGATACACCTGCTTTTGCGCCCATGAGATTCGCTCTGTATCAGACATCGAACCCATTGCCTTAATCATTATATCTTCATACAAAGAAAGTGAATCTAACGGAACTCTACGCGCATCTGCAATAGATCTAGTATACCTACGAACATAATCTGCATCAAGATTCGTACGTGCACATAACACAACTAGATGAGAACAATCAACTACCTGTGACTGACCAAAGGCAACCTGACACAATTCCTGTTTTGTTTTTTCATCAGAAACAACCACAAACTTCCATGGCTGCAAACCAAAAGAGGACGGAGCAAACCTAAGCGAATCTAAAAGTTCAGAACACTTATCTGGAGGAATCTTCTTTGATTTATCAAACCTTTTTGTTGCATAACGCCACAACAGCACTTTTTGAGAATCCATTTGGATACTGTTAATATCAACCTTAAAAAGGATGCGCTTTTAATACACATCAACGCGTCAACCCTGCAAGACCAAGACTCACCATAACTGCAGAAACAAACAACATCACAACAGCATTTGCAGTCTGAATACGCACTCTATGATGTTGCACAAAACCAAACACAACCCTATTACTTAACGCAATACTAAACAAGAGAAATGGCATCATACTACCTAAAACAAAAGACAATGCAAGAAGAACCTGAGAAGCTAAACCTGATGTTAACAAAGCCAAACCAAAAAAACCAGCAACAGCAGGACCAGCACAAGCAAGAGATGAAACACCAATTGCAAAACCAAAGAACAAAGGACTCTTTATATCATGAGAAAATGAGAAAGGCATGATAGGCAAATTTACCATACCAAGCATGCTCAAACCACCTAAACCAAGCATAAGTCCAGCAATAATATACACATAAAACGGAGCAACACCTGCCATGATTGTTGCACCAAGAATCGCAAGCACAACAACACACAACACAGCAACAGCAAATCCTACAACAAACCTAAGAAGAAGTATAGGTTTACCTCTTAACTGGGCAAGCATTGCAGGAAACACCATAATACAACAAGGTGAAAACAACAAAACTGAACCAAGCAGAAAGGAATAAAAATACACCAACAAACTCATACTCTCAACTCCTTTTATATAAACTAAAATATAAACTAAACCTTATTTCCCTGCAACAACCTGAACAATATCCCCAATACAAACAGTAGGATACACCACAGACTCAATATCCTTGTTATACAAACGAATACAGCCCCTACTAAAAAACCGTACTTTTTCATCTAACTTAGTCTCTTCATTTGTTCCATGAACTCCTAAATAGCTTCCTAAACGAAGATGCCTAATCTTAATAAACCTTTTACCATATGCCTGACCAAACCTACCCTCAAGAGGTTTATCAGACGATGATTTGTCAACTACAACATACAAACCCAAGGGAGTAATTGACACACCACTGCTATTTCTCCTACCAACAACACAGTGAAATTCTACCTTCTGATTGCCCTGATACAACCTTAGAATCTGATCATCAAGACTCACAACCATACGCGCAGAAACCTTATCCTGTGGAAGAACTCCATTATCTGGAAGCATGGCTTCGCCCTCTTTACAATAAGAATATGGAACAATACTATACTGTGCTCCAACAAATACAAAACATGATTTCAAAAAATTCCTTCTTGTCTGTGTCATTACCACTCACGATATAACATCAATAAAGCTCAGAATTTAAACTTACTGCATCTTTGTCACATTAAACATACTCATCATCCCAGACTCAAGATGCTCAGCAATATGACAATGCAACATCCACAAACCAGGATTTGAAAAATCAACAAGAACATCAACTCTTGCACCACTTGGAACAAGCACCACATCCTTCCAAACAAGATTGGTATTCCTTATCCCATTTTCACTAAGTACAAGAAATCGTTGACCATGCAAATGCATAGGATGCTGCATTGGATGCACAGAATCAGGATCATTAAAAAAACGTATATTCTTTACATCACCAACATGCACATCATACATTACATCCATACCCTGCTTTCCAGACTTTTGATCAAGAAGAACCCATTGTATACTCTTACTTGTACTCATCTTATTCATCACAGCCATTGTATCTTCCCACTCAATAGAAATGGGTTTTTCTAATGCTGCAGAATCATCAATCATCCTATTCTTATTACCCATCATTATATTATCATGATTCATCATCATATGATCCTGATGCATAGTCATATCTTGGAAATCCATGTTCGTGTTATCAGACTGATTTATTCCCACCATCTTAAGAGTAAGGTTAATTTCAATATCAGGAGATGTATTGAAATATTTCCTAAACTTATCAATATTCTTTTGAATAAACACATGCTTACGCAACTTAGAAGCATTTGCTACCTGAGAAGACTCACCACGTACTCTTATTCTACCAAGAGTATAGACATTAGAAGGAACAGTATGCATAATATTATAGTCACCTGAATTAGGGAATATAACCTCAATTACTACACGCTCTCCAGGAGCAAGCACAACACTCTGTGCCCAAAACTCCTGTTCATACAACCCAGAATCACCACCAACCACTCTTAGAGTAACATTCTCTATTGAAATATTAAAAATTCTCGTATTTGCAGAATTAATAAGAAACAAACGAAGGCTTTGATTTGTCTTAAGATCAACTACATATTCATCATTGCCATTGACAAACATCTGCGTACCAAATCGACCCATCAATGCATAATTTGACTCATTACTTGGAAAATACTCAAGCTCATTATTTACTAACCTAATATCATCTATGAATACAACCTCTTCACGATCCACATGATTATAATACCCTTCTTGGATTGGCTCAACAAGAATCCCACCATACAAACCCAATTCCTGCTGCATATCCTCTCGTACATGTGAATGATACCAATACACACCTTCATCAGGAAAACGTAATTCATATACAATACTTGCATTAGGAAGAACCAGACCTTCTTCACCATGAGGCACACCATCATACTTATTCTGCACACGAACCCCATGCCAATGTACTGTCGTAGGCATGTCCAACACATTCTTGAAACTCACAGTAACAGTGCTATTTTGCTTCACTCTTAAAAGTGGACCTGGAATTTGCTTGTTATACGCAAACATCTGAACCAACTTTCCATTAATCCCATTATAAACAACACCAGCTTCAAGATCAAACACATCACCAGAAGACAAATTCACCACCCTCATTTGTGCTGCTTGTGGGAATATATCAAATCTTGAGGCATCGGTCATTACTTGCGTAGTACATCCTAGAATTAACACAATCAAATTACATACTATCAATGCATATATGGGTTTCATATTGTGATCATCACTGATTTTTACTCCTTTATCTAACTGATTCTTTCCAAACACGCTCAAAAATCTGCTTCTGAAGCCTTGCTGTACTTTCCTCCTTGATATCCAACTTAAACTCTTCCTAGGAAAATAATATATAGTAGTATACAAGTGATTCTGGTTATGTTGATTTCTAATTACCATCGCATCTTTTTTGTATTCATGACTATTTTAGTCGTACTTTCCTTAGTAGCACAGGCTGTTCCTGTGGGATCCTTTGCAAAAGAAGGTTTACCAAGTGGCAAGATTGGATATTCCTACTTATTAAACAAAACACCAAAATATGACCCTTTTAAGAAGCTGTTTTCTGGACCAA
>CAZQZJ010000006.1:8802-34818 GCA_964597775.1 uncultured Methanosarcinales archaeon
TTATTAAACAAAACACCAAAATATGACCCTTTTAAGAAGCTGTTTTCTGGACCAAGGAAAAGATGTCCAACTAACCAACAACCAAGCTTGTGCAGATAATTATCAAACTCTAACTCTTTGTTTCACAACCATTAAATGCTTATTTACTATTTACTAAATATGTATCAGCTTCCAATGATAATAACAATCTTAGGTCTTACCATACTTTTACTGCTTGGCAGCAGCTGCAGCATACCCACATCTCGAACAAAAACAACAATCACAACAGAAACTGACTCTAAAAAAACTCCTGCTCAAACTGAGATAGCAACCTTTGCAGGAGGATGCTTTTGGTGCATAGAAGCAGCATTTGAACCATATCAAGGAGTTATTGAAGTCATATCAGGATATACAGGTGGAAACACACCCAAACCAACCTATGAACAAGTCTCCTCTGGAACCACAAACCATTACGAATCTGTCCAAATCAGATTCGACCCAACACAGATTTCATACAATGACCTTCTCGAAATCTTCTGGAGACAAATAGACCCAACCGATGATGGTGGATCCTTTGTTGATCGAGGAACACAATACACCTCTGCCATATTTTACCACACGAAACAACAGAAGACCATTGCAGAGGCATCACAACAAGCCCTTGTACAATCTGACAGGTTGTTCAACAAGACTATTATTACAAAAATCCTTGCTGCAGGCACATTTTACCCTGCAGAAGAATATCATCAAGACTACTACAAGAAACAACCTCTTAAGTATAAGTTTTACAGACACAACTCTGGACGGGATCAATACCGAGAACAAACATGGGGGGACCAAAAGGATTACAATCCGCGAAATGAAGCGCAAGGAATATCTCCAGAAGATTCACGAAAAAACCTGACGCCTCTTCAATATCAAGTTACCCAAGAAGAAGCAACTGAACCTGCTTTTAACAACGAATACTGGAACAACACAGCAGAAGGCATCTATGTAGACATTGTCTCTGGAGAACCATTATTTTCCTCAATAGACAAATTTGACTCAGGAACAGGATGGCCAAGCTTTACCAAACCACTAGAACCAGAAAATATTGTGCTAAAAGATGATCTGAGCATACTTGGCAAACGAATTGAAGTACGCAGCAAAAAAGCAAACTCACACCTCGGACACCTCTTTAACGATGGACCAACACCAAGCGGACTACGTTATTGCATAAATTCTGCTGCACTACGCTTTATTGCTAAAGAAAATCTTGAGAAGGAAGGATATGGGAAATACAAAATACTTTTTACGAAGATTTAAATAGCATTTTTAGGAAAAAACAATCCATGCATAGAAAAGGATCGTGGTACTATAAAGGACAATTAACCCTTTTTATCTTGCTTGGCATTTTTATCATCATGATATTTGTTGTAGTCCAAACTTTGATGCATAACCAGCTCAACCAACCTAGATTTACAGGTCAAGAAGATGCAGCAAAGACCGTAGTTTCTGACTTTGTGCAGGACTGCCTGAATCACGCACTTGAGGATTCACTTTATTCCATAGGCCAAGTTGGCTCTACTGAACTTGAGCCATTTATCCTGTTCGAGGATTCCAGCGTCGGTGTTCTTTTTAATGGAACAACTAACCTACTTCCCTCACTATCTGCGTATGGAACAGAAATAGCACAAGGTGCTATCATCCCCTTTACGAAATGTATCTCTGATCAAGAGCCACTACCTTTTACTATTGATATTGATACTGAACATCTTGATTTCTTGGTTTCATTTGAAAATACCATCACTCATCTTGAAGCTCATATTCCCATCACTATAATCGTTGGTTCAAGTATCACAACACTATCCACATTTTCAACAACAGCACCTGTTTCCTTTGCGGAAACCCATGCTCTTGTCTCCACCTACCTCACCCGCATCTCAAGCGATCCCTACCTGATTCCAATTGATCTGCTCTTATTTGGAGATGTCAATGCAGCAATCTACCCACTTGATGAAACCAGCATCTTGATACAACTCATTGATCCAGGTAGCACTGTTGGCGGAAACGCTTGGTCTTTTCAATTTGGCATACAATTTCCATTAGGTGATTACCCATGAACCATCAAAAAAATAGAGCTCTATTCTCATTTATTGTAATTGCTCGTCCTCTTCTCTTGCTCTTGCTACTCTTACCAACACTTTGCTTTGCACAACAAAACCAAAAAATTCAGCAACTTGAACAAGACATAGACGGCATCAAAGACAACCTTAACCAAAACCCTGACCTATTCAACAGATTTACAACAACCAAGTATAGACTCAGCGCATCTATCTCACTTATTGACCAATCAAGACTTGATAAAGATCACCTTATCAACCCAAAAGGAGGAAGCCTTGATTTAAACAAACTCAACAACCTACCAGGATTAACCCATATAACTATGCTTGCCACAGGCGGCTTTCAATTCACCCACAAGCCTCCAACAAACAAGGGAGCCGAGGCTTCTACTATCCGTATTGAAGGAATTTCTTTGATCGAAGCAACACCTACTGGCTTACTTGTTGACAACATGCACATAGCTCCTTATCACAGTTTTTCACTAACAAAAACCAAAAACAATATCCATACCAAAGGGTTTGGAACCTTAACCATCAACAAACAAGTCTTTGATATACAATCTCCTGATAAACCCATGATTTTTGTGTCAGACAATTCAGGGATTAGATCAATAACCATCCCAGCCCATTCCACTTTTTTATCAAGCCTCAAATATCAGGGTCACGAATTTAAACCACAAGAAGGAGATATAACCCTCTACCTTCAAAAACAAGAGTATTCCAATGCCAGAGGAAACAAGGCATGGATAGGCAACAAACTCAGCATATCCCAAGAAACAGGAAGACTCATCCTTGACAGGTATTATCACTTTCAAAACGGAGAAGTAGGACTTATTAGAAGACAATTCTTACGCGAGATTCCACCAACACCGGTATCTTACACTTACAAGAACAAACCAGAAACTATTATAGGGCCAGTCCCTATAGAAAACACCAAGGGGTATACCTCTATTGCTGACTTATTCTCTTCCTATGGATATGGATCAGGTTCAGAAAATAAAGCTGCACGTCGAGCATATTATCAAAAATATATTGGTAAGGGATATAGTGGATCTGCAAAACAAAACATTCAACTCTTAACACACATACAAAACGGAAAGATCCCCTTCTTTTCCCAAGGTGAAAAACGATTCGAATTTAGCAGTCAACCAGAACCAGTTTATTTAAGAATTCAAGGAGAATCCAGAACCCCTACCTACCAACTCATTAGACAAACAGTAGTAGTACTTCCTGTGAATCTTCTTTTGAAAAACACGCCAGTTATTCGGAAAACAACACCCTCTTACAATCCTGATTATTCTCCTTTAGGCAAGCTGCATACTATTCCTGAACCACCCCAAGGAATTGACCCTGTTCAAGGAAAGGTCACTTACTACTACACCCCTGTTTATGACCCTTCTGGCACACATGGCTTATCAGAAAAAGACCAAAAGACTTTCAAGCAAAAAGTCATTCGTGAAGGAAGTGGCATATCTCGTGGTAAAGATGACAGGTGGTACCACCTTAATTACAAATTAAGATCCTCGCTTCTTACTGAACGTAATAAAAACGGTATAACAGCATCTGGACAAACACCATTTATCGGTATGATCGCAGCACCAAAAGAAATACCTTTAGGATACATTGCCTATGTTCAAACCAACGATGGAACCTATGCACGATTCCTGGTTGGAGACCGGGGAGGAAAAATCAAGATAAGTAACGGAGTATACCATATTGATATATGGACAGGCCTAGGTAAACCAAGTATAGTACATGCTGAGAAAACAAACACACTCGCTGGGTTGGGCATACCAAAGAACCCAAAAATCTATTTTGTTCGGTCAGAAGAAGGAGTGGGAATATAAATGGTGGATCCATCTAAAAATCCGGAGACTTCCCCCACACAGCTATTCACGTCCGGGCCAAATTCATCAGATGGGTGTGTCTTAACGCTTTCCTTTCGTTCAGAAATAATGGATGCAATATTGCTGTCAATACGATGGTCTACTGGAAAAAGGATAGATGGTGATAGTCCAGCATCTTGATATGCTCGGGAAGGACCAACATGTAGATCTTCTTCATCACTTGTTGAAGGAATAAACCGGTTAAGATTTTCACCTACAATAATGATGATCTTTCCAGGATTGTTGGATTGAATATATTTGATGCGTTGTCCTTCAGCAAGATCGGCGTTGTAGACGGATGTTTCGCCAGGAGGGGCAGCATATGTGCCATACATTTTAATTCCTGCCTGCACAAGCCCATTGACAAGAGTTTCAACACCTTCATCAAGATCAGAGGAGAAATGGCTTTTTCTAAGGTCTGCCTGAGGTATACTCGGAACCAAAACCACGACTTTCTGGAGATTAGAAGCTTCCTTAATAAATGGTAGCCAATCAAAGATTCTACTTTTTTCATCATCCTGCACTTTTAAACAAGTTTGGGGAAGAATTAAGACTTTCCCATTACAGGATCCAAGATAATCCTTTATTAAGATCTTTTTCGAAGCAGGATCTTTTACTACAATTCTTGCAATTTCAGCATATTCAAGATCAAATGCGCGACGAAACCTGGCCTTTTCCGCGTCCTTCGCAGCTTCTTCATAAACTTCTAACTCCTTTGGAGTTTGGGCAAAGCAAGGAAATGGTGCATAGGCAACTGCAGAACCTAGTGTAAAACCAAGGATTGTTGCAAGGGACTTTTTCATAACAACACCTTTTTTTAAAATCTACGGTTAAATAATGGGCCAGGCTTTATAAATCTTTTTATGTTTACGATCTAATAGTAGTAACTATTAAGCATTATCCTCTTATCAGACCTATAACCAATCTCATTTTATTTAAATCAAACTACACCAATCTGACAAAGATTTAAGAAAGGGCTATTATTTCCAAAATCATGGCAACAGATTATAACCTATATCCCTAACAGACTTTTCTTTTGCAAACGAAGAGCATCTAGATTCTTGCGCATCTGCTCTTTATGCTTGCGATTTGCCTCAAGCTCTTTATAAAGATCCTTGTTCTTTTGAATGGAATCCTGATATGCTTTGAATGCATCACGAATATCACTCTTAATCTTTTCTACTTTGTTAATATCAATCGATTTTACAGGATTAGCGGCGCGATACTCATCAATTTTAGACGGATCAAGTTTGCCTTGTTTTATAAGCTCAGTTTCATTCGCAGTAAGTATAGTTCCCATATAAAATCACCAAATAATCTTGCAAAGAGGTATTATAAAAATAATGCTTTTTTAAGCAATTAATTTAAACCTTCACCTATTTGAATTATACACGTGATCACTTATGATTGCTAAAACTAAATTTGCTACACCATACCACTCATGGAGCACAGGCACATTGCCAAAAGGCTGCCAACTATGCGTACAAGGCAAGAAACTTGTTTTGTTTGTGACAGGCCAATGCACGCAACGATGCTGGTACTGCCCTGTAGCAGAACAGAAATTTGGAGAGGATGTCGCATATGCAAATGAATGGCGTATCCAAGATCCCAAGAACCCTATTGAACTTATTGAAGAAGCAGAACTTACCAATGCAAAAGGCGCAGGCATAACTGGAGGAGACCCACTTACTAATATAGAACGCTCTTGCACATACATCTACAAACTCAAAGAAAAATACGGGAAAGAATTCCATATACACCTGTACACACCTCTGCGCCTAGTCACTACAGAGAAACTTACCAAACTCAATGATGCTGGCCTTGATGAGATCCGTTTTCACCTTGATCTTGATGACAAATCACTATGGAATCGACTAAATCTTGCAAAGGCATTTACATGGGACATTGGAATAGAGATCCCAGCAATACCAGGACGAGAAGAGACAATAAAAGAAATAATTGACTTTGCAGTGGATAAGGTAGATTTCATTAACCTTAATGAGCTTGAGAGATCTGACACAGCAACAGCACACTATAAACTTGATGAAAAAAGATACACTTCAAAAAATAAGATAAGTTATGGTGTCACAGGAAGCGAATCCATGACTACAACCATACTTAACCATGCACGCACTCGAAATCTCCAGGCACATTTCTGCACTGCTAAACTTAAAGATAAAGTACAACTCCTCCAACGAATGCTACGAAGAGCAGACCACATATCATACTCCTTTGATGAGAAAACCAAGGATGGCACGTTGATTAGAGGCTGTGCATATCTTCCAAATCTCACACCTGGATTTGGTTATCGAAAAATCCTCGCCACAACAGATACCAAACATTACCTTAGAACCCTCAACAACCTGCTTTCCCAAATCAGAGATATTTGTGACGGACAAGCAGAAATTGACACAACAAAATGCAGATTCATACTTCCTAAAAAAATCATACGAAAAAAAGCGAATATGATCAAAAAACTTAGACTCATTCCTGCAATAGTAGAAGAATACCCTACCCACGACGCTCTTGAACTAGATATACAGTTCTTATAAATCTATAAGCTTGTAATATTATCCACGAAATCACCAAACTATTAATTGACTAGCTAGACCCAGACTCGGCCTATTTTCGGCGACCTTCTTGATGAATGCACTTCCCATGATACCAACTACGTCTACGGAGCAAGCACCGGCGAGCGACCAGAACAGGCTGATATCTTCTTTCTAAAATACAGCAAAATGCGCAAACGAAAAGGCATCCCACTCAAAATCATCTTCACAGAACAACTCCGCACACGCAACGATCGCATCACCTGGTTCCTCGAAAACGCCGAGGTACGCTTTCTTATCCAACATACAACAACTGAAGTCATGATCTACAAAGACACTACCATCTTCCTTATTCTCACTGCACAACCACTAGCCATCCGTATCAGAGAACCCAGAGTTGCCGCTAGCTTCCAAGCACACTTTGACCTTTTGTGGAAGATAGCAAAGAAGTATAGTTAGCGATATAAGTAACGCATAAAATCTTGCATAAAAATATGTTCTGTCCAGTAGTTTTCTAGTGCATTTTGCATGAAGGAGAATGGTACTTCTCGGTGGTTGATGTAGTTGCCGTACTTACCGACAGCCCAACACCCAGACAGTACTGGGGAAAAGTCAAGGATCGAGAGTTCACAGCACTTTAGTTGTCCCCAATTTGGGTACAATTGAAATTGCCCTCTGCAGACGGAGAGGAGTACCAGACTGACTGCGCAAATACCAAAAGTATGAAAGACATCAACCAAAACAAAGACCAGTATAGTTGCTTAGGAAACTTTTTATACTTACACGTATTACACATAATGAACGTAATTGGAGGTTTCACTATGGTAAGCATCACGTTAGCAGTTCCTCAGGAACTCAAAACAGAAATGGATAGGCATCCTGAAATGAACTGGTCGGAAGTAGCTCGACAAGCGATCCGTGAGCGAGTTGTATTGCTTCACAAAATGGATAAACTGCTTTCAAAGAGCAAATTGACTGAAGCGGATACCCTGGAATTAGGAAGAAAAGTCAATCAAGGATTAGCAAAGCGACTTCGAGGAACGAGATAAGTGAAACTTGTAGTAGATGCGAACATCCTGTTTGCGGCTCTAATTAAGGACAATCACACTAGGCATCTACTCTTGCGCCCGGATCTTGAACTCTATATTCCAGAATACCTTTTTGATGAATTCAAGAAACACATTATAACCCTTACTTCGAAAACAGGACTAACTGAACCTGAGCTGGATGAATTACTGGATAGCTTGCTTACAGTTGACCAGATACACATTGTCGCTTTTGAAGACTTTGAAAAACTCTTACCAAAAGCCGAGTCCACCTCACCGGACTTGGCAGACGCTCCATATCTTGCCTTGTGCTTGCACCTTCATTGCCTGCTTTGGAGCAATGATGCCAGACTCAAAGAACAAAAACTGGTGAAAGTCATAACAACCCCTGAATTGACAAAATTATTGATTGACTAATTTGGAACCATAGTAGGCCTAAAACAGAGAGATTTACACTTTTGTGCAAATTTGCGAAAGAGCTTTGAATTAAAATCAACGAGTTCTTTTAGGTGACGAAAGTGGGGTATCCCTACATGGCTCTGAAACAATCAAAATCCACTCTGGATTTTGGGACATTTTTCAACTTCTTTGACAAAGCCTCTGATGGGGGTCAGAGGTAATGTTGCAATCCCAATAAGTCCGATAGTCTTGAACATGGGAAATAGAGACATGTGAGTATAAGTAAGTTTTGATTACGTATGCACACTGGACAGACGCGCGAAGGGATTATTAAGGCGATCCACCAATGGAGGTTAATGCAAGACAAAATAGTCGTGTTCCAGGATAAGAATGTGAGACGAATCTGGCATCACGAAGAGTGGTACTTCTCCGTGATTGATGTGGTGAATGCCTTAGACGCCAGCACCATACCTAAACGGTACTGGTCAGATTTGAAATCTAAACTTTCAGCAGAGGGATTCGAACCGTACGATAAAATCGTACAGTTGAAATTACCCTCAGAAGATGGAAAGTCCAGGAAAACGGATTGCGCAAATACCAAGAATATGTTCCGCATCATCCAATCCATCCCGTCCCAAAAGGCCGAACCATTCAAACGCTGGCTTGCCCAGGTTGGCTATGAACGAGTCCAAGAGATCGAGGACCCAGAATTAGCCCAACAACGGACAAGATCACTGTACAAACAGAAAGGGCATTCAGATGCATGGATTGAAAAGAGAATGCGTGGAATCGCAATACGAGACGAACTCACTGGAGAATGGGAAGGTGAAATAGTATTCAAAGATGTAGGTGCGATTGTTTACTTTCTGAGAGCAACACCTTGGTTGGTTGACAAGTTCAGCGTAAAATCGCATTTGAAATACCTTGAACGATTGCAGGATAAATTAGATAGAAATGGAAGAATTATTTTTACTTTGGCCAATTTCATGATGTTGGCAAAGAAAGTATAGTATGAACAATTTTGGATACATAAATCAGCACTTAGCAGGAGTTATGAGATTTGTAGCGCATTTTGCGTACATTTCCGTGGGCTTGCAACATTACCTAGGAAGCCTTCAGCGGGCTCCGGAAACAGAAGTTGAAGCCTCTGGATCAAATGCGAGATCTTGGGCATTGTAATTATGATCTGTATGGTTCTATAAGTACATTTGGAATTTTGGAGAAGGTAATGCCCAATGCTTGGCTGGGACAAAAGTATTTAAGCTTAATAATTACCCACTACCTATGCCAGAAGCCTTTACCCAACAAATCCTTGATGAACTCCAGTCTGTCAAGGCTAAGCTCACTGAGATGGACGCAGAACTCCATAATCTGCGTGAAGATTTCCAAGAGGCTCATATGAGCGAAGGCGAACGTGACATTTTTGCGAAGTCCCTTGATGACGAGGCCAAGGACAAAACAGTTTCGCTCGCAGAAATGAAACGACGAATTGGCTTCTGACAATGCTCGAGATCTCCTTTTCGAATGCCGCAGCAAAATTCTTAGAGAAGATAGAGCTGGCGCTTGCTCGCCGATTGGGAAAACAGATCGATGCGCTTTCTGCCACACCATTTCCTAAAGGAACAAAACGCGTTGAAAACAGCTGGTTTGAAAACGAAAAGGTCTTTCGAATTCGAGTCGGTGATTACCGCATACTCTATTCTATAAACTATTACAAGAATCGCATCATGATTGTTACTATAGACAAGAGATCGCGAGTATATGATTAAGCTGCCATAGCCCGAAAATGGCGGGAATTGTACTCCTGATTCAACTCTCTTGTTATATTTTTTTTAGTCGAGAAAAGTGGATGCTTCCAACTCAGTTTCCAAAGCCTCCGACGAGATTTGCACTCGTGACCTTGTGATTACAAGTCACACGCTCTGCTAGCTGAGCTACGGAGGCACATAATGAAATGTATCTCTATCTAACTCAGATCTGTGTACTTATTTTAAAGCTTACTTATTTTATTCTCATTCCCAATCATTCTTAAGACCATCCCAATACAGAAAGATTAAATAGCATGATTCAACACACTACTTCTATGCAAAAAGAGAAACATCCTGATCCCGAATTCCAGGATATCTCGCACCTTGCTATAGATGAGAGCATAGAGGAGCCAAGTATCCTTGTCAAGATAGGGCTGATACTCTCTGGCATCATTGCTGTTCTTGATGCAGCAGCACTTATTGCCAAAATCGACCTAGGCAAGAAAATTCCAATCAAATGGTATGGGCTCTGGATCATCTTTACCATATCAGCAGGAACCTTCTTCTACCTCCTAAACAAACGAAAACCAGATGTTGAGCAAGAACTACCAGACACTGTTGACTTATCACACATGAAATTCGAAGAGCCACAAGAAGAGCCTCCGCAATTAGATATCTCTATGGAAAAAACCCAAACAAAGATGGATGAACGCACAAACGAGGTTTGGGATGTGATTAGCGAATTCAATCCAGTCTCTCCAAGCAAAGACTTTACCTACCAAGATCAACTTTTTAACAAACTAAAAAAAACACTACTTCAAAAATATATGGTCACACCAGAATACAAACGAAACTCACGCACCAAACCAGACATCCTTGTAGACAGAAACATAGCTATCGAGGCTAAGGATGCAACACCAGAGGTCATTGAAACAATGTACAAAAGACTCAGCAAACTGCGAGTTGAATACAAAAAGATTATTGTTGTACTTTTTGATAGGGGACGCGTACCTCATAGCCTTATTGATCGCATGATGAATGAATCCATGACTGATCTTAAAGAACTTGCTGCATACAAAGTCATCAAGGTTTGAAGGAAATTTTCAATGCTTCACAACATTGAAAATTTTGTAAAACGCTAAAAAAGGATGGTATATTCAAAACCACTGGTTTCTCCACAGATTTTATATAGTCTAACTTTACCATCATCTCCTATGATCAAAGATGCTTATGAAGAACTCCGCAAAAAACACAAATTACCACCCTTCCACGACCTTGATAAGGAATTTGACATATCCTCTATCGAAGAGGAACATCACCCCTTACTATCAATCAAAAAACAGATAGAAGAGCGCATCAATTATGTTTCTTCATTTCTTGAAAACATTCTCCACCCAAACACAGACACTGTTGTAGATATATATGAATGCAGATTCTTTGGAGAATCTGAGAAGAAAAAAATATTTGAACTCCTCAAAAAAATTCAGTACCTTCTCAGATCCCTTGACGAATCAAATATTCTCTCAGACCAAAAACGTGATTGCGAGATTATCAATGAAATCTGGAACTCTTGGGCTGAACTCAAAGAAGAATCACTAATCTACATCAGAAAACTCAAGGATGCATGGAAACAAGAAACCAGTGTACGAGAACAACCTAACTACCTTGGATAATCATCAAACATGAAACCACCATATTATCGCATCCTTCTTCTAGGATCTCCTGGCGTTGGAAAAGGAACAATTGGAAGACTCCTTGCTCAAAGACTTAACATATCCCACTTTGTTATGGGAGATATCATCAGAGAACATGTTCAACATGAAACGAGATTTGGCAAACTTGCTGCACACTATATCAACTCAGGCAACATCGTCCCTAACAAACGCGTTGTCAAACAATTCTTTATCATCACAAAACGTAACAAAAAATACAGCAGAGGCATCGTCCTTGATGGATTTCCACGAAACCTACAACAAGCAAGTCTTCTTGAAAAAAAAGGATGGCATCCATGCATTGTTATTTATCTTAGTGCAACAACACGCACACTTATCAAACGCTTAGGTTATCGACGCATCTGCCCAAAATGCAAACGAGTCTACAATCTTCGAACCAAGCAACCACACCATGACATGCGATGTGATGATGACAACACACCACTTATCCTGCGTAGTGATGACAAACCTGATGTGATCAAACATCGACTTGACATCTACAACAAGAATACCAAACCACTTATTGATTATTACCAATCACGCAAAATCCTAATACGAGCCAGTACAGAACATACACCAACCCAAGTCTTAGCATCAATACTTCCCAAACTTACCAAACAACTGATGCAAAAAAACTGTAGCATAACAACCTGGAGAAAGAACAAATGACAACACAACCTTCACTTTACCCTTATTTAACTCATCAGACTCACACTCTCCAATTTTTAATTCTTTTACCTCAGCAAACACCCTACGCAGACCACCTTCTGAACTAAGCTGTGGAAACGACTTAATAACAAAATCTCGAGGCTTTATCTGTTCACGATCCAAAATAGGCTGAATATACTTCCTATACTTTGTACTTGGAGCCAAACCAAATCCTATTAATGGCACACGAATATTGGAAATCACATCTTTTGAATCAACTAACTGCTGCACTATCTCATTCCACATCTTAGATTGATAACTATGAATAAAAAGTCTCAACAACTTCATAGGAATCCTATGCATAGCACCAACATACTCTCGTGGATGCTCTTCTAAAAATTTCATTACATCTTCTTGATATGGTGAAATGGTTTTAAGAAAAAGCAGGACTGCATGATCAATATCACCTAGTACAATATGTTTGCCAATTGTTACATTATCTTTTCCAAACCTTTGTTCACCAAAATAATTTACAAAAACCATCATTGGATGAGGACGATGCTCAAGATTACGCACAGTCACCTTAAACCTATTACCCTTAAGCTGACCCAAACTCACTGGCTCATCACAATACCCAAGCACAGTTACCTTTAGATCTGGCTGCTCAAAATGATTTAGTGCCTTTACAAAATCACCTTTTACTGAACACACCTGTTTTGTCATTGCTTTCTTATCCTTTGTTCCAGCAAATCCAAAAAATCCAGAATCCAGATGCAACCAATGCGCAATACGATGAATCGCATCCAATGTATTAAGATTCCTTTTCTCCAACCAAAAACAAGTATATGCTCCCTGATCCTTTACTTGTACATCAGGAATCTCTTCTACAACAAAATCCCTAGCATAAGCCTTAATCTGATACATCCTTAATTACCTTCAAGGCAATCCTTATAAATCTTCATACGAACAACACTGTTTCATGGGCCTGTAGCGCAGCCTGGATAGCGCGAAGCACTCCTATTGAACAATGTTTAATACTCATGAACACTGTTCATAAGTAATGCTTAGGTCAGGGGTTCAAATCCCCTCAGGCTCGTCATTTTTAGAAACCATATTAAAAACCATGATATCCAAATATTATATCACTCCAACAGGCAAGATCCATTACCTTCTTCACAATGGCAGAGGTGAACCAATTGTATGCATACACGGAGTTGGCAGCAACCACACTGTCTGGAAACACATCATCAAAAACAATACTCATCCCATTATTCTAATTGACCTTCCAGGACATGGAAAAAGCAGCAATCCATGGACTAACATTAATCAAACAACGGATTATATCAGAGAGATTCTCCAAACAGAAAAGATTCAGAATCCAATCATCATAGGTAACTCACTAGGATGCTCCTTAGGAGTCCACCTAAGCAACCAAATCAAGATATCCAAACTTACACTTATCAGCCCATTTTTTTATGACACTGTATACTCAGCACAACTACTCTACTCTTTTTTTAGCACTGCATCACATATCAAAATCACCTCACGAACACATAGATTCATTGACTACAGTACTGCAATGAACAAATCCTCAATCCTTTATCCATTCCTTGACCTTGAAGGCACAACATTATCAACATGGATGAAGACAGCAGCAGCATGCCTCACTATCAAACTAAATAGCCTCAAACACCACATACCAACACTTATCCTCTATGGAACAAGAGATATTCTTCTTAAAAAAGATCAAATCCAAACACTTGCTCCTCATGCACATATCACACCAATTAAATGCGATCATCTTCTCTTATATCACCAATCAAACACAGTACGCACTGCAATTAACACATTCTTAAAAACAACCATCACAACAACATCTTCACACACTCAATAATCTTCTTACCATCAGCCTTACCACGAAGCACTTCCATCACCTTTCCAACCAAGGCATTAAATGACACACCAGGATTCTTATCAATCACCTGCTTAACAGCAATTCTTAATTGAACATCTGATAACATCCTAAATTGTCCAAGAACATCCCTAATAGAACTATGCTCTCTCCATGCACAAACAACAACATCAACCACAGCCTCTTTTGACACAACCCCAGCATCAAGAGCAAGACACAACTCCATCAGATCATCTGATGAAACAACAACATCCACATCATACTTCTTTTTGACTTGATTAGAAATTGAAAACAACAAATCAGCAATATATGACGCCTTCAGATTTTTACAACGCTGCACAACATCAACAAACCACATACTCCAACCCTCACCTGTTAGGCTTGTTGCAGTATCATGATCAATACCAAACCGCACCACAAGATCCTTAACCTGCTCATCTAAAAGAATAGGAGTTGAAATACTCTCAACAAATGAGATTGCCAGAGGAACAGAAGGAATATCAGTCTCTGGATACATGCGCTGTGCTCCAGGCATAGGACGCAAGAAACTCGTTGTCAAATCAGGCTCAGCCTTACGAACCTGAGATTCCACACACGTTCCTATCTTGATAAGATTAAGTTGACGAGCAATCTCAAACTCAATAATATTTGGAATACTCCTCAACTCCTGAAACCCCTTAATCTCAATTCGTGCACCACCATGAATAGACACATTCACATCCTGACGAATCGAACCAATACCACGCTTCACCTTACCAGTTGAACGAAGAATCATACCAATTTTATGCGCAACCTCTTTAGCATGCTCAGGATCCAGAATATCTGTACCAGTTGAAACCTCAATAAGCGGCACACCTAACCGATCTAACCTATACATTATTTTACCCTCTTCTTCACCAATCTTTTGCGCTGACTCCTCCTCAAGACAAATCATAGGAATTAAAACCCTACCTTTTGAAGTCTCAACAAACCCATCCTGAGCAATCAATGCAGTACGCTGAAAACCAGACACATTACTTCCATCAATCACAATCTTACGCATAACCAATACCTCATCAACAACATGAGCATGCAACAACTTTGCCACTTGAATCGCAACAATTAAGGCATCAGAATCCATTACTTGAGGAGGTTCTTCATCAAGCTCTACTAAACAAGTCGAAGTTGAACAACCCTCATACATTATCATCTTTGCTTTTGTTGCTTCATAAAGCGCAGCAGTATCAATCCTACCAGCTTCACCAGCAACAGCACGCAATCTCCTTATCATATGAATTGTTGGATTCACATCATGCACAAGACTTGGACACCGACAAAACAATTTACCAGAATCAACTTGCTGATGAATCTCCAAACCACACCTAAACCCAAGCTCTTTATAATCTACCATTCCACACCATCATCAACCATTGTTCTTTTTGAAATCTCATCACGAAGATTCTTACCAAACAACTTTTTTACCTCAGATTTACTATAATTACTAAGCAACCACGCCAACTTTACAAATGCAGTCTCAGCAGTCATATCACAATAATCACCAATAATACCCATTGCCATAAGATCCCTACCAGTAGAATAAACATTCATATTAATCCTACCATACACTGTTTGAGAACTTAGCGCAACCACAACATCCTTTTTCACCAACTCAGCAATCATATTACTAATCTGCCCATGCTCTTTTGTATAGGGATCAATAACATTAATCGGAAGATGACCTCCAACACCAAAACCCTCAATCACAAGCCCATCAAAACCCTTATACACCTCAAACTCCTGCGTATACATATGCGGATGCGCCTTAAGCAACCCAACCTTACAATTCTTATCAAATAACAACATACGCACCTCTTTTCCCTTTTCTTGATGAGGCCAATCCTTACGCAACCAACTCACAGTTTTATCAGCATATGAAACCAATGCCCAAGGCAACCCATTCACAACCTTAAAAGCATCCCTACGAGAAGTATGCAACTTCCTTGCATTAGTCCCTGGCAGAATGACACAATTAACATCCTCAGAAGACTCATGCATACACAACGCAACACCAGCAAAATCAGTCTCAATAATAAACCTAGCAGCACACAACAGATTCATCCCAGCATCACTAGAACCACGATCAGAAGAACGTTGCGCACCAACAAGAATAATCGGCACAGGCAGTGATTCAAAGATGAAAGATAATGCAGCTGCAGTATAATGCAGCGTATCAGTACCATGCGTAATAATCACACCTCTACAACCCAACTTCACCTCATCCTCAATTGCCTTAGCTATACCATTATAATGATCAAACCTCATATCCTCAGACCACATATTAGAAATCAAACGACTCCGTACATTCACCATATCCTTTAACTCAGGAAACATCTCAATAAGCTCTGTTGGAGAAAACCTTGCCACAACACCACCAGTCCGATAATCAACCTTAGACGCAATAGTACCACCAGTATGCAAAACTGCAATTGTTGGAAGACCTGAGCGCTGCTTTTCTTCCACTACCTTTTCTGCATGTTGCTTATACACCTCATGTACTGTAATCTTCTTCACATTCTTTTTCAAAAACGCCCTATTATACCCAGAATCAAGTTTAATCACAACCAAGGAATCCTTATACGAAGGCATCAAAACCCCTTCAAACTCTCCTTGCTCAGTAAAAACCCTTACCTGATCACCAACATGCTCAGCTGACACCAAGACCACCTAGTAACTCCTTGCAAATAAAATCATAGACACACCCTTTTCCCCACACACTGCACAAGAATGCAACTTCTTAGGCTGCTCAAGAGGAATACACAATGACTTTGAGGCTTCACACGCATCAATCACACGCTTTTCACAAACACTATTACCACACCACGAAACACGCGCAACACGCTTACCATTTACAACCTTTTTTAGCTCATCAAATGAGGATACATCAATTATTGATGCATCAAGCATCTTTTTTGCCTTTTCAAACAAACTCTTTTGAATATCATCAAGCACTTTATCAACTACTGATGACACAGAATCAATTGACACCACCTCTTTGTGACCTGTATCTCTTCGCACTACTACAACTTGATTTTTCTCCACATCTTTAGGACCACACTCAACACGAAGAGGCACGCCAACAAGCTCCCAATAATTAAACTTATACCCAGCAGTATGTTCTTCACGAGTATCAATGTGCGATTCTACATTTATTGCAGCCTGAATCCTTGATGCATACGCCAACACCTCTACCTTAGTCTTATCAAAAATAATAGGAACAATCACCACAGGAAGCGGCGCAACCTTAGGAGGAAGCACTAATCCCTTATCATCACTATGCATCAACACCATCACACCAATTGCTCGCGTACTAAAACCCCAAGAATTATGATGCACCAACTGCCTAACACCATTCTCATCCAAAAACCCAATATCAAATACCTTAGCAAAATGATGCCCTAAATAATGAGACGTCGCACCCTGAATCGCCTTTCCACTAGGCAAAAATGTCTCAACACTTAGTGTATACTCTGCACCAGCAAACTTCTCAGCATCAGACTTTCTTCCAGAAATCATAGGAATAGCAAGCACCTCCTCAAACACATGTTTATACACCCCCAACATATCCAGCACTTCTGCTTTGGCATCAAGATCATTTGCATGAACTGTATGACCCTCTTGCCAGAGAAACTCCCGAGTTCTCAAAAAAGGAGTAGGATGCTTAAACTCCCACCTCACCACATTACACCACTGATTAATTTTGATAGGAAGATCACGATACGACCGTACCCAACGAGAAAAGGCATCACAAATAATAGTCTCACTAGTAGGCCGAATAGCCAAACGCTCAACAAGATCATGATCACCACCTTGCGTAACCCAAGCAACCTCAGCCTTAAACCCTTGAATATGACTTGCCTCTTTTTTTAACAACGACTCTGGAATAAACAAAGGAAAAGACACATTCTTCACACCACGCTTCTTAATTTCTCCATCAATAAAAAACTGCAACTTCTCCCAGATTGCATAGGCATTTGGCCTTAGAATATAACAACCAGACACCAAGGTATAATCAATAAGCTCACCCTTTGTAATCACTTGAGTATACCACTCAGAAACATCCTTAGACTTGGCAACAGTAATCCCAATATCTAAATGTTTTTGCTTAGACATACGAATTAGATTCACCATCGTCTATATAAAACTTGTTTGCAAAAGATTATAAATTGATACCTAGTTCTTCAAGAGATAATGAAAATCTACTTTGCTGGATCAATAAGAGGAGGAAGAGATGACGCTAACTTGTACTTAGACATTATTACTCATTTGAAAAATTATGGGGAAGTTCTTACAGAACATGTTGGAGACAAAAAATTATCAAATCTAGGCGAAAATGGCAAAAGTGACGAATATATTTACAACCGAGACTTGGAATGGCTTTTACAATCAGAGGTTATTGTCGCAGAAGTAACAACACCTAGCCTAGGGGTTGGTTATGAAATAGGCGTTAGCGTAGCAAGCGATAAAAGCATCTTGTGCCTGTATCGACATGAAAACGGAAGAAAACTCTCAGCAATGATTTCTGGTTGTCCAGATGTTACTAATAAAGGCTACACAAACATCGAAGAAGCAAAAACAATTATCGACACTTTTTTTAATACACTTCCTCTTAGAAATCACAACAAAAAGAGACAAGCATAAAAGTCTTGATGTATTCAACACCTTATTTGGGCCTATAGTCTAGCGGATAGGACACGGGGCTTCGGACGAAATTTTTTAATCTTCCTTTGGAAGTTAAAAAATTTTAAATCTATAAAGGAAGACACCCCGGAACCAGGGTTCGAATCCCTGTAGGCTCGTTTTGAATGGTTTGGAGTAGATGGTTTGGGGGTAGGTGGAATAGATTATCAATCTGAAAATTATACGCTACTTCTTTCTTCGATCAACCTGCACTAACTTTGCTGCTTTTCTCTTTTCTTCAAACACATACTTTAAATCCCCAGTTACGAACTTTATTATTCCATTATCACGCAATACAGATCGTGTACGGATTTCAACATCCCTATCAATAGAAAGTAAGGTCATATACTTCTCATAGTTCTTCTCACTCAAACCTCCTTGCTTGTAAGCATCCCCAAACCAGTTCTTGAAAAAAGGAGCTGAAATCAACAATTCAGCACACAGATGACTAGGATCTAATCGTGCTTCAAGCACAGCTTGCACACCAGCAACAACACCAGGAACTTGAGGAAGAAGACCTACCTCGTTATCATAAGAAAACCCAACTACACTATGATTTGCATTATCCATACTTAAGACATTATTCGACATCCATGTTTTATAGTCAATATGAGTTGGACCTAACAAATATTTTAAGAAAATCTGAGGAGCAACCAACTGCTTAGGCGTGAAAAATCCACTATAAGAAAGCACAATCTCAGAACCTTGTTCTCCAAGATCGTCAATCTCAGCACCAAGCCCTTGAAAATTAGCACAATGCGCTGCATGACGCTTATCATATGACTTGCCTGTCACAGAGATCTTTGACCCACAAATAATAGTCATCAAATTATCAGGTAATTTACCAAATCTCTTGGTTGCTGTTGAGATACTGATATCTTTACTTTCATACGAATCCAACCCATTAAAGGTGATTACTGGTATTCCATGAATCTCACGCAACTCCTTAGAATTTCTTGGAGATATATCATATTGTGATCTGCTGTCATCTTCTTCACTCACTACCATTAATACTTTACATAACAAGTTCTTTATAAAACTGGCGATGCTTGATAAGTATTCAGTCTGAGTGGAATGACTGTCTTGTTATCTCTTGAAAATGAAATGAACAAAAAAATAATCTTCGAAGACTTTGATCATCATGACAAGCTTTACAAATAAAAAAAAAGGGGTTGTGACCACCTTTTTCAAACCACACTTCTGCCTTGATTACTCTGTGTGCTATTATCACCAATTTTCCTTATTGTAATCTCGATATTTGACACACGCACTGTTGTACCATCCTGGACTTTATACTCCTCAGAACCAATATACACATCACCAACCACAGCCACACTATTAAGGAAACGATGCATTGCAACCTGTACAACATCAACAGCCTTAGAAATAAAACGACCACGTGCCTTAACAAGCACCACATCAGCATCCTTAACTGTAAACTGCATCACCACATTTGTCACATAATCCATAAATGGCTTTGCACCAACAAAAATAACACATTTATTCATGATATTATTCATTTACCCTTTCTTATCAACCGAGTAATATACCCTGTAACCACATTACGCAACTTTTTAGAAGGAAAATCAGCAATCTTTGATACAACCTGCTTATTTGCATCAAAAGTGGTTGAAAGTGTCTCATGATGATCAAGAACAATCTTACGCGCCAAACGTTTCTGCAAGGTTGTCTTAATACGACCCATACAACAGCGAGAGAACCACCTCTTTTTAAACCTTCTTAGAAAAAACTGCTGCATGGTTTTTTGAGTGCTGGAAACGCAGACAACCCAAATAGGAGGACTACCTGTAAGATTATACCAACTGCAAGATACTTATAAAAAACGTTTAATGTAGGACTCTTGGCCAACTTAAGTTTTTGTACCAAGAATACTGCTTGGTCTTAGCATAGCGAAAAGACTCAGTAGAAAGGAACTCGAGCGCAGTAGTTTTTAATTTTGAGAGAAGCAAAGGCGAAAAATGGGTTCAAAAGTGGCGCTCCCATTTTTTCATTAATCATTTGCATATGCCAACTTCAGATCTAATTCAACTTGTTTATCACTAAACTTCATCTGATCTACAAACATAGTGATATGTTCACTGTCACGATTCTTTGCAGCATATACAAACCCATAAAAGGTTGATACATTAGCATCAATCCTCAGCCCTGCTGTATACAACCTTGGCTCCAAAGCAACAACACCTCTTCTTAATCTTAAGGTATAATACCACACCAAAGAACCATTATTAAGAACAATCACAACATTTGGATACTCCTTAAACACATCACGCATTTGTAGAGTATCAAAAGCATCTTTAAGATCAGAACGATTAAGCCTCAACTCCTTAAAATCAAATTCTGTAGGCTCATTAACAATTGCAGTTTGATTTTGATTATAAGAAATCTGGGTTATGTTTAATAGTGGTAAATTATCAATTCGCAACCTATTTTCCCTACTAGGAGGATTATGATCATACACAAGAAAAGCACTATACGCAAGTATTACTCCAATAATTCCTATGATCACATAATCAATCATATCCCATTTAAGCATATACTACCTAAGATTCACACATCTAAAAACTTAGTGGTTAGCTTGACAGCATCCAAAATCTGATCTGCAACCTTATCAGGCAACTGATTTGTTGTATCAATAACCATATCAAACACAGACTCATCACTCATATCAACTCCATAATACTGCATATACCTTCTACAATCAGATTCTACTCTTGCTTTTATCTGCTCAACCTTCTTACTTAGTGAATCAACAAAAGGTTCATCAGGACGATGCGACATCATAATTCTACGAGCTCCCTCTTCTACATCCACTTTTAAGAACACCTTAAATGAATGCGGAATAAAATAAAACGAGGTTCTACCGTCAATCACAAAATTATCCTCAATTTCACCTAACTTTCTCTGATACTCATCAACATCCTTATCAGTCCATGACTCAATCTCTCCTAATGCATTAAGCTCATCAATTGTCAAACCACGCTCTATTGCCAACTTCCCACGTAAATCACCAATTGAATACTCCTTATACCCCAAACGCCTTGCAAGAATACCCCTTACTGTAGACTTACCAGAACCAGGATAACCAGAGATGGAAATGATCATACCATCATATAAAACATCCTTATTTTTAAAACTACCATATTCTTACTAACGAAGATTTATAATATACAACAGATGCCTATGCAACATGACCATTAACAAAGGCGACTTTATTGAAATCGATTACACAGGAACTATCAAAGAAACCAACGAGGTCTTTGACACTACAAACGAACACGTAGCAAAACAACACAATATCTACTCTGCACAAACACTATACAAACCAATCATTATCTGCGTTGGAGAAGGCATGATCCTCAGAGGATTAGACACACATATCCAAGGAAAGGAACTTGGTACCTACACTATAGAACTTACCCAAACCGAGGCATTTGGAATCAAAGACCCAAAAAACATCCAGATGATCCCAGCAAAGAAATTCAAAGAACAACACATTCAACCATACCCAGGACTTCGACTCAATATCGATGGTATGATTGGCATTATCAAAACAGCAGGCGGAGGACGCATCCTTGTAGACTTTAATCACCCTATTGCAGGAAAAACAGTTATCTATACCATTGAGATCAAACGCGTGGTAACAGAGCACAATGAAAAAATCAATGCCATCCTCACAATCCTTTTTAATCTCAAATCAGAACAGATCACCACAACCGAAGAAGTAGCCACCATAACATTATCTAAAGAACTCCCAACTCAGATAACAGACATCATCACCAACAAAATCATTGCCACCTGTTGTATCAAATCAGTAACCTGGAAAATTCCTTGAATGATTCGACAGATTTATAATCGCATCAAAATTCGCCCAACATGAGGTGGAATTGTGGACATACGAGGAAACAAAATCCTGCCAGGAGAAACTATTATCGAACGACCTCACAGCCAAAGCGAGATCGACACTGAACTTGAAGAACTCCTCTCAAAACAACGCGCTACTATCAAAGTCGTAGGATGCGGAGGAGGAGGAAACAACACAATTAATCGTATTACCGAGGTAGGAGTAAAAGGCGCAGAAACCCTTGCCATTAACACCGATGCCCAAGACCTACTTTATGCAAGAGCAGACAAAAAAATCCTTGTCGGACGCAACGTTACCAGAGGACTTGGAGCAGGATCAGACCCAAAGATAGGCGAAGAAGCAGCACGAGAAAACGAACACGAAATCAAAGACGCCCTGGCAGGTGCTGATATGATCTTTGTCACCTGCGGACTTGGAGGAGGCACAGGAACTGGAACAGCACCAGTTGTTGCTGAGGTTGGCAAAAAAATTGGAGCACTCACTGTCTGCATCGTCACCATGCCATTTACCATGGAAGGCAACCGACGATACGAAAATGCAGTAGGAGGACTTGAGAAACTTGAAGCAGTCGCAGACACCCTTATCGTCATTCCAAATGACAAACTCTTAGAACTTGCCCCAGACCTACCACTTCACACAGCTTTTAAAGTAGCAGACGAAATACTTACCAATGCAGTCAAAGGCATTGCAGAACTTGTAACCAAAGCAGGACTTGTAAACCTTGACTTTGCAGACGTGCGAACCATCATGGGCAATGGAGGCGTAGCACTCATAGGAGTTGGAGAAAGCGACTCAGAAAACCGAGCAACTGAAGCAGTTGAAAAAGCCATCCACAACCCACTGCTCTCTGTTGACGTCACTGGAGCAACCGGAGCATTAATAAATGTCGCTGGAGGAAAAGACATGACACTTGATGAAGCTCGTAAGGTTGTCGAAGCAGTTTCACAAAGACTTGATAAAGACGCACGCATTATCTGGGGTGCGCAGATCTATGACGATCTCGAGCACACCATTCGTGTAATGCTCATCATCACAGGTGTTAGGTCTGCACAGATTTTTGGACCAAACGAAAAAACAACTGACAACAAAAAACGAGACATGGAATCAACACTAGGAATCCAATTCATCGACTAGATTTTTTGAGCGTAGCTATCGCTATGGTCAAAAAATTGTTAAAGAATTTATGGACCAGGTAAATTATATGGATGAAAACCAACTAACACAACCAAGCAAAATAGCAGCATTCAAACAATTTATTATTGCGTGCAAACGAGTCCTTACTGTAACAAAAAAACCAACCACAGACGAATTTAAAATCATCATCAAAGTATCAGGACTAGGTATACTCCTTATTGGAGCTATCGGCTTTATCATACACCTTTTTAAACAACTCTTTTTCAGCTAAATCACCATGACTGACGCACCAAACTACATCTTCGGCCTTAGAACCACAGCAAATCGAGAAGACCAAGTCTGTGATTTCCTAGTTTCGAATGTCAAAAAGAAAAACCTCGATGTCTTTGCAGTCATACGACCACATGGCATGCGAGGCTACATCTTTGTAGAAGCAAAAGACCGAACCCAAGCAGAACTCGCAGCACTCAATGTCCCTTATACTAGAGGAGTATTACCCAACACCATTGCATACGAAGAAATCGAACACATGCTTGAAATCGTCAAACGAGAATTATCTATTCAAAAAGGTGACATCGCTGAGATTATCAGTGGACCATTTAAACGCGAAAAAGCACGCGTCACACGTGTAGACAAAGTTAAAGAAGAGGTTGTAGTAGAACTTCTTGAAGCAGCAGTTCCAATACCACTCACTCTTAAAATGGATGCTATCAAAGTTATCAGACGAGACACCGGCGATGAATCTGGTGCAACACTTGAGGACGATGAATAAATAATAGGGAAATTTGAATAACCACTCACTTTGCTAAGGGTTTTCAAAATCCACCTTTCACAATCCTTATAAACAAACCCTTATTTTCCAATACTTCATGGCCACTGAAACAGTAGACGCACTTATCGAAGGTGGAAAAGCAACAGCAGCACCACCACTTGGGCCAGCACTTGGACCACTAGGCGTCAACATAGGATTAGTCATCACTGAAATTAACAAAAAAACAGCAGAATTCAAAGGCATGCAAGTCCCAGTCAAAATCCAAATTGACAAAGACACCAAAGCATTCACCATCAATGTTGGAACACCACCAGTTTCAGCACTTGTCAAAAAAGAAGCAGGCATTGAAAAAGGATCAGGCAACCCACTCCAAGACAAGGTTGCAGATATCAAAATAGAACAAGCAATCAAAATCTCCAAAATGAAAATAGACTCACTACTAGGTAGAACACCAGTAGCACGAGTTAAAGAAGTCATCGGCACCTGCGGCTCCATGGGAGTCCTAGTCGAAGGCAAATCCTACAAAGAGGTTCTCCACGATATAGAAACAGGACAATATGTAGAAAAAATCAACCTTGGAAAAACAGAACTTTCAGCAGAAGAACTACGTGCCCTTGAAGAAGAAAAGAAGCGACTTCAAGAAGAAATGACCAAACGTAAGACAGAATTTGAATCCAAAGCAAAAGCAATCATCGAGAAACTAACAGGTAAACCAAGAGGAGAAATCAAGGCAGCACTTATCGAAGCAAAGATCCCAGCAGCTATGATCGAAGAACTTCTCCCGGCAGCAGGACCAGCAACTGCAGGAAAGGACGCAGCAGCAAAAGGAGCAGCACCTGCGAAAAAATAGGAATCCAACCTCTCAAAAAAAAAGCTTGTCATTAACCATATCCACATAAAACTAGAACCTCACCATAACATTCTAAATACAACATTATCAACCAAACCATCCCAGAAATAAAAAACCTACTACCTCTTCTTTTTCTTCACAACCAACTTCTTAGACTTAGACACCTTGGCCAAACCAAGATTAAGATTATGTGTTTTTTCAAATTCCTCCTCAACATCAGGAACCAAAGGCTCAAAAACTAAACCACAATCACGACACACCAGCTGATCACGAGACTCAACATACACCACATTAGTACCTGCACAATCAGGACACTCCTTTAATATACCAATTTTGCCATCCATAACAAAAACACAAGCAACAAGAATTATATAAAACCATCTTTTTTGTGAGGCATATCTACAAGCTCAGGTTTGCTTCGATGCATGTTCTGGTTGCAGATAAAGAGAATATCCATAGTTTTCTAATAACTAAAATGGCATATAAAAATAACTGAATTTGAACCAGAGTCACTACGCTCCTAGATTCAAATCCACCTTATTGTGTTAGCTAATGTGAATAAGATGAGTAAGCAACAAAATAGCGAGGGGTGGATTTGAACAACGCCGATCTGATGATCGTCTAGTTCAAATCCACCTTATTGTGTTAGCTAATGTGAATAAGATGAGTAAGCAACAAAA
>CAZQZJ010000006.1:34918-39150 GCA_964597775.1 uncultured Methanosarcinales archaeon
TAGCGAGGGGTGGATTTGAACCACCGACCTGGGGGTTATGAGCCCCCCGGGCACTCCTGACTGCCCTACCTCGCTGTAATAAAAGGGAACCGTGGTTCCCTTTTAAACCCTCCTCTCTGTGTCACCAATAAAACAGTTGAGACTAACTAAGGTATGCACGAACAAATTTTGATATTATACAATCTTATTTCTCTGAACTCGGCCATAGGAATGCCTACGCAGATTCCACGCATGACCCTCTAGATGCTTCTGAGAACGTCTTGCTGATCCCTTTAGCTCATGCTCAATTTGTGAAAGTATATCAGCAAACGCCTTGTGCACACTTTGAACAAGATCCCAATCATGCGCCTTTGAGGACGTAAACCTGGATCTCATTGGAGCAACAACCTGAAGATGAACATCATACTTCTTGCGCTTACCTAATTTATTATGACACTTCACATGCACGCGCACACAAACCAGATTATGCACACATCTCTTTACCTTATCATAATACTCAGCACACAACTTATTAAGCACATCAAGTTCTACAGGAGATAACTCTTTAAGATTACAATACTGGATACCTTCTGATTTCATACAAATAAGATCAGATAACACTAATATATACTTTTGTTATTTTCGCTTTGCGAAAAACAAGGTTTAAATAGAAACGCACAGTGATTTAATGCATGGCACTCTCCAAGGTAGCTCCATTACCAACAAGCTTTCTTGTTATCTCTATGCTTGGATTTCTTATCTCAATGTACCTTGTTTACCCAGCAAAACAATTTGATGGACAAACATGGGGATTTACCTTTGCATTCCTCTTTGCTCTTATGTTTATTGCATCCATGATTGCTATGCGACGAGCAAACCCAGATGAGCAACTCCGGCGTTAACTATTTATATACAACTAGACTTTTCTTATTTATGCAGAAATTTTTCCTAATCACAATCTTGCTTTTCCTCATTCTTCTGACTGCATGTGAAGAATCAGATGAACCAATCACACCACCTGACAACTTAACATTAGTATCAACAGAAAAATCTCCTTTTCTTGTACCTTTAGAAATCAGTTTACCAGAACCTGCAATATCAAACACGTCAACACCTCAAACACCACCACCTCCTATACTAGAATCAACACTACCAGCACCAGAAGCAACACAGCCTTTGCAAGAACCAATAACCACTACATCAGAACCAAAACAAGAAACTCCTCCACAACCACCTACACCAAAACCAATACTACAACAAACTGAAATTCCAATTGCACCAACACCAACACCAAAAATATTTGTTCCAAACATGGCAGAAAAACTCCAACAGCTCATCAATCTTGCAGATGAAAAAGTCAAAAGTTACGAGTTTGTTCTTGCACCACCACCAGACAACCTAGCCAGAGATCACTACTACATCAAAGGCAAACGTTATCGCATATCATTATATCAAAATAACTTCTACAAACCAGATGAATACTTTGATACAGTCTATGTTGATACTGTCACCAAAACAGCCATAGGATATTGTGAAGGAAATAGACCAGGACGCTGCATTAACTCAAGCACACAATACACCCTCCCATACACGCAATGGCTTATTACCACGCCATACCAATGGCTCAAACAAATCCCTTACGGAGAAATCCAAGGTTCAGAAAAAATATTTGACAGACCATCCTTTAAAGTCTACTATGAAAAAGATGGCATCGCCACATGGATGTGGCTTGACGAATACTCAGGACTTCCTGCACGAGTTCTCCAAAAAAAGCAAGATAAAGAAACCAAAACAGAATTCCGATACCTTGCTATTAACACAGTAACTGATGACTATGTTATCCACACACCATGAATACTATAACACTATCAACTATTCTTATTTTAGTTATTCTCTTATTTAGTATTGCATGCAAAATTCAAACATCATCAGCGCAGCAAACCATGCAAGCAGTACCATTAACACCATCTTTATCAATACCCCCACAACCACAACTAATTATATCTACAGATTCACAACCGCTAAGTGCTTTGTTTAACAGAACTATCACATTAGCTGATCAAAAAATAAAAAGCTACGAATTCTACTATTCACCACCACCAGACAACCTTGCAAGAGACCGATATTATATCAAAGGCAATAGAATCCGCATTTTCAAATATGCAACCAATGTTGTTCAACACAGAGACTACTATGACAATGTCTATATTGATACTACAACCAAAACAGCTATTGGACTCTGCCAATCCCAAGACGCCAGATGCAAAGACCACAACAAACGATTTAATCTTTCGTATGAAACTGCTATGATCAAACTTCCATACCAATGGCTCAAAGAGATCACAACAGGCAACATCAGCGGATCAGAATCACTTTTTGATCGCACAACCAAAAAAATCATGTACACTAAGAATGGAATCCAATATTCTCAATGGATTGATGAATATTCAGGACTTCCACTACGAATTTTAGTAGAAGAACCAAACAAATCTGCTTACAAATATGAATTCAAAGATTTGGCAATCAACTCAGTACTTGATGAACAGATGATACTGCCAAACGAAATATGAGGATTTTGACAAAGTCGGCTGCGGCCTCCTTTTGTCAAGAACCACCTGTGATCGCTAGCTTGCGCTCGCTCAACACCGGTGATATGATAGCGGTGGTTCTTGACATGATCATAGCTGTTCCTTTTCCTTAACCATTGCAGTTGGGGCAGAACCACCATGCCAGGTAAAACGTGGACGCACCTGCATTGGATACAAACGCTCATTTGTATCATCAACAGCAATCGCAGCACCAGCCTCCTTTGGAAGATTATTAAGTTCCTTATCCAAACCACTTCTCAAATAACTCTGCATCAAATTTCCCAAAGCATCAGTATCAAGCTTGGCAGTAATTCTATGCGCCAACAAAATATCAGACTGCGTCATCACATCAGTATGAATCTTACCAGGCTGCTGAGAAGCCAACACCAACGAAACTCCAGGCTGACGACCCTCACGAAGAATAGCAATCAGAGGATCAGATGCAGCAGTTTTACCTTCAATTGGTAAAAATTCATGAGCCTCATCAACCACAATCCACACCAGAGGCATAGGCTTCTTTTCTTCTTTTTTTTGAGTCAGAGCATGCAATCTCGATCTCACTTCCTCATACTCCTCAAATTTACGCGCTTTCATACGCTCAATAAACATCTTATTTGCAACAATCCCCATAACCAATGCCTTAACCTTCCAACCACCAGGCATGGTAGCATACGCAGACAAATCCAACACAGTCACCTGACCACCAGCAGCCAACATTGACATTGGGGTTCCCTCTTTACTAAACACACCCCATCTTTTAGCACCTAAAAAACGATTCTCAGCAGCATCACGCACATTCTTCTCACTCCTAGTGTCTTGTTGAATCGCACCAATAATCTCATCCAAATCAAAATCCCCAACCTCATCTTTGAGCGTTAAAATTATACGCTCAATAAGAACACCAACTGGCTCAGATGCGATGATATCAAAAGTAAGAAACCAATCCTCAGGTGAAAGCTCACTTGGCTTAATTGTAAAAGGAACATCAGTTGGAATACCCTGCGCTTTATACTTCTCAAAATAACCAGCAGGAGTAAAAATTGTCACATCCAAACCATGCGACTTTAAACCAGCTTGTTCTACTAAATCCTCTTCTTGCTTATTTGGATATTTCATAGTCCAATAAATTCCCATTGTATCCATAATCAAAATAGCTACATTCTCAGCAATCTCAGGAGGAAGATCAGAAAGCCCCTCAGCAATCACACCTAATGTATACGATTTTCCCCCACCACGCTTACCACACACAAACACCACATGAGAATTCGTCACATCAAGATAGATTGGATTTGCAAGACTAGTCACTGGACCCATCTTCACATACTGCTTACCAAGATATACACAACCACGAGTACCAAATCGCTCTCGATCCTTTTCAGAACGACCCAAAATAATCGTATAAACCATGCTTGGATTAGGACTATGATAGCATATTAAGGTTTTTATTATTAAATGCACTCATTCTACCGGTGTCCTCACCGGCGGTTCGGACACCTGTTCCATTCGGGAGTCAAAGGTTCGCTTGTGAGCACCCCGAGTCCAGCAGGACGAGCATGTCATTTGTGTTGAGCGCAGCAGCGCGATCATTGGTGGGTGCGAACTTTTGACAACACTTAATTTCGGCTTTGCGTCGACTTAAGTGTTTTTGTGCAAACTCACTATGAT
>CAZQZJ010000007.1:0-36943 GCA_964597775.1 uncultured Methanosarcinales archaeon
CTGCACTGCTAAGTGTTGCAGTCAAGGTGCTAACAACAACATTTGTAGCATTCGAGACATTAATTAAGACAGTGTGAACATTATGGTTATCACTCACATTTGCAGACAAGTTGAAGCTATTTGTTTGGTTTCCAGTTCCTGGTGATGATGCAAGAGCAGTTACATTTGGTGCAACTACATCATTAATTGTAAAAGTGCCGTTGATTGTATTGTTGATATTGTTTGATGTGTCGTTTGCTATGATTTTGAATGTGTATGTTCCTGGAGTTGTTGCGTCTGTAGTTGAGAAGACTGCGCTAAATCTGTTTGATGAACTTAGTGTTGCAGTAAGGGTTGATACAACAACATTAGTTGAATTAGAGACATTGATAAGGACTGTGCTAAGAATGCCATTGTCAGTGACATTTGTTGAGATGTTAAAGTTGTTGGTCTGGTTTCCAATGCCAATATTTGATGAGAAGTCAAAGACTGATGGTGGTGTGATATCATTGACTACAAAGCTGCTGTTTACTGTGTTGTTGATGTTGTTAACAGAATCATTGGCAATGATTTTGTAGGTGTAGTTTCCTGCTGATGTTGTGCTGGTTGTGTTAAAGACTACGCTAAAGTGTGTAGTGCCTGCTGCTAGTGTTCCTACAAGCACTTGGACTACAACATTAGTTGAGTTACTGACATTAAAGAGCACAACCTGGATTGCTGCACTATCATCTGTTACATTTGCTGTGAGATTGTAGTTATTGCTTTGGTTTCCAATGATTGGCACTGATTTGAGGTCAAACACGCTTGGCCTTTGTTGTTCATTGTTGATTCGTGTGTTAAGAAGTGTGATGCCACGTACTGTTCCATTAACAAAAGACGAGTTAAGCAGCGTGCTTGAAAGTATAGTTGAATTTCCAACAAGACTGTTATTTGATACAACTGAGTTGTTAATAAAGGTATAATTCACAATAAGAGAGCTGTTGATGTTTGACGCATTGATTGTTGCGTTGACAAGTGTGCTATTGTCGATGACGCTGTTGTCAATGCTTGAATCATTGATAATAGATGCAATGATAGTGGAATTTGTAACATCTGTTGGATCTACATAAGATCGTGTGACAAATGAACGAGCAATGGTTGATAAGATGATTGTTGATGTAGTTATTGTAGATGGTGTTGTAATAGTACTTCGTGTGATGTTTGAGCTTAGGATTGTGGAGTGTGATAGTGTTGAGTTAGTTACATTCGAACCCTGGCTTGTTATATTGGTGACTGCAGATCCTCTGATTTCTGTTTGGTTAACAAATGATCCAGTGACAGTTGAGTTGTGTACAAGAGTGCCTGTTACATTTGATGATGTAATGTTTGAGTCAGTAACATTTGAGTTTAGAGTTGTTGAGTTGTCAACATAGGAGTTATTCACACTTGCATTGCTGACATTTGAGCCTTCTGAAACTGTGGATGCGAGTTTGTAGGTTGTAAAGCTGGTTACATTAAATACTGCTGGGTTGTTGTGGCTTAGCACCTTGCAGATAGTTGTTGCGCAGTCTGAGAAGCTTCCGCTATCAGCAGCATCTCGTACTATTTTTACTGATGAATTTTGATTGTCTATGCTAATAAGTGCTGAGACATTGAATTCGCTAGCAAGACTGCTGTTGACATGTACAGAGATATTGCTGCTAATCACAATGACTGATGCTAAGCTAATGCTTCTATTGACATAGAATTCTGTTGTGAAATTAAGTCTACTAAGTGCTGTACTTGATTGCTCAAATACGCTAAATGCTGGGAGTTGTGTAAAGTTAAGGATATTAGATGTGTTTTGGATGCGTACTCCACCTACATTTGAGGCAAAGGTGAGGTTGCTAAGGGTGTTGTTTGTGCTGTTTTGTCCTATGATAATTGGTATTTTAGTAAAGTTAATGCCTCCTCCTGAGATGCTGGCATCATTTGATCCTGAACTTGTTCCATCAAATAATCCTAGAAGAATGCCATAGGTAAAGTTAGTTATGATACAATTCTTGACAACTGTTCCTCTGATCTTTCCTGGATTAGTTGCTCCTCCAGTAAGGTTGATGCCTACCGTTGCGTCGGTTCCTACAACTGTTGAGCCGTTTCCTCTTATTGTAAATCCTGCACAGTCAATAGTTGTTTCGTTTCGTAGGATACGTAGGCAGTGTGGTCCTGGACCAAGGGTAATGTCTGCGCTCAGGTTGATGTTGCGGGTAACATTTTGTCCGCATGCTACAGAAAGTGTTGCATTAGTCGTCACTGTATTGTTGACTTGTGATACAGTATCATTTGCAACAACTCTAAATGTGTATCCTCCTTGTTGTTCTGTGTTGGTGAATGTTCCATTAAATAGGCTTCCTCCAAATGGGCTTGTGCCTGAATTGGTGAGGGTGAGTTGGGTTGATTGTGTTCCATCAGGAAGTGTGATATTGACAAAGACTTTATCCAGACTATTAACTGTATTAACAGTCACATTAATAGCCACAACTTGGCCTTGTGCAGTAAATGCATTTGGATTAACTGCAAGATTTGTAACATTTGGTGCGCTGGTTGTGTTTGTGACAAAGAGTGTGGTGACGCTTTTATTCAGGTTTCCTGATGTGTCATTTGCAAGGAAGAGCAGTGTGTAGTTTCCTGATGTTCCTGTTTCATTGAATGTTGTGTTCCACAATTCGATGTTGCCGCTTTTGTTTTGTAGTATGACTACACGAATCGTACCGTTAGGTAGTGTTATGTTAACTACAACAGAGTCAACTGCGTAATTGTCAGTTACATTTGTAGAAATCGTAATATTTGCTTGTGGACTAAAGACAGTTCCTAATGTTGGACTGACATTCACAACCTTTGGAACAGTGACATCATTGACGCTAAAATCTGCAGTGATGCTTCGATTGATATTATTACTGCTGTCGTTTGCAATAAAGATAATGCCCCATGTTCCTGGTGCATCTCCTGCTGTGCTGATATAGGTTGCGTTAAAGATGTTTCCTGAGAGTTGTGACATGGTAAGGTTAAATGCGCTGCCGTTTGAACGATTGACTTGTGCAAAGATGGTGTTACGAAGTGTTTCGTCAGTAAAAGTAACTGTGATATTAACATTACTGCCTTGATTAATGTTGCCTGGAGTTACATTCTGATTTGTGACAGCTGGTGCAGTGATATCAGTAACTGTAAAATTAGTTCGTTGAGTATTATTGATATTCTCTGTTCCATTAGAGAGTGTTCCATTGGCAATAATCGTGATGTTGTATCCTCCGCCTGGTTCATTTGTGGTGATGTTAAGTGAGAAGTTATAGGTGATGCCTGATAAAAGCGTCATAGTGACATTGAATGCTGATCCATTGCTGCGATGGATCTGAGCAAATACCTTATCCACGCTGCTGTTTCCTGTGACATTGACTGTGATATTGGTAAATTGTCCTTGGTTAATGACTGAAGGTGTAGCATTGAGTGCTGTTACATTTACTTCTGCGTGTGCAATAGAAGAGGCAAAGATGGTGAGTATTCCAAGAATTAGGATGAGGAATTGTGGGCTGTGGCATAGAGATCTTCGAGAATAACTTACCATTGCATTCCTCTTAAAATGTGGTTTTTCATTGCCCAATGCACCTGTCGATTGATTTATGCTGATCCAATTTGTATATAAACGTTTGTTTTTTGTAAATGGTTGCACAAGAAAAATTGGTTGTGTATGATGAAAAAAAGGGGGAGCGCCCCTTTTGAATCCACTTCTGCCTTGCTTTATTTCAGAATTGGGTTCAATACCCAGTAGCTCTGCTACGGTTGCACAACCCGATATTAAGCGTTTTTAGAATATGTTTGCTTTAGGAGCGATTATTGGATTTGCTTTGATAAAACTTTTTTGAGAAATATTCCATTCACTCTTTATTCCACTATACATCCTCCCAATCATCAGGGTCAAGTTCATCAAAATTTTCTTCCAAACTTCTTTTTTCGATACTGCTGTCTTGAGCCACTTCAAGTTTATTTTTCTTTTCAAGCTTGTCAATAAATGCTACAGCTTCTTGGTCTGTTACACGTTGATTCTGGGGCCATCCTGCCAAGTAACGTAAGACCTCGTGGGATGATTTCTGAAGTCCTTTGTCAAAGCTAGAGACGTGTGATAAGGCATCAAATCCTATTTTCACTAAGTTTGAATTTTCTGTATAAATCGCACTTCTGCAATCTTTGTTATTATGGTATACATATAATCCATTTGCAAACCAGCTTCCATAACCATAAATAAGACTCAAGAGAGTGGGGTTTGGCTCATTGCATGCCTGGCATGGAACCATACTTTGAAACGTGTTGAGTACTCGTCTGTGGCGAGATAGATCTTGTATAAGCCCATTGCTTATCTTGTTACAATTGTCATGAAACCACACCAAGTAAGGATAGCCCCAGCTTCCTTTTCCTGTCACGCTATCTAAGACTGTCAATGCTGTTTGGGATACACTATGGCCTTTATATTTTCCAAATGGAATCCAATGGTAATCACGCTGCGGCATAATTTATTGGTAAGAGATGAAAGTTTAAAAATGTGATGTAGCCTTAAACGATTTTTAGGACGGGACCCTCTTCGAACTACAGCATCACCTAAGTGAGTCTCGCCAGCAGGCAGACTAATTCAAGGATACTGGCTGTCTCGATAGATTTTTATCACAACTATAGATAGATTTTTATCACAACTATAGATAGATTTTTATCACAACTATATATAGCATCAGTAATGAAGTGTATTATTTTTGCTGCAGGGTTTGCAACCCGTCTGTATCCACTCACTCTTCACACTCCAAAACCACTTCTTCTTATTAATGGTACCCCTATTATTGAACATATTATTAGCACGCTTGATCCTCACAAGTCTATTAAGGATGTCTTTATCGTGACTAATGCAAAGTTTTATTCACAGTTTGAAGAGTGGAAAAATAAGTTTAGTTCACGATTTGCCATCACGCTTGTCAATGATGGCACATCTAATCAAGATGAAAGAATGGGTGCTATTGGCGATCTAAAATATGTGATTAGTACGCAACAAATCTCTGATGATCTTCTTCTTATTGCAGGAGATAATCTGTTTGAGGATAGTCTTGCTGATCTTATTGCTATCTTTGATCGTCACAAAAAGCCTGTTATTGGAGTTTATGATATTGGTTCAGAAGAGCTTGCTTCAAATTATGGTGTTGTTGAGGTGAATCGAAGTAATGTTGTTACCTCTTTTGAAGAAAAGCCAATTAAGGCAACAACAAGTCTTATTGCTACCTTTGTATATGCAATTCCAGCACGATGTATTGCACACATTCATGAATACGCAGCCAAATACACTAATCTTGATCGTGCAGGTGATTTTATAAAATATCTTTCAAGCGCAGAGGATGTTGTTGCTGTGCCATTTGATGGTCACTGGTTTGATATTGGAACAATAGATCAGTTTGAGAAGGCTAACAGATATTTTTCAAATCGATAAATAAATGTAAGCACAATAAAAATATATAAAATTAAAGGCGATTTGAATGTAGATGGTGTACATGATTTGTATAATGAACATATTTAGTACCCATCGATAACTGACTTTTTGGAGTCGAGCAAAACATATATACTGCAGTATAGAAATCATTAAAAAAATGATCGTGCCTGTGATATTAATTGATCAAACCATGATGCCAGTATGTTCCAGAATGATGTTTTTACTGGTGCTGGTGATTCCTGTATTGGTTGAAGAGGTATGTTAAGTTCTGTTTTGTTAGTCTCAGGTACGCGCTGCACAGATGTAATGATGGAAGGTGTAATAATAGGTGCAGATGTTGTTTTTATTTCTGTGATATTAAGTTCAGGTGTTATGCTTAGTGAAGTTCGTTCTTTGCATACTCCACTACAATTTCTGCTTTGACATTCAATATTTTTTTTGCATGCGACACCAATAGCTTTTGCTGTTTTGAGTTTTGCATCAGTGTCGCAATATAGTATTGATTCGTTTGGAAATACTGTAGTTTGGTTAAATGGCAGGCAGAAAGAGTCACGGAGTGGGCATCCTGTTGGTTTGTTATGTGTACAGGTTTTAGGTCGTCCTCCGCAGGTGTCAATAGTGCATGCATTAGAATCATGACAATCCTTATCTTCAGTACACAAATCCGCTAACGCAGGTTTACTAATGCTTTTGGCGTTTTCTTCGTCTTCTGTAGTATCAGCAGTCATAAAGCTTAGGTCATAGGTTGGGTCATCTTTTTCTGATAATAGTTTTGTTGCAGGTAAGAAGAAGAATTCAGCAAAATCACCTCCTTTTTCTCCTGCTTCGTTTGGAATGATATCAGTAATGCTAATTAGTGAGCCGTCAGAAAATCGGTGTTGTTCGTGTTTTCGAAGTGACCCAGATAACTCGCTGTTAAGAGAGAACACAACGCGTTCTGTGCGATCTGATACTATGAGAAGTTTTAGTTCGTAATCACCAAATCTCTTTGAATCTCCTTCGTAAAGCACGTCATGGACAGACTGACTAAAGACAGTAAACACTAAACTTAGCATGATCAGAATGACCAACACAGTTTTTTTCATAGTTAATATGCAAGGACTTGAGTATAAAAATATTCATCTTTATATATTGCAGGATGTAAAAGAGTTCATGCATACTGATTATACAAAAAAGGCTGTTCATGGTGCAATTGTCGTGTTTGTGATGAGTATACTTGCAAGCGGGTTTGGGTATATTCTTCGTTTGATGCTTGCAAAGAATCTAATCCCTTCAGAGTTTGGGTTGGTTTATGCTGTTATTGCGTGTTTTGGGCTGATATATATTTTTCAGCATCTTGGGCTTAATGAGGCTTTGACATGGTTTATTGCAACGCATCGTTTGCGTGAGCAATATTCGCGCATAAAGTCAGCTATTGTCTTTGTTGTGTGTTTTCAAACCTTTACTGCTATCATCCTAGGTCTTGTTCTTATTGTGTCAGCAGATTGGTTTGCTGTTCATTATTTTGGTAATTCCCTTGCTGCAAATCTTGTGTTGATCCATGCTATTCTTCTTGTGCTTCTTCCTTTTGAAACTGTGTTTCAGTCTATTTTTCAGGGGTTTCACTTTATGCATTTGTACAGTGGTGTGAATCTTGTGCGTGTGTTAGTTACACTGGTAGCAACATATGGTTTTCTTAGTGTTGGTTTTGGAGTTCTTTCTGTATTTTACGGGTATCTTGTTGCTGCCCTTGTTCCTTTTGTTGTGTGGTTTCCTTTGTTTTTAAGACGAATCATGCCACAGTATAGTAATCTCGCATATACTGTTGATAAGAAATTAGTTAGTGATTTGTTTTCATTTGGTGTTCCTGTTATTTTTACATCAGTTGCTGGTATTGTGATGACGTATACTGATACAATCATGCTTACTGGGTATAGGTCTCTTGAAGAGGTTGGTTTGTATAATGCTGCAGTGCCTACAGCTTCTCTTCTCTGGGTGATTGCGTCTTCGCTTACTATTGTGACTTTTCCTATAACTACAGAATTGTGGGAGAAAAAACAACATGCGCAACTACGTGCAGGTATTGAATTGTTGTACAAGTATGCTATTATTTTTATTATTCCGTTTGCACTCACTCTGTATATATATCCAGATCTTATTCTCAGAACATTATTTGGAGAAGCGTATATGCCAGCAGCTGTAGTGTTGCAGGTTCTGTCATTTGGTGCTGTATTATATACGATTGGTAAAGTTAATGATGCTATTTTTTTAGGGATTGGTAAGCCTCGTATCAGTTCGAGGATTGCAATCACTGGAGCTGTGTTTAACATTGTTGGAAATGCAGTTCTTATTCCATCCTATGGCATGTTTGGAGCTGCTATATCAACAGTTGCTGGGTTTTTGGTTATGTTGATTAGTGGATTGTATAGTATTCGTGGAGTTGTTTTGTTTAGGATCCCTTGGCAAGAGTGGTTTAGCACACTTGTTAGTGCAGGATTCTTTCTTGGTGTTGTGGAGTATACAAAAACTCTTTTTGATCTTCCAGTTCTTCTTGAAGCTGTTCTTTGTTTGGTATTAGGCTTTGCAGCGTATCTCATCGGATTAATTCTACTGCGTGCAGTGAGTATTGCAGAGGTTCGTTCTATTCTTGCACGTATTTGAATCAAATAGGGGGAACGATTGTAATAGGCTGAATCTCTTAGTAATTAGTATATAATCAGTATATAGTATATAATCAGTATATATTGTCGTGATGATCATAATCCAGAAGTCTCACTACGTTATGTTGTTTATCTACTTCAAACGTTAAAAAAAAAAGATTTATCGATATGGACTCTACGTGCTCCATGCATATCTCCTAGTAATGGTTTGTAATGTTGTGGGTTTTCTAGAATTTCATTAATCTTTTTATGGATAATTTCTAATTGCTTCTTATCTTTTTTAGATAATTTAAGGAAAATCTTATGAAGATGTTCTGGAATATCTAAAGCATAAGTCATAATCATAACCCATATTTATTAGCAAAATTATGTACTCTTATAAATTTTCCATTTCTTATTCTCTCAAGGTTTTGAAGAGTGCAAAGAATCAGCTAACCTTGGTGGAAATATTGCTAAACGAGCAAGAGAAGACCTTGAGAAAAATCTTGGAAAAAGCGTTATTAGACGATAACCCAAAATTTGGCTTAAAACAGTTTTCACGACGTGGTAATCACATCGCACACATCATAAATATTTAGTTTTATTACTACTATTAAGTTGATATTATTATAGAGAACTAAACCATTAATCCTGTGCCCAAATATATCACTTTGTTGTTTCCTCTAGTTCAAAAAGTTGTGCATTATTTTTTTCATAGAGAAGTTTCATATGTGTTTTGAAAATCTCACTTGCTAATTTTTCTTTTATAGTTGGACAAAATGGCACATTATTGTTAAGCAAGATGTGTGTGACACCTTGTTGTTTCATTTGAGTGTACAATTCTTGTGCAGTGGTATGTTCATAGTCCAGGACACCTTGCATTGCTGCGCATTCCCAGAGATAGGAGCGTTCTAGAAAGTATGCATGGATTTCGCCAAAAAACACAACAAATGCATTCTTTGGTAGGTGTGTATTTGCATAGGTAAATACTGGGTATACTGGTCTAATCTGTTCAAGGTAGGTTTCCTTGTTTTCTAAACCAATAGCTACAAGGAGTCCTTTTCCATGGTAACCAATAGCAAATGCTGAATTAAGTAGCATTGATGCTAATAGTATCGGCAATAGAATCTTTCTGAGGTTTTTTAGTTCTGCAATTGGTCGTGATGCTAGCAGTGCAAGGATTGGGAATATTGGGATAAGGAGTCGTGATTGTTGTGATGTCCAAAACCATACTGCATAAAAGAGTATGCAATAGATTCCAAGTGTTCTAGTGTATTGTTCTTTTTGGCACCAGAAAAGTAATGGGATAAGCATGAGGAATACTGGGCCAAGAAAGCTTAATTCACCGTACTGTACTGAGGAGAGTATTAGTTTAAATGGTGCTGTGATCATATGGAGAAATGAGTAATCAAGTCCACTTACTGATTGGAAGTATGCTTGGCTATGTTCTTGTGTCCAGTTTCGTGCATGAAACAGATTTGCAGCAAATACTCCAAATGGGTTTCCATTAAGCACTGCATTTTTGGCATACCACATCATTGGAAACATGGCGCTGATTAAGACAAAGAGGATTATCCAAGAAAATGGGTGATATATTTTTTGGTGATTGGTGTAGTGTTGTTGAATTCTTAAGGTGGTAGTATTTCGCTGTTTGCGAACAAAGAAGATACTCATAATGGTTAGGATAGCCACAATGATAGGTCCATTCCATTTCATGCTTGCAGCACTGCCAAGTAGTACAGCAGATGTCAGTAGTGATCTTGTTGAGTTTGTGTTCATCCATTGAGTCCACGCTATGATGCCTATGGTTGCAAAAAATACCATTCCTAAGTCATTGTATGCTATTCCTGATTCTAGGCTAATAAGTGGGATTGTATAAAATATTGCTGCAGCCCATAATCCAGTTTCATGATTAAATAGTTTTCTTCCAAGGTAGTATGTTGCCAATGCAGTTCCTAATCCAAAGATCAAGTGGATGAGTTTTGCAAGACTGTCTGTGCTAAGTGCTAGTGCTACAGTATAAAGCATTTCTAAGGATAATGGCCATGTTGAGACAATCATTGGGTGGTATGCAAAACCGCCTTGTTCAAGATAGTATTTTGGTATTTCAAGATGGTATGCTAGGCCGTCTGAGTCTGTGGTTGGTGCAAGCGCTCCTATTAGATTCCAGAATAGGAATATTCCAAGAATGGTTGTTAAAGTTTTGTTGGTTTTTGTCCAGGAGAAATCAAGTTGTTGTAGTGATGCCAGCAGCCATGGTATCTCTTGTATGCTAAATAGAAAAAGCGCACAGAGCAGCGTAATGATTATGATAGATGAGAGTAATCCAAGCCATGCAACAAGATACACTAATACAATAAGCAGGATTGAGCCAAATCCAAATGAGAAGATGATATCACCTAGTGGGTCTGCAGTTGGGTATAATAATTTCTGTATTCTTCGTCCACTAATAATAATCACAAGCAGTAGGAGGAGAAGAATAAGTAGTTCTATCATGGTGCACCAAACAACAATGGAAAATAGGCTGTGGCATAGTGTTTTAGAAAGAATCTAGCATAGTCTAAGTACTGTGTATAGTACCATAAAAACACAATGCCAACCCATGCAAGCAGTATCCATTTTATATATGGTTTCATATGCTCAAGGCAGCTGTTCTTGTTTTAAATAGTTACTTATTTATATCAAGTCAAATTAATAATAAAAAATCCCAACCTGGGCAGAGCCCAGGGGTATTTGTCAAAAGTTCGCACCCACCACAGTGATCGCGCTGCTGTGCTCAACATCAATGACATGCTAGTCCTGCTGGACTCTGGGCGCTCACAAGTGAACTTTTGACTCCCGAATGGAACCGGTGTCCGAACCACCTGTGAGGACACCGGTGGAATGAGTGCATTTAATCTCAAATAGGTAAATATATCCGATGCAGGGCATCTGGGTATAAACCCATTTGAGAAATCAAAACTCAGTTCCTAACAAAATATGATTTGATTATTAGGAAATAACAATGATGAAGCTTAATCTTGGATGTGGGAGTGATATCAAAAAGGGTTATGTTAATCTTGATTCTGTGAAGTTGTCTGGTGTTGATGTTGTGCATGATCTTGACAAGATTCCGTATCCGTTTAAGGCCAATACTTTTGGTGAGGTGTATGCTCGTCATGTGCTTGAGCATGTGACTGATCTTGTGGCTACTCTTGAAGAATTGTTGCGCATTACAAAGCCTGGTGGGAAGATTGTAGTTATTTGTCCTTATTTTTCAAATCCAGGTGCTTTTTCTGATCCTACGCATAAGCGATTTTTTACGTATAATACCTTTGATTATTTTACAGTTGGATCTGGTTTGTCTTATTATTCAAAGGTGAGGGTTTGTATTATAAGTCGAAGAATTCGATTGTTTGGTTCATTAAGATTATTGCGAGTCTTAGGTTTTGTTCCTGAGTTGTTGATTAATCTTGTTCCTGTGCTGTATCAGCGATTCTTTGCATATGTGTTACCTGCTGCTGAGATTGAGTTTGTGCTCAAGAAATAAGAAAAGGGAGCCGATGCCACCTTTTGATCCCATTCCGCTACGCTCCAGACCACGCAGTACGTTTGAGCATGATATTATTCACGCAGTTGGTTTCTTTTTATGATTGTTGTAATATTTGACTGTCAATGGTATGCACATCACAATTGCAATGAGTATGATTGCAAAGAGAAGTTGTTTAGGTTCATTAAGAGAAGAGCCAAGGTATGTGAATGCAAATGATCCTGGTATATTGGTAAGAAATGTGGCTAGTGCAAAATCCCTAAGGCTTATGCGTGTGAGTCCTGCGGCATAGCTTAAAGGAATGTATGGTAAGAATAAGAGGCGCAGTATGATCATGGACCAAAATCCTTTGCCTGAGATCTTTTCATCGATATCTTTTAGTTTGTTGCCTAATCTGTGTTGAACAAAGTCTTTGCCAAGCCATTGTCCAAGAACAAATGCGATAATGGCTGCTGCTGTTGCTGCAATGATTGTGTAGACAGTTCCAAAGAATGCGCCAAAGACAAATCCTCCGACAGCACTTAGTGCTGATGCAGGGAAAAAGAATATAACAAGGGTAATGTAGAAAATAATATAGACAAGAGGAGCTGCCATTCCAAGTTCTAAGAGTGATGCACGAAGTTCAGATGGCGAGATTGCTTCACGAATTGTTTGAGAGTAAAACAGGATGGTAACTATGCCTAAAGATAGAATCAGGACTACGATCTTAAGGAGTTTCTTCTTTGGTATGTGTTTATTCTCAGGTTGTTTCATAAGTCACCATTCTTATCCGTATCTGAATATGTATTTGAGTAATTTTTTGCGAAATGGGGTCAATAGTGTTTCCATATATTTGCCTGCGATACGTGTGTTTATACCAGAGAGTGTTGGGTAGACATGGATTGTTTGATAAATATCTTTTATAGTTAATTTTTTTCGCATTGCTAAGGTATATTCTGCAATGAGTTCTCCTGCATGTGGCCCAATAATGTGAACTCCTAGTATCTTGCCTTTTTTGGTTGTGATGAGTCTGATAAATCCTTTTGTGTTGTTGTCTGTTTGAGCACGATCAATCTCACTAAATGGTTCTTGAAATATCAGTAGGTCACCATGTTTTTTTCGTGCTTCTTGTTCAGTTAGTCCTACTTGTGCAACCTCTGGATCTGTGAATGTTGTCCATGGTACAATACTGTAATCTGTTTTGATAGGAAGTTTGAATAGTATATTGGCTAGGGCTATTCCTGCTTCATAGCTAGCTATGTGTGTGAATTGGTATCCTCCTTTGACATCTCCTATTGCATAGATTGTTGGAATTGTGGTTTGAAGATGTTGGTTTACTTTAATTTTTCTTTTATCAAATACAACTCCAATATGTTCAAGATTAAGCCCTTCTACATTAGGTGATCTGCCGCTTGCTAGCAGGATTTCATCCCCACTAACTTTTGATAGTCTGCCTTCTTTTTTATAGGTGATTGTTTTTTTCTTTCCTTGTTTTGAGATAGAGTGTATAGTGCTATTTGTGAGGATTGTGATTCCTTCTTGTGTAAAAATGTGTTTAATCTCATTGGCAACTGCAGGGTCTTCTTTGCTAAGGATGGTATCTCCATGTTCAAGAATAGTGACTTGTGAGCCTAGTCGTGCAAATGCCTGTGCCATTTCTGACCCTATTGCTCCTCCGCCAATGACGAGAAGGTTTTGTGGGAATTTTCTATTCTCAAAAACTGTTTCGTTGGTAAGAAAGCCTGTTTCGTGTAGTCCTGGAATTTCTGGTATATATGGTCGTGATCCTGTTGCTATGATAAAGTGTTTTGCTTTGATGTGATGATTTCCTATGTTGATGGTGTTTTTGTTTTCAAATCTTGGGTTTCCAAAGAATACAGCAACACCTAGTGATTCAAATCGCTCTTTGCTGTCATGTGGTTGGATTTTGGTGATGACGTTGTGTACATAGTCTATGATTTTGGAAAAATCAATGCTGATCTTCTCAGGTTTAATGCCTATGTTTGAAGCATGGCGTACAGTATGGGCAATTTTTGCAACGTGAATAAATGCCTTGCTTGGTATGCAGCCAGTCCATAGGCATTCGCCTCCGAGTTTGTTTTTTTCAAGTAGTGCAATCTTTGCGCCAAATTTTGCAGCTCCTGCTGCAGCTACTAATCCTCCAGATCCTCCTCCGATAACAACGATGTCATAATTTTTTGTGTCCATAGCAGTCTGTATATTCCAATCTAAAATATAGATAATCTTGTATTCTCATAGTAATTTTTTATATTCTAAAGCAACCGTAGGTGGCTTCAGAATTATTGGTGATGTTGTTGTTTGCCAAGGTGTGGTTGTGTTTTTAATAGTGCAATGTCATGTTCTACCATCATATGAACTAATTCTTTGAATGATGTTTTTGGTTGCCATCCTAGTTTTGCCTTTGCTTTTGTTGGATCAGCAAGTAGGAGTTCTACTTCTGCAGGTCGCATAAATCGCTGGTCTTGTTTGATATACTCTTCCCAGTTGCTGATTCCTGCTGCTGCAAATGCCTCTTGTACAAATTCTCGTACTGAGTGTGTTTCTCCTGTGCCTACTACAAAGTCATCTGCTGTATCTTGCTGTAGCATAAGCCACATTGCCTCGACATAATCTCCTGCAAATCCCCAGTCACGTTTTGCATCAAGGGTTCCTAATACAATGTGGTCAGTGTATCCAAGTTTGATTTTTGCAACTGCGTGGCTGATTTTGCGTGTGACAAATTCGTAGCCGCGTCGTGGTGATTCGTGGTTAAACAGGATGCCTGAGCATGCAAATAAGTTGTACCCTTCTCGATAGTTTATCGTGATGTGGTGGCCAAATGCCTTTGCAGCTGCATAGGGTGATCGTGGATAAAATGGTGTTGTTTCTTTTTGTGGTGTTTCGCGTACTTTTCCAAACATTTCTGAGGAGCTTGCTTGGTAGAATCGAATCTGGGGATCACAAAGCCGGATTGCTTCAAGCATTCGTACAACTCCAAGACCAGTGATATCTCCAGTGGCTATTGGTTCATCATAGGATGTTTTCACAAATGACATTGCTGCAAGGTTGTATACTTCATGTGGTTTTGATTGTTGTAGCACGCGAATAAGTGATGAGGTATCTGCCAAGTCGCCTTCGATTAGTGTTATCTGGTGTTGTATGTGTGCTATGCGTTCATTTGAGAGTGTGCTGTTTCTTCTGATAAGTCCAAAGACTTTGTATCCTTTGTTTAGTAAGAATTCTGCAAGGTATGATCCGTCCTGGCCAGTGATGCCTGTAATAAGTGCACGTCGCTCTTGCGTCATGGATAATCAGAATCAGAAGCGGTTTTATAAAGCTTGAGGATTTTTTAGCATCTCAATATCATGTTCTACCATCATCTTTACTAACTCTTTGAATGAAACTGTAGGTTGCCATCCAAGTTCTGATTTAATTTTTGAGATGTCTGCTTGGAGTACTGCTGTTTCAGATCGCATGAGTGTAGGGTCTTGTTTTACATAGTTTTCCCATGATGTAATACCTGCTGCCTTAAATGCTTCCTCAACAAACTCGCGAACAGTGTGTGTGATTCCTGTGCCTACGATAAAGTCATTAGGTGTTGTGTGGTTGTTGATCTCCCACATTGCTTTGACATAGTCTCCTGCAAATCCCCAGTCTCGAAGCACGTCAAGGTTTCCAAGGACAAGCTGTTTTTCCATGTCTAATTTTATTTTTGCTACAGTCATGGTAATCTTACGTGTTACAAAGTCAATTGGTCTTCTTGGTGATTCGTGATTAAATAGTATGGCATTTGTGGCAAAGAGGTTGTGTTGTTCACGGTATTGGCGAATCATGGTTGTTGCAAAGGATTTGCTTGCTCCGTATGCTGTTACTGGTGAGGGTGGTGTTTGTTCATTCTGTGGTCGAGTTGTTGGGTTTCCATAGATTTGGCATGTGCTTGCTTGAAAAAAGCGGATTTTTGGATTTGTTTTGCGGATTGCCTCAAGAAAGATTAGTGGTGTGTTTCCGTTGATGTCATGAGATCCTATAGGGTCATTTATGTATGTGTTGTAGTTGCTTACTGCTGCAAGGTTGTATATTTCATCAGGTTTGAGTTGGCGAATGACGCTTTTGATATATTCTAGGTTTGTGAGTAGTACTTCTTTTAATTGGATCTGGTCTTGTAGGTGTTGGATTATTGCAGTGTTTCTTGGTCCTCCTGGCCGAACAAGACCAATTATGTCATAACCTTTTTGTGATAATAGTTCTGCAAGGTATGAGCCATCTTGGCTTGATATGCCTGTGATAAGTGCTCTCATAACAGCACCGCTTGATAATATGCAAGGGTTTGTTCAAGTCCATGTTTAAGAGAAGTTTGTGGTTTCCATGACAGTGTTTGTTTTATTTTTGTTATGTCGCATGCTACCTGTGATGGTCCCCAGATTGGTTGGTTTGATCCAATGACGCTAGATCCTGTTAGTTGTGCAACCTCATTGGCAAGATTACCTACAGAAGTGCCTATACCAGATGCACAATTAAAAACCCCTCTGGCTTCGCTTATCATTCCAAGCATTATTGCATTAACAACATCTTGTACAAAGATAAAGTCTCGTATTGCTGTTGGGTTGAGTAGTTCAATTTTTTTGTTTGTGAGTGCTTGAGTCATGATTTGTGGTATAATATTTGGTGCAATTCTCCAATCTTGGTGTGGACCAAATACGTTTCCTAGTCTCAAGGTTAGGATAGGAAGTTTTTTTCCCATGTAGTGTGTAATCTGTTCTGCAAGTCCTTTGGTGAATGTGTAGTTGTCATGGTGTATATCAGTCGGTGATGATTCTGTTAATGGGATAGGTGCATCCTTGGCATAAAGCACAATAGATGATGCAAAAATGATTTTTTTCACAGGTCTGTTTTTTAGTGCTTCTAAGAGTCTTATAGTTGCGCTGACATTTGTGTCAAATGCAACCTCTAGATCTTCGCATAGTCTGTTATTTGATAATGCAGCTAGGTGGATGACATAGTCAAAATCCTGGTCAAGAAAAGAGAATGTGGATGTTCGTAAATCATCAATAATAGTTGATACCTCTAGTTGTGGTGGGTTCAGTGAGATATTTAGGACATCAGCTCCTTCTTTGAGCAGACGTGCAATAAGGTTTGTTCCAATAAAGCCGCTTCCTCCAGTGACTAAAACGCTCTTTCCTTTTAGTATTTGCATGCTGGTCTCATGATTGTGGGTTGTATATTGGTTTTATGATCTCAAGCAGTTTTCATCCTTTATTGTATCAATCTCAAACCATCCTTAATTGATTCTGCTATGTGATTTATCTCAGTTTTGCCAAGATCCTGATGGCATCCTACATAAAAGCCTGATTCGTTTATCCATTTGGCAACTGGGTAATTTTCTTCTTTTATTCCTAATAATTTCTTGTATACTGGCTGATTTGTAAGTGGGAGCATGTCTCTTGTTTCAATCCCTTTTGTTTCTAAGTAGTGTACTAATCGTTCTTTTTTTTCTCTAAGTAGTACTATTGGGTACATCATAAAGGAATGTTGGGTTAATGGGCGTATCTGTGGTAGTTGAATGCTATCACTTGCTGCAGAGAGTTTTTCTGTTAAGTGTGCTGCGTTTTCTCTGCGTTTGTTGATGATTGGTTTCCAGTTTTCAACCTGGGCAAGTCCAAGTGCTCCTTCCATTTCTGTTGCACGAAACGAGTGTCCAAGTGTGACAAATGAGAATCTTCGAGCAATGATCATTTTCATTTCTTCTGTAGATTTGTTGTCATCGTCATCAATAGACATGTAGATGTTGTCTCGGCCATGATTCATTATTGATCGCAATTTGACTGCATAACCTGAATTGTTTGTTGTGTTTAAGCCTCCAACGCCTGTTGTTATTAGGTGTGCAATATAGGTTGAAAAGCACCCAATATCTCCTAGTGCTCCAACTGGTGTACCATGGTATGTTGCGAACATTGTTTCACATGAGTCTTCGATTACTTTGAGGTTGTGTTTTTTGGCAATTCTCATGATTGGATTCATATCAGCTGGTTGGCCAAAAAGGTGTACTGGGATAATTGCTCGTGTTTGAGGTGTGATTGCTGCCTCAAGTTTGGTTGGGTCAAGTTCATAGTATTGGGGATCAATATCAACAAATTTTATTCTTAGTCCGTTGTGTAGTACGACATTTGATGTTGCAATAAATGTTACTGCTGGAACTATGACCTCATCACCATCTTTCCACCCGTGTATCTCTTTTAGTGCTGCAATTGCTATGTGTAGAGCACTTGTTCCTGAATTAGACATAATAGCATATTTGCTTCCATGTTCTTTTGCAAAGCGATTCTCAAAACGCATCATGTACGGTCCATATGAGAGTCGTTTGGATCTGAGTACGTCATTGACATAGGCTATAGCTTTAGGTGAGATATGTGCAGTTCCAACTCCAATGCGAAATGATTGTTCGTGTTCTGTCATAATATCTCCTAATGCCTACACAGTTGTGATTTAATCTTTTTGCAATTCTTTATATCCCCTTGACAAGATAATATATAGGACATTTATATAGTTTATTTGCTAAATCTCTCATGTAAACCAAACTCTAATACTTTCTTAAGAAAGATTGGTGCTTGTTTGTGGAGTTTCATTTTTGATTCTCCGTAGATTCTGTCTTTAAATGTGACTGGGATTGAAGTTATTTTTCCGCTTTGTTGTCGTGTTCGTACAATCATTTCTAAGAGCATGGTGTTTAGTTTTTCTTTTACATCAATACGTTTCCACATCTCTTTTCTAATGACTCGAAAGTTAAGCGAGAAGTCGTGTACTGGAAGTTTGAGAAAGTGTTGTGTAAATGTATTGCCAAGTTTGCTTATGGCATATTTGAGGTATATACGTGGGTTTGTTTTTTCATATCCTCCTAACTTATCATGTCTTGAACCAACAACTAGGTCATAGCCTTCATCAAGTTTGTGTAGCAGTGTTATTACGTCATCAAGTGAAAAGGCAAGGTCTGAGTCCATACTAAGGATGCGGTCTCCTTTTGCATGATTGTATGCATCGATGAGTGCTGCGCCTAGGCCTTCGTTTTGTGTTCTGGTAAGTACGCGTATATTCTTATATTTTTTTGATAGTTGTTTAGCAGCAGCTGCTGTTCCATCAGGAGAGTTGTCGTCTACTACTAAGATTTCAAATGTGTATGTTGTTTTTGTTGTGAGTAGTTTTTCTAGTTGTGGGATGAGGATTTGGATATTCTTCTTCTCATTGTAGGTAGGTAGTACAACCGTGAGATCAAGTTGTTGTGGTTTTGTGTTGCTGTGCATATTTGACATGTCAGGATGCCATCCGTATGTTAACTATTTTTAAAGTTCTTATCGTGAATTGATTCCCCAATTAAATGGAATGTCCTTTGTAAATGGATCGATTCTTATCATTTCATTTGGATCATGTGGCATATCTGCACAATTCGCCACAATGGCTTTTTTATTTCCTAATGGTGTGTAGCCATTTGCAACTCCTGGTGGGATGCTTACAAGTGCATAATTGTCTTCTCCTATAAATACCTCTTGTATAGCCCCCTTTGTTGGAGAGTCTTTGCGCATGTCATATAAGCCTAATTTGATATTGCCAACAATTACAGCGTAATTAAGCGTTATCTTGGTGTGCATGTGCCATGCCTTGATTGCTCCTGGGAATATGGTTGCAAAATAGATCTCGCCAAACTTAGTAAAACAAGGATCATCGCATCGTATCATGTGCATGATGTTTCCTCGATCGTCAAGAATTTTTTTTAGTGGTGTGATAATGATTCCTTGTATTGCCGGCATGGGTTCTGCAAGTCCAATGTTCTATTTAAAGTTCATCTTTTTAAGAATACTTATCTTTGGGGAGGCGTATAAGGATTTAAATCGAGGATCTAAAATAGTGTAGAATTTTTCTGTAAGGTATGGTCTATCAAATTCTGCAATAGTATAATAGCCACTTTGACATTGGTTAAATCGTTTGTAAAAGCTTCGTTCATTATCTGCATTAGGATCTCGAATTGGGGCATCATCCCCAATAGTTATTAAGCTTGATAAGATGATATAGTCAGGATTGTATGTGTCAAGCCATGTTTTTGATGGATTAAACATGGTCACTACAGAATATTCTTTGCAAATTCCATGAAGACATAATGGTACAATAATGGTGTCATTATGTGTTATATCGTTCTGACGTTTTTTTATGATTTCTTTATTGTTGAGTGTTCCATTGATAAATGCAGCTGGATCCTGGAGTGGGGTGTAGCGTAGTGGTGACCAGAGTGTTGTGGCAATTACTGAGTGTTCTGGAATATTCTGCCACACGTACAAAAATCCGTCATCAATTGTGTCATTGAATTTGTAGTCTAGTGTTGCTGTGAATAGTGTTGTGTATATGATGATAAAGGTAAGTATGATTGGTGCCCAATTGTGTTTTGTCATCTTATTTATGATGCGATATCCAATTGCGCAGCACAGCAGCAGAACTGGGATAATAGGAAGCATGTATCTCAAAAATACAAGATTCCATCTGCCAACGATAATAAGATATGCAAGTGGAAGAGAGAGTAGTAGCAGTGTGGATTTCCATTGAGTATATCGTATCATAAGTACAATCGAGATTCCTAGGAGTCCGAATAGTGCAATGCCTAGTGAAAATGGTATGGCTGCAATGAGCTGGTACAGGTATAGCTTGTTGTTTGGATGCAGTAGCCAAGATGCTAGTCCAAGATTATAGTCAGAAGGAATTGGTACGGATTGTCCTGAACTGATTGTATATGTTGTAATGATATTATTTGCAAAAGTGGTTGGTTCAAGTACTGCATAAGGAACACCTATTGCAGATGCAAGAACAAAACCTATTAGACTACACACCAGATTCTTACTTAATAGACTACGTAAGAAATTATATAGTCGGTTATACAATCCTCTTGTACTTTCCTTAAGATCTTTCCAACACCATAACAAGTGTGCTATTCCCAATGGGACAATACCAATAAGACCTGGATATTTGGTTGCTGCTGCAATGCCAATGCAAATTCCTCCCAGGATATACCATATTCTCCTGCCTGTGTAAAGGATGTGCACACTGCAAAGCATGACTATCATGAGCCAAAATGTCATAGGTACATCAAGGCTAAAGTAGTGTGATTCAATGACATCAAGTGGGTTTAATGCTAGCAGTAATGCAGCTAGCAGTCCTGCACGGCGGTTGTATAGTGTTTTTCCGATTTGATAGATCACAAGAATTGTGCCTATTGAAAAAAGCACACTAATGACTCTTCCCACAAGTATCATGTTGGCAAATTCAGTTGGGTGCGTTGCATAAAAAAGTGGATCAGGAATCAATGTGATGAATCCTAACTTGGAAAAGAGAAGAAGTATAGCTCCAACAATAAAGAGGTGAAATGTTGGATATGCAAAATCATCTGGATTAAAATCCAGTTTTTCTGGGTGCATATTTCCTAGGTATTGTAGTAGTCGTGTTTCGTCAGGATGATATGAATAAGGATGAATCTCGTTTGGCAGTCCCCAGGTTAGTTTGTATGTTCGTAAACCTAAAGCCAACACCAGAATCAATGCCAGCATCACAAGATACTTTCGTTTTAAGCGATCCTCTATCATAGAATGTGAAAATAGGATGATGTTTAAGAATCTTGTATAAGATCCTATGGAAAATAGTCACTATTTCCCTATGGGATAACGCCAGTGTCCATATCAAATATATTTTTAAGATTGTATCACTACAGCCAGTCTACATTTTCCTTGCCAAAATAAGGAATCTTCTTGCTGTAAACTCGAGTTTACCATTCTTTTCAATTTTTTCTTGTAATCGTTCTAAGACAGATGTATAGCTATTTACACTAAAATCGTCAACTATCCAGGGAATTGCTTTGAGAAAATAAACCAATGCCCCAACATCTTTAAAGATTGTTTTTCCATTCCATTCTCTTGTCTTAACAATTTCAAACCCGGCATTTTTGAGAAGTTTTTTTACATTTGATAAGGTATTAAGTTCCCATTTTGGCTTTGTTCCAAACTCTTTCATCAAATCGTTCAAATTTTTCCAATCAACCTGTTGTGTTAAGAAGATTCCACCATGCGCAACAATTCTAGCTATTTCAGGTATATTAAGTCTGCCATGTCTGTTTAAGACTAGGTCAAATTCGTTATTATTAAAAGGAAGTTTTCCAGTTTCTTTTGCATAAACGACTTTAACACCACTCCTTCGCAGGTTATTTTGTGCAATTGGGACATTTGGTTTATAACCTTCAATTGCAACGGCTTTTTTAGGTATATATGAGGATAGAACTTCTAAAAATATCTCCCCTCCACCTGTAGCCATATCAAGAACAAAATTTGATTTGTTTATTATTCTCTTTGCAATTGATGTATAATTCCAGTTCGGTTTTCCTTCTTTATATCTTCCTTTTAGGTAAGAAAAATCCCAGCCTTGGAATTGAGTCTTTTCATCCCTTTTCCATTGTATTAAATCAGCTTTCTTTAGCATATCATTAAACTATATCATATTGTTAATAAATCTTCTAGTTATCCTATCATGGATGCCAACGGTGGCTGGTATGAATCATCATATAAAAGAACTTGTATAGGATGGGATATGACAACAATATTTCTCTCTGGTGGCGGCAATGAAATACAGTCCGTGGAATTGGACAAGGCTTTTTATGATAGTCTAATGAACAAGAAAATCCTGTACATACCATTGGCAAGATCGAATGATAAGTATCTTTCGTGTAAAGAATGGTTTACTAAGATTTTTGCGGGATTTGGACAGGTCACGATTAGGATGGTTACCACGTTTGAAGAATTGACAGACTTAGACTTTGAGATATTTGATGGTATTTATATGGGTGGTGGGAATACCTACCGACTGATACATGGACTACGGCAGTATGGCATTGTTGAGAAAATCCGAAGGTATACTGGTAGGATATATGGTGGTAGCGCAGGAGCGATTGTGCTTGGAAAAGTAATTAAGACTGCTGAATTGACTGATGAGAATCCTGGATTGCCAGACGTGGCTGGTCTTAGTAAGCTACAAGACCTAAGTATTGCCTGTCATGTTAAGGAGTCCATGATTAACCAGCTTGTAGCGCTGCACATACCAATCCTTGCGCTGTCTGAATCTGCAGGAGTTATATGGGATGAAAAGTTCTTGCATCTTACAGGCACAGGACCTGTCTGGATTATAAGAGATGAGATTAGTGAAAGGATTTTTCTCAAGACTAAGATAGGATCTCTTTAAGAATCTTTTATTTGTTTCATACTCCGCCGCTTGCCCGACTGAGTGGTTTGTCAAATGAATACCAACTTGATGCGGAGTATGAAACATTGAAAACTCCCATTATACTAATAGATACCCCGCTGATTGCGACGGCTGGGAGTTTTCATTTGGTGAGCCATATCTCGATGCCTTCTGAGGGAAAGATTTTAAGTGGTGTGGTTTCGTAGATCATGGATAGACAAGGGCTTAGGTTTACTAAGAATTCTATAACTCGATTCCAGATCTGTAATCCTCCTGGAAAATGGATATGTCGACGAAGTTTTGAGAATTGAAAATCAAAATAGTAGTGGAATTCTGGTTTGTAGCCTTTGCAAAAGTATTCAAATGTTGTAAATCCAAATGCGTGTTTGTGTGTTGGGTCATAGTATGGTCCATTGCTGTTCCAGTGTGGTACTAGGAGGTTGACAAATCCTCCTGGTTTGAGAATCCTATGTACTTCACGCATGACTTGTACAACATTGTCTAAATGTTCTAGCACATCGTGCATGCGTACCTCGTCAACACTGTTGTCTTTGTATGGCCAGGGAAATATGTTTAGGTCAAAAGTTATGTCAATACCCTTGAGTTTTACAATGTCATGATTAGTGTATCCTGGTATTGGTCGCCATCCAGCGCCGAGGTTAAGTCGTATTGTTTTTGATGATTTCATTATAACAATGCCAACTCGTATAGCTTTATAAAGATTATTTTCCATATGTTATTTTTATTTCAGAATTGGGTTCAATACTCCGTAGCTCTGCTACGGTTGCACAACACGATTCTGAAATTATATCAAATCACTTTAATTATAGATATTTTTCCAAGGTTAAAGTGATTTGATTATTAGGAAATAACCTTACTTTCGTTTTTGGAATATACTAAAATTAAGGTTATTTCCTATAGAAATTGCCTGTCGCGAAGCGAGAAAACTGACCAATACCACACAGCTTGCTACGGAGTGAGCAAAGCAAAGGGTGGGATGGTCAGTTTTCAGGCAATTTCTTTATTCTGTTTAAGAATTCCTGTGGAGTAACTATTGGTATGTTTCCAAGTTTTTCTAGTTTCAACAAATGATTATCATTGCTAATAATAAAGTCAACTTTCCCAGTTTTCGCACATTCTAAGATCTTATTATCATCTGGATCATCCTTTACAATATATAAGTTTTCATCTGGTTCTACCAGTGTAGCAATAGAAACCAATTTTTCCATGGTTCTTTTCATTTCAAGATTTTTGTTCTTTATTTTCTCTTGCAAGTTCTTATAATTTAACACTCTTCCAAATTCTTTAATAATCTCATTTGAGAGAATAAGCTCAATATCTTTTCTTTCAACCTTCTAAATGATCTCATTAGAGTCCCCATGCCAAAAAGTAGCAGAGATAAGAATATTAGTATCTACTGTAATTTTCATCGTTTTTCTTTCCTTGTTTTATGAACAAGATTATTAACTTCTGATTCTTTTAATCCGACTCTTTTTGCTTCTTCTTTCAATGGCCTGGTAATGTTTGCAAAAGTTTCAGAAGTAACTTTTTTCATGAGTAATGTATAATCTTCCAAGACAAATAAAACTCTTGTTCAAACAGGATAAAGACTCGCTTTCTCTTTGGTCGAATTCTTAAAAGTCGACATTTAACATTTACAAATTGACCAACACGCATTTTTGACAATCTTTAAAAACCATCCTGTATTGTCATGTTGTTATGCAAGTGGTTTTGTTATGTGGCGGTTTGGGTACGCGATTTAAAGAGCAGACTGAGTTTATGCCTAAGCCTCTTGCTCGTATTGGTACAATGCCTATTTTGTGGCATATTATGAAGATGTATTCTCAGTTTGGTCATAAAGATTTTGTACTCTGTCTTGGGTATAAGGGAGAGATGATTAAGGATTATTTTCTTAATTATAAGTGGCTTTCTAATGATTTTACTATGAAGCTTGGTCCTGGTCAGGAGCATTTGATGCATACAAATGCAAATACTGAGGATTGGACTATTACATTTGCTGAGACAGGACAGCATACGCTTACTTCAGGAAGGCTTAAGAGTGTTCAAAAATATATTCGTGATGATGATTTCTTGGTGACGTATGGTGATGGTGTTGCTGATGTGAATCTAGACGATGTTATTGCGTATCATAAAAAGATGGGTAAGGTTGCAACCATTACTGGTCTTCATCTTAGGTCTAAGTATGGGATTGTGCGTGTTAAGGATGATGGGCTTGTGTATGAGTTTAAGGAAAAGCCAGTGATGAATGATTTAATCAACGGTGGATTCATGGTTATGAACAAAAAAATCTTTAACTATCTAGATCTCAAGAAGGATTGTATGCTTGAGGAGGTATTTCCAATTCTTGCCAAAGAAAACGAGCTTGCCCTCTATAAGCATAATGGTTTTTTCTTTGCTGTTGATACGCAGCGTGATTTTGAAGAGCTTAACAAGATTTGGGATTCAGGAAATCCTCCATGGAAGAATTGGTAACAAGGTTTAAAAATTAACCTGTATTGCTTGCAGGTTATGAATGATGTCAAAAGCGTGCTTGTCACTGGAAATCTCGGATATATTGGTACAGTTCTTACAAGTATGTTAATAACAAGGGGTTATAATGTAACTGGGCTTGATGCTGGTTATTTTATTGGTAAGCATCTTGTTCCGCAAAAGCAGGATCATTTTCAGCAGTTTATTCGTGATGTTCGTGATGTGCATCAGAGTGAGCTTCGTGGTTATGATGCAGTGATTCATCTTGCAGGGCTTAGTAATGATCCTTTAGGAGATCTTGATCCAAGGCTTACTGATGAGATTAATCATAAGGCCTCAGTTCGTCTTGGTGTGTTAGCAAAAGCTGCTGGTGTAAAGCGTTTTGTGTTTTCATCGTCGTGTTCAGCTTATGGTGTTTCTGGTGATGCGCCTGTTACTGAGGATGCTGGGTTTAATCCTGTTTCTGCATATGCTAAATCAAAGATTGATGCTGAAAAGGGTCTTGCAGCCTTGTCTTCTGAGAGTTTTGCTCCTATTTTTTTGCGTAATGCTACTGTGTATGGTCTTAGTCCTCGTCAGCGTTTTGATCTTGTGGTAAATAATCTTTCTGGTTGTGCTCACACTACTGGTAGTATTAAGCTTCTTAGTGATGGTACTGCCTGGAGGCCTATTATTCATGTTGAGGATGTTTCGCTTGCATTCATAAATGCTTTAGAAGCACCTTTTGATGTTGTGAATAATCAGGCTTTCAATATAGGCTTGGATTCAGAGAATTATACTGTGAAGCAGATTGCAGAGGCTGTGCATGGTAGTTATGCTAATGCTCAGATTGAGATTCTTGGCAAGAGCAATCCTGATGCAAGATCGTATAAGGTTGATTTTGGTAAGGCTAAGCATGTGCTTGGTTTTAGTGGTGTGTGGAATCTGGAAAAGGGATGTGATCATTTGTGGCAAACTTTTCATAACATTCATCTTACAGAGGAGTTGTTTAATGATGAATATTTTGTTACGCTTAAGCGTATGAAGAATCTTCTTGATTCAGGTGCGATTGCAGCAGATCTTCGGTGGACTAAACAGCCGTGGTCTATGGTATAATACCATGAGCATGCTTATTATTGGTGCATCAGGTTTTGTTGGGCAATATTTGTATCATCATTTTTCGCAAAAAGATCGTGTTGTTGGAACCTATCACTCAAAACCTGTTCCTGGTTTTGTGCAATTTGATGTAACAAATAAGGCCCAAGTTGATCAATATATTACCGCGTATAAGCCAGAGATTATTCTACTGCCAGCTAGTAATCCTAATGTTGAATGGTGTCAGGATAATGGTGCACTGTCTTGGCAAATTAATGTTGAGGGTATGATAAATGTTGCAAAGGTAGCAAAAGACTGTGGTAGTAAACTTGTTTATTATTCTACAGAGTATGTGTTTGATGGTTGTCATGGGCCATATAGTGAGGAGGATTCTCCACATCCTATTAGCACGTATGGTTGGCATAAGTATATTGCAGAGCAGTCTATACTGGATATAGTGCCTGGTGCCATTGGGATACGTACAACTGTGGTATATGGTTGGCAACCAAATGGTAAGAATTTTGCTGACAAATTTATTAAGACTCTTCGTGCAGGGAATAGTTTTTCCACTCCAGTAGATCAATACAGCAGTCCTACATATGTTAAGACTCTTGTTGAGGCAACTGATGCGCTTCTATCCAAAAACTGTAATGGGTTGTATCATGTTGTTGGTCCTCAGGTTATGAATCGTTATGAATTTGCTCTTCAGATTTGTGATGTGTTTGGTTTGGATAAAAAGTTAGTTATTCCCAAAACAACTGCAGAGCTTAATCAACATGCTCCTAGGCCGCTGCGTGCAGGTTTGCGTATCGATAAGCTTATCAAGGACACTATGTATCGTCCATGTACAGTGTTAGAATCTCTTAATCATATGAAGTCAACACAGCCATATGAGTAGCGCCGAACTATTGGATAAAGAAACTATTAGAGCCCAGATCCTTGAGTTGACAAAGCAATTTTATCAGGCAACTCAGCAAGGTAAAGTCTTTTTGCCTGGTCAGACTCCTGTTACTTATGCTGGTAGGGTTTTTGATGAGCATGAGATTATGGCTGCTGTGTCAAGTTCGCTTGATTTTTGGTTGACATTAGGTCCGTATGGTAAGCAGTTTGAGATGAAGTTTGCAGAATTTTGTGGTCTTAAGTATGCTATGTTGACTAATTCAGGAAGTTCAGCTAATCTCCTAGCTATTTCAGCGCTTGGATCTCCTCTTCTTCCAAATCCTCTCAAAGCAGGTGATGAGGTTATTACTGTTGCTGCTGGGTTTCCTACAACTGTTGCACCTATTGTTCAAAACAATTGGGTGCCTGTGTTTTTGGATATTGAGCTTGGTACGTATAATATTGATGTGACACATTTAGAAGAGGCTGTGTCATCAAAAACAAGGGCTATTGTTGTTGCGCATACATTGGGTAATCCATATAATCTGGATGTGATAATGAAGATTGCACAAAAGTATAATCTGTTTGTTGTTGAGGATATGTGTGATGCTTTAGGTTCCAAGTATGATGGTAAGTTAGTTGGTACATTTGGTCATCTTGCTACTGTTAGTTTTTTTCCTGCGCATCACATGACTATGGGTGAGGGTGGTGCTGTGGTTACAAATGATCCGATCTTTAAGCGTATTGTTGAGTCTTTGCGTGATTGGGGTAGGGATTGTTGGTGTGAGCCTGGAAAGGATAATACCTGTGGTAAACGATTTAATTGGCAGCTTGGTAAGCTTCCTCAAGGCTATGATCACAAGTTTACGTATTCACATATTGGTTATAATCTTAAGCCATTGGATATTCAAGCTGCTATTGGAATTGAGCAGCTCAAAAAGCTTCCTGAGTTTATTAGGATAAGGAATCAGAATCATCAGACCTTATTTAATGCATTGCAGAAATGGAGCAAATACTTGATTTTGCCATTTGCAACTCCAAACTCTGAGCCATCCTGGTTTGGGTTTCTCATTTCTATAAAAGCCAATGCGCCATTTACTAAGGCTGATCTTGTTTTGTATCTTGAGTCTCACAAAATCCAGACTCGTATGCTTTTTGCAGGTAATCTTCTGCGTCAGCCAGCGTATGTGGATATTAAACATCGGGTTGTAGGTGATTTGTCTAATACTGATTTCGTGATGACTAACACCTTTTTTATTGGGGTGTATCCAGGGCTTGATAAGCAAAGGATTAAATATACTATTGAAACATTTGATGCATTCTTTGCAGAGAGGAATCTTAGACTATGATTGCAAAACTTACAAGCCCAAGGATTCTTATTTTTATTCCAACCTATAATGGTAGCAAAACTCTTCCCTGGGTTCTTGATCGTATTAGTCCTCAGATGCATAAGCGTATTACAGAGATTCTTGTTGTTGATAATTGCAGTCCTGATAATGCCTATCTTACTGCGCTTGGTTATGCAACTAAGCATGGTTTGGAGAATCTTCGTGTTATTCGTAATGAAACAAATCTAGGGTATGGTGGGTCGCAAAAAAAAGCTTATCAGTATGCTGTTGATAATGGGTATGATATTGTGGTGATGCTTCATGGTGATGGCCAATATCCTGTTGAACAAATTCCTGAATTAATTGAGCCAATAGAAAAAGGTAAGGCTGATTTGGTGTTTGGGTCGCGTATTATTGGGGATAGTATTAAGAATATGCCAAGGTGGCGGTATGCTGGTAACCGATTTCTTACAATGCTTGAGAATTATTGGCTTGGTATGAATATTTCTGAGTTTCATTCTGGGTTTAGGGCGTATCGTGTTGCTGCGCTCAAAAAGGTTAAGTTCCAACTTTGTTCTAGTAATTATCATTTTGATACTGAGATTCTTATTCAGTTTTGTAATAAAAGGCTTCGTATTGCTGAGATTGCTATTCCTACGCATTATGGTAAAGAGTCTGCGAGCCCGCCATTTTCTACAATGGTCAAATATACTTTCGGAATTCTCAATGCACTAAGAAGATATTCCCTTCATAAAAAAGGGATTAAGAAGTTGCCGATGTATGAATGAAGAAATGTTTAATGCCAACTTAAGGCCAGCATTAAACAGGTAGTGCAAGTTCTTTCTTTATCATAGGGGAAAGTGTAGCAAATCCTCTGTCTGTTGCTTTTTTACCATTGATGAGAAAGGTTGGTGTTCATGTATCTGGCAAAGAAAGTCAATCCTGACTTTCGCACTATTTCTAGATTCAGGAAAGATAACTCTAATTTGTCAAAGACAGATAGTCGAGTTATGCAGCATGCCAAACGATATTCTGAACCAGCATACAATCCTTAGTTCAGCGTGACAAAAAACCAAATTATCATCGCTAATGATGTGTGCCAGGATGGGCACGATGTCCATCAGTTCATTCCGCAAATCAGAAAACGCTAACAATCAAACTTGGGTTGTATGTAAGCGTGTTTAAGATTGTGGTTTAGATTTCTGATGATATTTTCTCCATAATTCTTGGAATTCAGGTGAATTTATTCTTAAGTGTTTCAAGGTTCCTTGTGTAATAATTTTTCCGTTCTTGAAGAGATAGATTCTATCAAAGCGATTGAGCAGGTGAAGACGGTGCATGGAAGAGATAATTGTTTTTTTCTTGAATTCCCTAAATATATTGTCATAAATCAGTGTCTCTGTTCGCAAATCCACACTACTTGTAGGCTCATCTAAGAGCAGCATTGGTTTGTCATACGCAGCAAGTAGGCCACGCGCAAGAGCCAGACGCTGTTTCTCGCCACCACTCAGGTTCACACCCTTCTCCAAAATGCTTGATTCAAGTTTTTTTGGAAGCTGTTTTGCAACTTTGGTAAAAACTGCCATATCTGTAAAGCGTTTTAGCACAGTATCTGGATATGAAACCCCCATCGTGATGTTCTCACGAATGGTTGTCGTGAACAATTCCGGTTCTTGAGGCAGAAGTGTTACATCCTCGCTAATCGCATCAAAGCCATTGCTTATTGGTTTGTCATCTAAGTTTATCTCCACCTTCTTTGGATGATAAAGTCCACGCAAGAGCTTAAGAAATGTTGTCTTGCCGCAACCACTCTCTCCAATAATTGCAATTCTCTCTCCATTTTTAATGTCAAAAGACACATTGTGTAGGTGAAGTTCGTCTTCTTTGCCATTATACGAAAAAAAAAGATGCCTAATAATCATTTCACGCCATGGATTCTTGAGAATCCCTGGTTTGGATTTTATCTTAGTCACAAAATCTCTGCTTAACTCCTCACCATTCTCAACACGAGTTTTGTTGCGCACAACTTCGCTGTATCTCCAGGCAAATTCAAAGAAGATATCACTAATCTGTCTTAGATATTCATACAGTGCAAAGAGTGTGCCGATAAGGATCACAGATTTTGCCCAGTACACATTTAGGATGTATGTTATGAACACTGTGGATATCATTAATCCAGAACAAATGCTCACTAAGAACCATTTAAATTCGTTGAGTTTCTGCGTTCCAACATACATCTTAAAAGGACTCATCACTTTCTTCCAGATCTCCTTTAAGAGGAGGTGTTCAGCGCGAAGGATGATTACAGTGGTCACATTACTGATGACATCAAAGATCTTCGCTGAGATATTATTTTCAAATTTGCTTAATGTTCGCCATCTCATCATAAGACGCTTATCAAATTGTCTGATAATATATAATGCAAGACATGTGGAAATAAGCACGATGTAGCTTGCATGAATATTAAAATACGCAAGGGCAACATATGCTACACAAAATCGTACTGCGCTTGAGATAGTAAAGAACATCGAGCTCGAGTAATCGTACAACGCATCAGTGGCCTTGTTGATCTTATCGATCGTGTCACCAGAGTGGTGGTCAGCATGCCAATATGCTGGAAGTTCAAGTGTTCCATCAAGAAGAAATTTTTTGAAATTCGCACGAACCAAAAACGCATTGCGATTCTCAATTACACGCGCAGGACCGTGAAAGAGCCAAAATACAAATTCTTTAGATACCATTATGAAACTTAAGAAAACCAAATAAGAGATATTTGCCTCTGAAACACCTTGAAGCTGAACAGTATTCACAAGAAGCGCTACAACAAGTGGTTCAACCATTTGTATGAGATTCGCAATTATAAAGAGAATAACGTAGAGAACCACATTTTTCTTATTCCCATCTGAATACTTCCACAAACGTCTTGTCATAAAGACAAAAGCATTATCAGACCAATTCATAGTATTCCACATACTAATTCCATATTTAAAATAAATGGTCATGTACTGAGTGCATGTAACTCATCCCTTTCACTCCGATAGCTTTTTAACATATCTAAAAATTCCTGGGTTATGACTCTTACACTTATTGATGCGCGCGCGTGTTCTCTTGAGCAGGTTGTGCTTAGTCATGTGCAGGAAAAGACAACTATTCCTACTGATTTATATGATGCCTATGGCAGGGAGTTGCTCACCTATCAGCAGAAGTTTAAGGCTGGTCTAGCTCAAGGAAATGTTCATGTTGGAGATATCCTAGGTCTTGCTGCTATTGAGTATGCTGGAGATAGCACTGTATTTAAAACCAACCAATTTAGTTTTGAGGAATACACTGCACTTCGTGATACTGCGCAGGCTGCATTGCTTAAAGGAGAGCGTGTTGATCCTAGGCTTCTTGCAAGTCAGGCTGCTTTGAGTATGATTACCTTAGTTGAGAGTTTGGATAATCATTTGATTTTTTGTCATCGTGGCGGGGATCATCTTGCTAATCGCTATCTTCCTCCTGGTGGTTTTTACAATTATGATACCAAGCCTGGAAAGGAGTTTTTGCGCGGTGTGATATTTGATAAGGTGTATGATCGTGTTGGTGTGAAAAGTTTTGGTCCAGTGACATATTTAGGTACTTCGCATGATGATCGTGATTCGTTTTTGTTTGTAAATGTGTTTTATCAGCAACTTCCTGTGACTTCAAGAGAAGTGTATGAGTTGTGGAAAAAGACTCCTGCCCATTCAAATAAACCTGATCATCTCTTGTTTGTTTCTTCAGGTATGAAACCGCTTACTGATTATCTTTTTCATAATGGTGATCATACCTTTAATCAATATAGTGATCCGCCAATTACTTTCAAAAAAAAGGCTATGATTTCTGGGCCTGCTAATCATGTGAAAAGAGAGTATCAGCATATTGAGAATGGTGTTGGAGCTATTTTGTTATATATTGCGCATAAGTATGGCAAAAAGACTGCTGCATCCTTTAGCCAGGATCTCGTATCTGAAAAGGTTGTGAGTGGTGTTGATGCAACTCCGTTACATACAGGAGATCTTAATAGCGGGCTTTTTTATAGTAAATAGCGTTCTAATGAATCTTTTAAAACTACCAAAAATTACCAAATACAGTAGAAATATAAATTAGCATGATATCATGATATTATGGAGGATAAACAATGAGTCTGGATGATATTATTCAACACAAGAAAAAAGGTCCTGTGCTTCTTATTAATCCTCCTTCACCATTTCTTCTTGATGAGCGTGTGTTTCCTCCGCTTTGTCTTGCAGATATTGGTGCTGTTTTGGAGAATAATGGGTATCATGTGGACCTTCTTGATTTGGGATTTGATGTCCACAATCCAAGGGATTGGGAAACACAGGTTGCACATGTTGCGCGTAAACCATATACTGCATTTTGTCTGACTGCAACCTCTCCTCAGTTTATGTATGCTGAGCAGATTCGTAAGATTATTCGACGAGAACGTTCAGATAGTCATATTGTTATTGGTGGTGCGCATCCAAGTTTGGTATCTACATTGCGAAGAACTAAGATAAATGAATGGATGCGTAAAGATCCTACTCTTGGAGGGGATCAGAGTCGTGTGCATGCTATGCTTGCTGAGTTTGATCCAAATATTTCTACGCTTGAGCAGTATGATCTGATTTATGAAGGTGATGGGGAGTCAGCAGTGCATCAGGTTGTTGATCTAGCAGAAGCTAAGCGTATTATTGCGCTTGGTAATTCAAAATGGTTTAATGCGCCACGGATTCAGGATCTTGATACGCTTGGTATTCCAGCGCGACATCTGTTTCATATGGAGACCTACAAGTATTCTATTGATAATAAGCATGCGATGAGTGTGATGACGCAGCGTGGGTGTCCTTTTGGTTGTGAGTTTTGTTCAGGTCGGGATAGTGAGATGTATCGTAAGATTCGCATGCGAGGATCAGATCATGTTATTCGTGAACTGCGTCATATGCAGCAGGTTCACGGAGCTGATGCTTTTATGTTTTATGATGATGAGTTTAATCTTGATACAAATCGTACAAAGCAGTTATGTGAAGCTATGATCAGGCTTCGTAAAGATGAAGGTATTTTGTATTCATGGCGGGCTTTTATGAAGTCAGAGATTATGGTTAAGAATCCTGAGATTGCAATGTATATGAAAGATGCTGGATGTGTTGAGGTGTGTACTGGTGTAGAATCAGGGTCAACATTTATCCTAAAGCATGTTATTCATAAAAATACCTCGCCAGATCTTAATCTTAAGGCAAGGCAGATTATTAAGGTTACTGGTATGAAGTATAAATCCTTTACTATGGTTGGTCATCCAGGTGAGACTGAGCAGGATGCTATGGATACTCTTGAGTGGATCAAAGCTGCGCATCCTGATGATTTTGATGTAACGGTTTGTACACCATATCCAGGTGCGCCAATTTATGATAGGGCACAAAGACACAATGGGAATATCTTTGTCTATGATGATAGCATTACTCGTGGTGGGCAACCAAAACGTGATGATAAAGGACAAATAAGGCCAGTAAGACTTTACTTTGAAAAACCAGATTATAGCAAACAGGTTTCATTTTATAAGGGAGTTCCTGGTGAGTATGTGAGTCTTGTGTGGACTGATGCACTCAGTCAAAAGAGGTTTGTGGAGTTGCGCGAGTTTATTGATGCAGAGGCGCGGGAATATCTTGGTCTTTCAAAGATTGCAAGGCCTTCTGGGTATGATCAAAGTATGGGAGCGCCGCCAGCACGCATGTTTAGCACAAATTCTGGTAACCTACTTTAACACAAGCCAGCGTCTCTGCAATCGATTGTGGCTTAACAAGTACCAATTTGGTTAGTATTTAAATACTAAGTTCAGTTCTTATTCCTTATGCGCATTGTTCATCTTCGTACGAATTTTGATGTGAATTTGGGATATGATACTCTTATTATTCCTCTTGCTCATAAGAAGATGGGTCATGATGTGATTGTTGTTTGTTCAGATCGGCAAGCTGCTTTTTTTAAGAATAAGGGTGTTGTAGTATCTGATGATGCAAAGCGTCGTTTAAGATGGGAAAAGGAGATTCAAACTAAAGGTTATTATATCTATGAAGGTATAAAGGTGTATCGTTTGTATACAGTTTTTAAATATGATGATGTTGCCATTGTTAAGGGTTTGCGCAAGCTTCTCTATGAACTAAAACCTGATCTAGTGATTACTGTTGCAGCTAAGGAGCTTATCGCTCTGGTTGCTGCTTGGGAAAAGGATACTCTTGGTTATGCCATGCTCACTCGTGAGGATCAGTGGGATTTTCCAGCATCTACTCTGTTTAGGCGTTTCTTGATTAAATCAGAGTATCTCTTGTTTCGAAGATTTTTGGTTGATTATATCTATAAAAAATCTGATGTTGTTTTGACCTCTACAACCCAAGGTGTTGATTTTATTAAGAGGTGGCATTGGTATTATCCTAATCTTACGCATCAAGTTGTTACTGTTGATACTTCTCATTTTCATTATGATCAAAATGCACGACAAAGGCTTCGTAAGCAGTGGAAGGTAAAAAAAGAGGATTGTGTTGTTATTGCTGCAGGCAAAGTCGTTGCTCTAAAGAATTTCGAGGTTTATATTAAAGCTGTGGCAAAGAGTAGGCATAAGGATCATCTTCGATTCTTTATTTTGGGTGGTGGTGATGAATGGTATATTAAAAAACTTAAGAAACTAATAAGTAAGAGTCATGTTAAGCCTCAGTTTTTTTTCTATTCTAATGTTGCTCATGATCAGTTATATCAGTGGTTTTCTGCAGCTGATATTGGGATATGGAATAGACATACTGCTTCGATTCATGAGGCTATGGCTACGCATCTTCCAGTGATTCTTCCTCAGATTGTCTGTGATCAAGTTCCTCAGTTTGTTGCTGCTGCGTACAAGACAGGTGATGCTGATGATCTTGCGCATGTGATTAATGCCATGTATGAAAATGTACAAGAACGAAGAGATCTCGCTGATAAGGCGTATGAAACGATCAAGAAGATTTTTGATGTGAATATTCAAAGTAAGAAGATGATTGAGTTAGTGCAGCCATATATCTCTTCAAGGTATATCAAATCACTTTAATTTTCAGATGTTTTTTTCGAATTAAAGTGATTTGATTATTAGGAAATAACCTTACTTTAGTTATTAGAATATCCAAAAATAAGGTTATTTCCTATAGTTTCTAAGATTGTAGTCTCCCTTTTTTCATGGTGTAAAACTCTGTTGTCTTGAGGTTAACAATGCTGCAATATCCAAGTTGTATCCAGTTAAACGTTTGGATTAATGTACGCAGGAATCTGTTGTTTATTAATTGCTCTTCGTAGAATTTCCCGCTTAAGTATTTTATGATAGCGTCATCATCAACTATGCGAAATGATTGAAGATAAACACGTTTCTTCCAGATAGCAATTGGGTGTGTTATCAGCCACATGTGTGCAAAGATGCGAATATGTGCATTTGTTAGATCGTAAAGCAGTATTGCAATAAGATTCAAGATAAGTAGTGGTGTAAGTTTTAGTAATGTTGTTGGTTGATATGCTATTAACGTGTTGAGTAATCTGTTTCGTTCCTGATAAAATATCTTCCAGTTTGGCATGCGTTTTGATGAGGCTTCTCCTTCGTGAATAACCTTTGATGCTGGATTAAGGACTGCGTGAAATCCCTGGAGTCTCATCTTAAAACCATACCATGTGTCTTCGCCATACATAAAGTAGTCAGGATCAAATAGGTCTGTGTCTGGTTTTCGTAAGAGGCTTGCTCCTCCTCCTGGGCTCCAGATGTCAACTAATCCTTTGTGTTGTTTTGGAATGCGTTTGTCTATTGTGGTTTGACCAAAAAAGCATGTTGTGCCAAATCCAGGGAACCAGTATCTTTTTTTCCAGTATTTTTGGTCTGCTATTGAGGCTACTCCAAATAAGGATTTATCCTTCTCAAGAGTGTTAACAAGTTCAGCAAGCCAATCTTTGTCAGCTATGGCATCGTTATTGAGTAAAGCAATGTATGCTCCTTTTGCAATATAAATCCCAGTGTTGTTTCCTGCTGCAAAGCCAAGGTTTGTTTGATTGTGAACAATACGCACCCACGGATATTTTTTTTTTAGGAATTCCTGCGTACCGTCTGTTGAGCCGTTGTCTACTATAATGGTTTCAAAGTTTGTGAATGATTGGTGCTGTAGAGATTTCAAGCATGGTGCAAGAAGATGTTTGCCATTCCAAGAACAGATGATGACTGATACCTTGACCATAGAGTAAGCAAGAGTATGGTTGTATAAAAAGATAGAGCGTATTTAGTGGCGTTGTGTTTAGTAAGATATGACTTTAA
>CAZQZJ010000008.1:0-35838 GCA_964597775.1 uncultured Methanosarcinales archaeon
GGATACATAGTACCATCAGCCAGGTACAAATGTAACATTAATGCGGTTTAGGTCATTAATTACTTACGATGAAAAAAGGGGTGCGCCCCTTTTTGAAACCCACACGTTAGCTGCACTTCTCATCAGCACTTGTCGTATTTCCCTTAGTGAACAACGTGATTTTTGTTGTTTGTCATAAATTACGTGAGGGTTGTGATCTTGTTCTTGGTCAATATTCCCCACAACAGATATGCTGATCCTAACGCAAACACCAAGCTTACCCACTGACCAAGCGAGAGCCATACAATAAGGTATTCTGCATCATCACGAAGAAAATCAAGAAAAAACCTGCCTGCATTCATTAGAAAAATACCAATCCACAGCACATACCCATCTGGCTTTTTTTGTTTAGAGATTCTTAGCAACACACCTCCAATTAAAAATCGTTTCAACGCACTATAAATCTGGTATGGATGCCGACAACCTTGCACACCTGGAAAATTAACACACCAAGACAACTTGGTTATAGGACCGTAAATCTCAGCATTTGTAAAATTAGCAAGTCTACCTATTCCAAGAACAAATGACGCATATGGAGCTAACAAATCTCCAATACGCAACGCAGGAAGGCTATGCTTTCTACAATACAACCACACTGCAATAATTGCCCCAATAATCCCACCATGATAAGCCATGCCACCTTCCCAGAAATACAAGATCTTAAGAGGATTCTCAAAATAATATCCTGGCTCCCAAATAATGATATTAAACACCCTGCCTCCAAGAACTGATCCTACTGCAAGCCAGAATGCAAGATCATACGCCTGTTCATCACTTATCTTGAGTATTCCTTGCCTTCCCCATTGCTTACATTTATACATAGCAAAGAGAAATGCAAGTGCATAAACAATTCCATAATATCTAATCTGAAAAGGCCCAATCTGAGCAAGAATTGGATCAATAGATGATGTGAACATAAAGATGCACCAATCCTATATTATTTTAAACTTGTGGATAATACTTGTATCTTGACGTCCCACGCCAGCGCTCTTGCCATGTACATGGAGCTAAACAAGTACTGTTGATCTATTCAAACCTAAACTTGCTTTTTGAAGGAGGCGGCACATTAGCACTAACCTTTGTGAAATACGCAGAAGCAGGCTTCCTTGGCATACTCTTCTTAATTCCTGACATGATTGGAACCTTATAACAACTCTCAATAAGATAAATAACTCGAGTTACAAGAAGGATACTAATGATAAAAAGAAGCAATGAAATTGTGTTATAAACCTCACCAAGACCAAAGAGGAAAATAAAAAAAGGAGAATAGAGACTAATCACAAACATTAAAAAAAACATAATAAGATACAGGATAATACGTGTTGCCTTATCTTTATTCTGATCAAGATGGATGCTAGAAAAGATTTTTGCTGCACTACGAAATATAGTATGCACTGAACTAATAAGCTTATAACTACAGATGAGAATCCCAACACCTATTACAACTAAACCAAGCTGCGCTCCTAACTGAACTGTTGCAGTATCAATTAGCCTTTTCCAGAAATATACAGCAAAGAAAAAGATAATTGCAAACAACACACTTTCAAACACGGATTTCTTAAGCATGTTTGACTCTGTTGTCTCAATACTCATCTCTTGAAATCCGTGATTAAGATAATCAGCAAGATGACGAAGCTTTCCATAAACAACACCAAATCCTGAAGGTATAACATTTCTAATAAGCATGAATCCTTCTTGTGACTGCTTAATAGTGAGCGCCATGATAATTGCAGAAATCACAATAATACTCGATGCTAATGACACAAGATCAAGACTAGTATCAAAGGACTTGGCATGCCGTGCAATAAGAAGAGAGAATTCGCCAACACTAAACATTGCAAAACTTGAGAATACTGCTTGCTCTGTCTTAAAATTAGCAAAGATATTAGTAACAAGACCTACACCAATAAAACGTGATACCAAGAGCACAACAATAAGTGCTGCGATAAGATAAAGATTTGCAATGATATTTTGGTATTGGATAAGGGTTCCAATAGCAAGAAAGAAAAGCGATGAAAAAACCATAGAAAATGGCACAATTGCCTTTTCAAAAATATGAGCTGATGGCATAGAGGCAATAAGTGACCCTGCCAAGAATGCCCCTATTGATGATGAAAGCCCAAGACTATATGCTATACCACTGTACATAATGCAGATCACAAGATTCACAAAGATAACAGCCTCTGGATTATGCTTCACTACCCAAGAAATCAATGGCCGAAGCAATACAAGCGAAACTAGATAAATGCCAACTAACATTAGAACAGAAAAAATCACAAGCTCAGTAATATTGTAAAACCCAGCTATATTCTGTGTGCTACGCGCAGCCTCTATAAAGGCAATGGTAAACACAGCAAGAATATCCTCTACAACAAGAATTCCGACAAGCAACGGAATTTCCTGCCGCTTTATCATCTCATGCTGCTCTAAGATCTTGACAATCACAATAGTTGAAGAAAAGGAGATGATAATTGCAAGAAGCACTGCACTTGGAATTCCATAACCAAGCCACAGTGTTGCATGATAACCTAAAAAGAAAACAATACCAATCTTAAGAACAGCAGCAATAAGAGCCTTTGATCCCAACTGCCTAATCTTAGCAGCCTCAAATTCTAATCCTGTCACAAACAAAAGCAAGACTGCACCAACCTCAATTATGATATCCAGATACTCACCATGACTAATATACCCCAACATGTTTGGACCAATAATCGCTCCAACAAGAAGCAACCCTAATGCAGGTGGGAGTTTTGTTTTAGCTGCAACTAGTCCACCAACTATGGCAAAGAAGAAAACAAGTCCTATATTTATGATATCAAATTGCATGACAAAGCCTGACCACCTAAATTGTGACTTGATCTCAATGATTTAAATCTTTGCAGGAAATTTAGGTAGCGAGCAACATTTATATAAACCCAATAACTCTATGATCTCATATGGTAACAGAAACACTAATAGTAAAAGAATTGGCCTCTGAATTAAAAACTATAAGAAAAGACCTTGATTTTATCAAAGAACATATGGTGATAGACCATAGAGAAACTGTTTACTAACAGAATAGACTGATTGCTTGATCTTTATTGCTTTCCATACACTGTCCAGTGCCAACTCTTGCGTGCTAATCCTGTTTGGTCAATGTACACATGTTTAAGGTTTGTGTACTCCTCAAATGAATACATAGAAAGATCCTTTCCAAAACCACTTTGTTTGAACCCACCATGTGGTGTTTCAGAAGTAAGAATGCCGTGCTCATTAATCCAAACTGTACCAAATCGCAGCTTGTTTGCCATACGTAATGCAGAGGTAATATCTTTTCCATAAACAGAGGCAGCAAGCCCAAAGATAACATCATTTGCCTTTGCTAGTGCTTCATCAAGATTCTTGTACGAAAGCACAGAAATAACTGGCCCGAAAATCTCTTCCTGGCAAATCCGCATCTGCTGCTCAACATGTGTAAAAATCGTTGGTTCAAAAAAATACCCTTTTTCAAAACCCTTACCTCTTGGTTGTTTACCACCACACACAAGCTTAGCACCTTGCTGCAAACCATACCTTACATAGCTCTCGACACGTTCTCGCTGTTTTTCTGAAATAAGCGGACCCATATCAGTATTTTTATCAAGAGGATTACCAAGAACAAACTTCTTTGTGGAAAGAATCATACGCTTAACAAGTTCATCATGCATCTTTTCATGAACATACACTCTAGTTACAGCAGTGCAATCTTGCCCAGCATTCCAGTATCCACCAACCACTGCACCTTGAGCAGCCATCTCAACATCTGCATCTGGCATCACAACCATAGGAGCTTTACCCCCAAGCTCAAGATGCACCTTCTTAAGATTCACTGAGGCATTACGCATAACCTCCTTACCAGTACTGGTTTCTCCAGTAACTGCAATCATATCAACCTTACTTGACTTTGCAAGTTCTGAACCAATCATCTCTCCAGAACCAGTAATGATATTCACCACACCTTTTGGAATCCCTACTTTTTCAATGAACCTGCCAAATTCAAGCAAACTAAGCGGAGTGTATGAAGCAGGCTTAATAACAAGAGTGTTACCTGCTGCAAGTGCTGGTGCAAGCTTCCAGATCGCAATATAAAGCGGATAATTCCATGGCACAATAGCTGCAACAACACCAACTGGCTCTCTTCGTATAACACTTGTCCCAATACCTGAATATTCTGCAGCTGCCCTAGCCTCAAGCATACGAGATGCTCCTGCAAAGAAACGCAGATTATCAGATATAAAAGGAAGATCTGAGAATTGGGCATATTTGATAGTCTTACCACCTTGCTGTGATTCTAGCTTAGCAAACATTTGAGCATTAAGATCTACCAAATCTGCAAGTTTCCACAGACATGCTGCACGTTCACTTGGCAATTTTGCATACCATGAACCATTATCAAAGGCAGTGCGTGCTGCATCAACTGCACTAAGCACATCCTGCTTTGATGCCTTTGGAGCAGTTCCAAGAAGGGATCTATCATAGGGACTGCGTATCTCAAATCTTTCTTTTGATGATGCATCTCGCCACGCACCATTGATAAGCATCTTAGAGTGATTCATGACACCATCCTCCTATTTCTGACCAATCCTTTTTCTTACTCTATTAATACGTAAAAACGTTGATAATCCACGATTTTTCTTAGATAACTCATTAAAAAATTCTTCGTATGATGGACTGTGCCCAAAGTCTAGATTTGAGTCTTTTTGTGATATCATAATATCTTCTGGAGCCCAAACCCCAGGCTTACACAACTTACCAGAGGCAATCCATGATGCTATAATTGACGGTGGAATTCCAGTATCAACCGAACCTGCACTTTGCATCCAACGAGTATGATATCGAGATGTTGTATCCATGCTGACATACTGTGGTTTTCCAGACCTTATTCCATATGCTTCTACACGCAGCACTTCGATATCATAAGGGGTTTTGGATGTTTTGGGAAGGTTTCTTATAACCTGCGTGAGCAGGTCATATGGTTTAATTATCACACCACCCATATCAACAGGCATGTGCGAGGCCATACCAGTCTTGATAAGCGTAGTGATTATGTGCGTAAACTCAGGATCATACGCAACGACAAAGTCCATATTTTTGATGTGTTTTTTTCGCAAAAATCTTGGAAGAGTGGCAAGCTCTGAATGAAGTGTTGCATAACCATTAAGTGTGCCAACTGGTTGTGGCAAGGTAAATGTCTCTTGAATTGAGAGTGGAGGTGTTGTTTTTAGTTTTCCATTATGTAGAATTACTGGCTTTTTGGTAAACTCATCTAAGATAGTCTTAATTGAGTAAGGAGGAACAAAACCTGATGATGCAGTATCCTTGATCACACGTGATCCACACCGCAGTTTCATAGTGGTAATACGATCAAAAAACTGTGCTACATACGCTGCCATACAATTCATGATACCTGGTGTTGATCCCATACCAAGAACACAGGTAATTCCTTCCTGTTTTGCTTTGTTGCACAATCTAAGTTGTTGTTTGGTCACCTTGTAGAGACCTCCAAGATCAATATAACCAAGAGCTCCTGATGCAATGACAACAGGCATCACTGTCATATTATACTCATACCATGTGGCATTGATAACAACATCTGGAGCATAATGTTTAATGCGAGCTGCGAAATTTGATTTGGTTACATCAATGTGAGCAGCTTCAATATCTTTCTTACTCTGAAACGAGTTTGCAAATTGTCTGGCCTTTGCAAGCTCTCTACCAGCGATGATAATATGATTAGTAGCAGTATTCTCAACAAGATCACGCACAGCAACTTGTGCCATAGCACCATACCCGCCAAGAATAAGAACCTTCATGATAGCATACCTTTATGCTCTTGTTTAATTGCCCGACACAGAATATCAAGTCCAGCATCGATATCGCTGTAATCTATAATTAGTGGAGGTGCTATACGAATAGTGGAAGTACCTGCTCCAAGTAGTGCAAGCCCTGATTTAAAACAGGTTTTGAGAATGTGATCACGCTCAATAGATGCAGGGATCTTGCTGTGCCTATTTTTAACTAACTCAATGCCAATCATAAGTCCTATACCTCGAATATCTCCAATGATGTGTTCGCTTAATGCAAGATCTCGCAGGTAGGATTGGATATAGTTTCCTTTTTTGGTAACCTCTAATCCAAGAGATGGTTTTGAGAGTAGATTAAGTGCTTCTAGTCCTGCTGCTGCGCTGAGATGGTTGCCGCCAAATGTACTGGCATGAGATGCTCTTGGCCAGGTATCATACTTTTTTTTGTATAAAGTTGCTGCAAGCGGTAATCCTCCTCCTGCTGCCTTTGCAAGACAGATTATATCAGGTGTAACTCCAAAATGTTCTATTGCTAAAAATCTGCCAGTACGCATACATCCTGTTTGGATCTCATCTGCAATAAGCAGGATATCATAAGCATTGCAGAGTCGTCTAATTCCCTTAACAAATGCTATAGGTGGCACAATATATCCTCCTTCTCCTTGAATTGGCTCAAACATAATGGCTGCAATTTCTTTGGGATCTACTTGTTTGTGAAAAATAGTATCTTCAATAAAATCAAGCGATGCCTTGGCAACTTGTGCTGGATTAGATGTGCCAAATGGATTTCTATACAGATTTGGATATGGCACATGAATTGTTGGAAGAAAAGGGCCAAATCTGTTTCTGTATACAGTTTTTGAACAGGTGATGCTTAAGGATCCCATAGTACGACCATGAAATGCACCATAAAAACCCATGATATATGCCCTTCTGGTGTAATAGATTGCAAGTTTACGTGCTGCCTCAACAGCTTCTGTTCCTGAATTTGATAAAAATACAGTATCAATGCCATGAGGCATAAGTCTCACAAGTTTTTCCTGATACCTTAGAGGTACTTCGCCATAAAAATCAAGAAATGCACCATGAAGTGTTGCTCCTAATTGTTTACGAATCGCCTTTATAATAGCTGGATGATTATAACCAGTATTTGCTACTGCAACTCCAGAATTAAAATCCAAGAAGCGATTGCCATCAGGATCCTCAATATTTACACCATATGTTTTTGCCACAACAAGATCGTATGGTCTACCAAGTGACTGCGAGGTCACAGCATTATCTCGTGCAATGATTGCCCTTGCCTTTGGTCCTGGGGGTAGTATCTTTATGTGTGGTTTCATGACTATACCTTTGGTTTGATTTTGATAGCTTTAATTGAGGCGTCAAGTGCATGGAGTGTTTTTTCCCTATCCTCAGCAGTGTGGCTAAAGCAGGTAAAAATAACCTCTTCATTATCCTCATCAAACATAACACCTCGCTTCATAAGTTCAAGATGGATTTTTGCATACCATTTCATATCACAGTGTTTAAGATCTCGATAATTCTCAACGTGATTTCTGTTTGTAAGAAGAAATTGGAACATGGTAGGGTGGCCTTGTACAATATGTGGAATATTGTTATCAAGAAACACCTCATGAATACCTTGCATCATCTTGGTTCCAAAACGTGAAAGATACTCATGAACATCACGATGATCCAGATCATGAAGGGTTTGAAGTGCTGCTGCCATTGAAACAGGATTTGAAGAATAGGTACCTCCGTGAGCAACCTTGCCTGGACCAATGAGTTCCATAAATTCATGCTGCCCAGTAATTGCTGCAATAGGATAACCATTTCCTAAGGACTTTGCTAAACACGCAATATCAGGTTTGACATGATAGACCTCTTGCGCTCCACCCATTGCAATGCGAAATCCAGTTTTAACCTCATCAAAAATAAGAACGATATTATAATCATCACAAAGCTCTCTTAGATGAGCAAGGTAGCCTTCCTTTGGCATGATTGCTGCAGCATTACCCATAATTGGTTCAGTAATAATAGCTGCAATCTGATCATGATATTTTTTTACCATTCTTTCAATACTCTGAAAATTGTTCCATTCTTCAATAAGGATATATTTTTGGATATCTTTTGGAATACCAATGGATTGAACATACGGAACATTTAGGCGAGACTTAAATGGCGGATCATTTGAATATAACATATAATCATTTGTACCATGAAAGTGCCCTTCAAATTTGATAAACCTCTCCTTTTTTGTAAAACCACGTGCAATACGAAGCGCAGTCATGGTAGCTTCAGTGCCTGAATTAGCAAACCTTGTCATCTCAGCACATGGAACATAATTGTTAATCCTCTTAGCAAGCTCAACCTCAAGACGATTACCAAGAGCATAGACAATCCCATCATGTTCTGCCTTATCAACTGCTCTAAGCACAGGCTTGTATCCATGACCTAAAATAACTGGACCATATCCTAACCGATAATCGATGTACTTGTTTCCATCAACATCCCAGATATGTGCTCCATGAGCACGCTGAATAAAAATTGTACAAGGTATTTCAATAGGACATGTTGCACGAAGAAGCCTGGCATTTGACCCAGTACCTGCTGGTAACACCTCAAGAGCCTCTGCAAAGAGACTAAGAGACTTGGTAATACTAAAGGATCGCTTATGCAAAGACTTGGACATTTTCAGACTATTTTTCCGTCACAACGACTATATATACATTGCTTTAAATATTCTGTATTGCAATAACAGCTAACGATTCTTAAGTCGAAAAGATTCTCTTGACGATACAATTTAGTTATGAGTTTTTCATTTTTTGAATCGTATAAAAATTTTTTTGGTAAAGTCTATGATCAGTGATGCATATTCTTGATCAAATCTCTTTCCATAATATAATATTCCATTCCTAAAATATCTTAATTGGTCTAATAACTTAAGTTCTGCGTCAGTAAAACCAAGAATTCGTGCAAAAGCAACTTCTGCTTCATGCGCTCCTTGTCCGGAGCTTATATATCCTCGTTCTAACATTTTTGCTCTTATAAAGAACATTATGGTATTGTAGCAGTACTCTATAAAATCATTGGCATTTTCATTATCAATACCCATACCATTTACTGCCTTTTGTAATAGCCTGGATTTTCTTTCAGATTCCAGATAAAGATTTTCTGCTCTCTGTTTGTCTGGAGTTATTTTTTTAGCAATACCTTCTTCAATAAATTCTTCAAATAATTTGACAACCATTATAATTCAACGCCACCATGCAGTATAATACCGTTTAAAATATTGTTCTTTAAGTGTTTGTGAATTAATTTCCATGAACCATAAAAGTTTGTATTAATTGGTCTGTTCAGCAGTTTCTTAAAAGTTTCTAGATTAAGCATCTTATCCATTCTTCCAATCACTGCAATATCAAGGTCAGATGCTTTTGTATCTTCACCTCTTGAATAAGAACCAAAGAGAATAATAGTTGCCCCTGCAAGCTGTTCTTCTAAATAGTCAGATAAACCTGACAAATATATCATTTTGAGATTCTCAGCCCTTTTTAGTTCAATTGCTCTTGGTTCATCTCGGTTGAACGAAATAAAGTTGATAGTTTTTGTTTTCTCCATTTTTACAAGTTTTTTTTTTATCAGATTCTTTACTATTTTAGATATGGCTGTTGGTGAAACATTGAGTAATTTTGCAATCTCTCTTTGGCTTAACTTTTCTCCTGCCCTTGTGCAAAGCAATGAAAAAACTTCACTTTCAAGTTGTGTAAAATCTAGTTTATATGTATCCATTTTAGTTTGTATATGTAAACTATAGTTTATATATATCTTTTGGTTTTGAGATTAGAACCTTATGTAAAATCTTTGACTAAAGATTTTTAAACTGACATCAGATCTTGTTTTAAAAAAAGGATTAGCTTTTGTTTGGGCCTGTGGTTTAGCGGCATAACGTCTCGTTGACGTCGAGAAGGTCACCAGTTCGAATCTGGTCAGGCCCATAAAAATCGTTTAATGTCATCGACCATTTTGGCCTCGGACTTAAACGATTTTTGAATTGAGGCCCATGGCCGAAGATTCTCCATTGGAATCTTTGCTTCCAATCCCTTTTGTCCTTTCTGACTACAAAGCATTGCATGTTCTAATCAAATTTTTTCAAAAACGAATTAAACTTACCTGAACTTTTTCCGAATCTGGCTAAGCAACGCGATTCTTTCCTGACCCAAGTAGCCCTCTATACCTGAGGCGAAATCCCCGGCAAAACGAAAATCACGCTCACCAATCCTTTTATCAAAAATAGCAACAACCGCTGCGGTGTATTGGGGTGATTTGGCAATCTCTGGAAAATGATTTGGGACTCCTTTTAGGACATACTCATTCATGCCTGCGAGGTGGGATGTAATTCCACGCTCAATCCAAACCTTATACTGCTTGCCGCGCTCTGTCTGAATGAAGAGGCGCAATTTTTCCAATTGGTAATCACATGAAGAATCAAGCAATCTATTTAATCCTCTGGATACATACCCCCTCAAGTGCTTCTCAAGCTCTTTTTCGCCAACCAACTCAATGAATTGCTTGCCCGACTCTCCGATGGTGAATTTGTTAAATTGGGATACAGCATTTTTATTATCGCTGCATACGCCAAACAATATGTCTGTCAAAAATTTGAGCGCCCATGAACCCACATTAGGGCGTGTTTTATCAATAAAATCCCTTGAAGATTTCAAATAAACCTCAGTTCTTTCATCCTTTTTTAAGGCCTGCAAAAATTCCAAATCACCGTCTGACACCGCACAGTAGATTGCCTGCTTTATGGCCTCCCCTATTTCATAATGCTCCTGCATCTTAAACCTGTGATATTCCTTCTTCTCCAATACATCATAGGCCTTGCCAGTGTTATTTTTCCAGAACAATTCTTTAAATGTTGTGGACAATGCTCTTCGTCCTGTCTCAATGCTTACACAAGAGACATAGCGGTTAAAGAGATTCCATGCAGTTTTGTGAACCTTTTGACCATACGACTCTTCCCCTAGCTGAAGAGGCGGTGGACTTGCGCAACCGAATAGATTATATGCATCAAAGAGCGGCACAGGGGGTGGGGAGAGGGCATCCTTGCCAACAATATACATCGTTGAGATCCGAGCATTAACCAATTCCACAAGTTGGTTTTTAGCAGGTGAAAATCCAAATTGAGGCATTGTTTCAAATAACTCAAGAGCAACAGCCACGGTTTTATGATTCTCACCCACATGTTTAATACCGGCAAGATTAAACACGGCATCGCTTGCCAAAGAATAATATCTACTCCCTAAAACACCAATTACTTTTTCTGAAAATATTTGTTGAAAATGATTCATAACTTTCAATGAATAGTCCGGATTAAACGGCCAAGTGCGGCCCACAATCTTTGCCGCCAACAGAACCTGCTGGGGCAAGGGAAGGCGGTCAATACCATCCATCTTATCCATAACTCCTGAATCCTCTTCAATCTCTTTGAGAAAAAGTTCATTTGCAAGCTGCTCTAAACTAAATGGGGGAGGTATTTTTTTGGTTTGAACTGGATTTACTGTGGCTGCCATTTAGGAAGGAATCTTGATTCTGGATTTAAATGTTTGGTTGTACAGACACTGTCTACATCTGCAAACGGTTGGATAAAACAGCTGAATAAATAGGCGGCTCGTGTACTGCAAACATCATATAGAAATATATAAACCAGGCAAAATCCATCAGAACAGGGAGGATAAGCCCATAGTCAGATTGAACACGATGAGATTGCTCATTGTATATGTTTTTCCAAGATTATAATTCTAATTTCTGCTGACCATTGTGCCATCCAAGATGCTCTGCAAGTTTGCTATTATAATCTAGGCACATTTAAATATAGGTACAATCCACAACCTTTTTGGTGAACCTCATGAACTACATCAAGAAATATGCTACAACATACAAGGATTATCTCTATGTTATTTTTCGTGTGTTTATTGGAACCCTTTTTTTCCAACATGGAGCTCAAAAACTCTTTGGTTGGTTTGGCGGCACTGCTACACCAGTAGCAAGCCTATTTGGTGTTGCAGGGGTTGTAGAGTTAGTTGCTGGTGCATTTATCACTCTTGGACTTTTCACGAGAATCTCAGCATTTTTCTCGGCAGGTCAGATGACTGTAGCCTATTTCATGGTTCACTTACCAGAAGGTTGGATTCCAATTGAAAATAAAGGCGAACTTGCACTACTCTACTTTGCCTGCTTTCTTGTCATGATGTATGAAGGTGATGGAAAATGGAGTCTGGGAAGAATGTGGTTTTGGGATTAAGTTTTTTGAAACTAGTTTCTCGTTATTCTTATAAGATGTTTCAATTCACACTGGTTTTGCACAGATATGAAAAATCAAAAACAATGTGGATTAAGAAACTTATTTGATATAAGACTATTTGCCTTAATTTTATTCTCATTAATAAGTATTCAACTAGCTAGCGCACATGAGGACTTGCCACAGGTTAACACCTCAGAAATGTCACATATATCACATATACCATCAAATGCGCATACTGATATTGAGAATGAAATCTACAATGATGATACACATGGACACGCAGTCTTGGGCTCTGTTGACTATAGGATAGCGGCTATTGACATGATGCTTGGTATAATCCTTATCATAGGATTTATACTGTTTTTTCGAGGCTTGGAAGGCAGGGATTTGCTTGAATATAATATTGTTAAGCGCTTGATGAAAAGCAGGCTATACCCTGCAATTCTGCAGATTCCCACAGTATTTTTCTTTGGATTCATTGTCTATTTTTTCTTTTTCGGATCTGCAGCCTATGCTAAAAACCCAGGATCTATATTATCATGGACACTCTGGTGGCCTCTTGTTCCACTAACATTCATCATGTTTGGACGCCTATGGTGCACGATTTGCCCATTTCCATTAATTGGAGACTTTGTACAAAGATTTGTTCAACCTTTACGAAAACCAGGCACTTTTTTGTTAAACTATGGAATCTGGATTACTGATGGAATCTTTATCATGATTACCCTTTTTGATCGCCTGTATGGAATGGTAGATCACCCATGGCTTTCTGGAGTTGTTTTTTTGCTTATTCTTGCTGGTGTTATCATATTTAGTCTTCGTTATGAACGTAGAACCTTTTGCAAACACGTATGCTTTCTTGGAGGTGTGAGCGGAAATTACTCCATGGTGTCAGGTCTAAGTATTGAATCTAAAAACAAGTCAGTATGCGCAGCATGCAAAGTAAAGGCATGCTATTTTGGCAGTGGCAAAGTACCAGGCTGTCCATATTCAACAGTAATACCTGCAAAGATTGGAATGAGATATTGCACACTGTGCGCAAATTGCATTAAGAATTGCCCACATGATAATGTAGCTGTACGCATCAGAAGCATTGCCTCAGAATTATGGAGCCACACACGTGTAAGCTTTTCAGAAAGCTTTTTTGCAAAACTTATGGTTGGTGTTGTTATTGTGCAGAACTTAGGCATGCTTGTTGTGTGGAGCGATTTTATCAAAATTCTCTTAAATTATGGTATTGGTGAAAAACTTGCAATAGCTATATTGTACTTTACTGGAATTGCTGTTCCACTTACCTTAATGACTATCTCAAGTTTTTTCTCAAATCGATTGCAAACAGTACCTGTATCAACATCAGTTAATTTTGCTGCATTTGGTTATGCATTTATCCCAATTGACGTCGCAGGCCATATTGCGCACAACCTATTCCACCTGTTAGCTGAAGGCAAGGCTATTCTTGGGGCTTTCATAGGACTTATTACTGGAGAGGTTGCTTTTGAAGGTGGGATTGCTGACACATCACTTATTAGTGGCTTGCAATATTCTCTAATTATTGTAGGTGGATTTGGAACATTATACGTTGCATACAGAATTGCTTGTACAAGAGAAGAATCCACATCATCAGCACTAAAAATCCTTTTACCACATGCAGTACTTTTACTGATTATCTTTGGTGTGAATCTACTATTATTTATGATGCCAATGTCACATCGAGGAGGTTAACATGATAACAGACGCCATCTACAAGCACATGCTAAAACCAATCTTCTTTCAAATGGATCCTGAAGATGTCCATCATCAGATGACAAAGGCTGGTGTTATCTTAGGTAAATCTCAAATCTCACTAGCACTGCTTCGCTCAATATTTTTGTTCCAACACCATGCATTACAATGCAAAGTAGCTGGTATTCAATTTAGCAATCCACTAGGTCTTGCAGCTGGCTTTGACAAAAATGCAGAACTCTACAATATCCTGCCAGAAATTGGTTTTGGTTTTGCTGAATTAGGATCTGTAACTGGAGAGCCGTGCGCTGGAAATCCAAGACCACGACTTTTTCGCGTACCAAAAGAAAAATCCATTATTGTAAATTATGGACTATATAATCATGGTGCAGGAGTTATTGCACAACGCCTTACTCATACCAAGTTTCGTATTCCTATTGGATTTAGCGTAGCTAAAACCAATGACCCATCACTGGATACATCTGCAGGAATTAAAGATTATCTCAAAGCCTACCGATATATGCACCCACTAGGCTCGTACACAACGATTAATGTAAGTTGTCCAAACACATCTGATGGACAAACATTTTGCCACCCACAAAATCTGGCTCCTTTATTAAAAGCACTTGCAGATGAGAATCATAATAAGCCAATTTTCCTCAAGATTAAACCTGACATGGATGGCCAACTTCTAAAAGAGGTGGTTGAAATCGTTAACAACCATAATTGGATCACTGGCTTTATTATTAGCAATCTGACAATGCATCGAGATGGATTAGGCACTCCTAAATCTGTACTAGACCAGATATCTTTAAAAGGAGGATTAAGTGGTTTACCTGTGCAAACAAGAAGCAATGCTGCAATTTCACAGGTTCGCAAACATACAAACAAAATCATTATTGGCTGTGGAGGAATCTTCACTGGCAAAGACGCATACGAGAAAATAAAACGTGGAGCATCACTCTTACAACTTATCACCAGTATGATCTACGAAGGACCTGGTGTTATCTCACGAATCAATCGCGAACTTGTTGACTTAATACAGCATGATGGTTTTGGAAATATTGCTGAGGTTGTAAAAGAGAGCTAAAATGGATTTCAATCTACTTTGTAAAATGGTGCAGGGGAAGGGATTTGAACCCTCGGACCCACTAAGGGACAGGATATCTCACCTCAAAGCCGGTCTTAAGTTTCGCACCCAGCTGATTCTGAGTCCTGCGCGTTTGACCAGACTTCGCTACCCCTGCGCAAGAATGGCTTTTGTGACCGTGGGTAGTTTATAATAGTTACGTATAAATACTATCACTGTTTCCCATATCTGAGGAGAATCACAATGCTAAAAATCAATGATAAAGTGCCTGAGTTTACTACTGATGTCTTTGTGAATGAAACAAACAAAAAGATTAAACTCTCAGATTACAAAGGCAAGTGGGTTGTAGTGTTTTTTTACCCTGCAGATTTTACATTTATCTGCCCAACAGAACTTGGCGAATTAGCTTTGCATTATGAAACGATCAAAAGACTTAATGCAGAAATTCTCTCTGTCTCAACAGACACAGTATTTGTGCACAAAGCCTGGCATGATAACTCTCCAACAATTAAGAAAATCCAATTTCCAATGCTTGCAGATCCAACAGGAACATTAACTCGCATGTTTGGCACCTATATTGAGACTGAAGGAATTTCACTAAGAGGAACATTTATCATCGACCCAGATGGCGTACTAAAATGCATGGAAATCCATGATAATTCTATTGGAAGATCTGCAGAAGAGCTAATCAGAAAACTTCAAGCTGCCCAGTTTGTTCGAGAGCATGGTGGTGAAGTGTGTCCTGCATCTTGGAAACCTGGAGCAAAAACACTTAAGCCAGGAATGGAATTAGTAGGGAAACTTTAAGAATACCATTAACATAACCATGAAAGTAAGATGCCCACTGTAATTAATAGACAAAGTTATCCATTGTTGTACTGCCAACGAAATCCTGTCAGATTTGTCAATGTGACTGGAACAGTTCACGCTGATCTTGCTCATCTTAATTCTCCAGTACGATTTGTTCGTCTACGCGATAAAGAGGATACTCTTTCAGCAGGAGAAGTCATGTCAGCAAAGGAAAAAATACAATGGCTATCAATACTAGGACATGCTAAACAACAAGATACACCAAGAAAAATTGGATTACAAAGCGGCGGGAGAAGCGCGCTACGGTTCCACCCAGAATATGCACTAATCAGAATAAAAGGCGGTGGGTTTTATACCCAACAATTTTCATTTGATAGCGAAACACCATACGGAGGATCTCTTGAATTTTATGTTAAACGCGAGATTGAAAATTATGAAAAACTTACCAAATATGCACCGCAGAAATTATTTCCATACAAACCAGTAGGTTGGTATGACTATGAACAAGTGTTTAGGGGCAATAAATTATATGCAGGACTCTTTTCTATAAAAGGAGATACACGCCTAGATGAGATTCTTGTAGAACTTACAAAGACAAGCTATATACTCAAAAATGGGTGGAGCCACAAAATAGTATCAATTTGTAAACATGTTGATGAACTATGTTTTACACTAGGCAAGATCGCAGGACTTCGCCTCAGACAACTTGCAAACACAGGCATCCCATGGAGCAGACGATTTTCATCCTCTAATGCCCATATTGGCAATATGGTACTCTACGACGATAATGGTGCTACAACAATTGGAGTAGTTGATTTAGATGCTGCAGGAGGATTCATGAAAAGCAAGACCAAAATGCAGGATCTAATCAAGGATCAATATGACATGATCCTTAAAGACCTTATCAATCCTGTCTATACATCCCTATCTACTGACCATATATTATATAATAAGGGAATAGTACCTGGTGGTTATACTCTTACTGGAGAAGGATTTATAGAGGGATATCGCCATGGGAGAACTGAATATATAAAAACAACAGAAATACTTCGCATACTAGCAAATAGCTTAACATGCAGAAACCTCTGGATTGCTGAGATGCGTGAAATATATAAAAAATGTTTAATAGATTTTAGGAGCTAGATAAAAACGCTCACGTATCAGAATGAAAAAAGGGGGAGCGCTAGCTAGCGATTAGTGGTGGTTCTTGACAAATAAAAAATCCCAACCTGGGCAGAGCCCAGGGGTATTTTTTAATCTCAAATAGGTAAATATATCCGATGCAGAGCATCGGGGTATGAACCCATTTGAGAAGTCAAAATTGTCCCACTATTGTATACAATACTAACTATTTGTATTTAAACCGCTTTCATATAGACATCTTAATGACATTTCTGTCATAAACCAAATGTCATGGTGAAATATGACCAAAGAAACTACACTATCCAAAGAAGACAAGGCTGAACAGATCGGATTTCACAAAGGATCACTCACAACCCTTGCAAAGGAACGTGAAGAACTCCTTAGAATTCTAAACATTGTAGAACAACTCATGCAGATGCACCTCAAAGCACTCAAAGATATGGGAGTTGACCTTGAGTCTGAAGCAAAGAAGAAACGTGTTCCGCTTGAATCAAAATTATAGCAAGAAGCATGGCCAAAAAAAAAGAGTATGCAGAGAAAAAAGAAATACAAGCCACTCCGCAAACCTTAGGCCAACTTCCACCTGGCATGCCGCCACTAACCAAAGAGCAACAAAAAAAACTTGATGAGATCAAGATCAAAATTGATTCTTTTCAAAAAGAGCTACTTAGCAAATTTGAAGACTATATCGTAGGCATTGGGCTCATGCCACCACCACAGCCTCCACAAGGAGAAGTACAAAAAAAAGAAGAGCCAGAAAAGATTCACCTCCTACTTCTTGTTGATGATACTGATTCTCAAAAGATGTCAAAACTAGAACTCAAAGAAAAACTTGGCCAGATAGTTGATGAAATAGCAAAAAAAGTAGACGAGCGCTTAACACCAAATACAATCCTACTTAGTGAACTGTGGATGTCATGCTATGATGGAAAATATGACCTGCTCCAACTTGTTGCAATCTCTGCACCAATCTATGACAAAGGCATGCTTTCTGCTGTTAAAATAGGAGAAATCCACAGATCAATGGTTATTAAGAAATTTGAAAAATATATCGTAAGCTATATCCTATTCGGCTCATTAGTACGAGGTCAAGCAACCAAAGAATCAGATATCGACGTTGCTATTGTAATTGACGATACCGACGTCAAAAAGATGACTCGAGCAGAACTCAAAGACAAGTTGCGAGCAATCATCATCGGAATGGGCATAGAAGCTGGCGAGATGACAGGGATTCGAAACAAGATCAATATCCAAGTCTATATTCTTACTGAATTCTGGGACAACATCAAAGAAGCAAATCCAGTAATCTTCACAATCTTACGCGACGGCGTACCATTCTATGACCGCGGCCTCTTTATGCCATGGAAACAACTCCTTAAAATGGGCAAGATCAAACCATCACGAGAAGCCATTGAAATGTTTATGAGCTCAGGAGAACAGATGGTGATACGTGTCAAAACACGCCTTAAAGAACTTATCGAGACTGATATTTACTGGGCAACACTCACACCAGCACAAGCAGCACTGATGATGTATGGAATCCCACCACCAACTCCTAAAGAGACAATAGAATTGCTAGAAGAAATATTTGTAACAAAAGAAAAACTCCTTGAAAAAAAATATGTAGACACACTACGAGAGATTCGCCGATATTACAAAGGCATGGAAACAGGAGAGATAAAAGAAGTCTCTGGAAAAGAAATTGATGAACTACTCAAACGATCAGATGAATATCTACAACGCATCAAAAAACTCTTTGGAGAAATTGAATCTATGAAAGATAGAGAAGAAATGATCCATGTCTATGACTCTATTGTAACAATTGTCCGCGATATCCTCAGACTTGAAGGAATTGAACGCGCAGACACCACTGAACTCCTCAGAATCTTTGACAAGGAACTCATCAGCACAGGCAAGGTCCCCCAAAAATACATCCGCCTACTTGAAGAACTTATAAAGGCAAAAAAGGACTATGACACTAACAAATTGACTGACACAGAAGTTGACAAGATTAAAAAATCAAGCCACGAACTAATCAAATTCTTAGTTGAGTACATGCAACGCAAACGTGCCAGAGATTTAGAACGTGTAAAAATACGTGTAAAATCAGGAAATCATTTTGGCGAAATCCTAATGTTTGAAAATATCGCCTTTATCACCCATGATCTAGACGCAGAAGAAAAAATGCTCTCAAAAACAGTGATCAAACCAGACGGATCACTAGGCTCTTTAGAAACTGCCTCATATGAAGAAATGGAGCAAGCAATTGCAACCTCTGAGATTCCAAAAGCAGTATACATAAAAGGCATAATTATCGAAGATCTAAAAAGGATTTGGGGAAAAGATGTTGAGATCTTGATGAATAAAAATTAAACAAAACATTTAAAAGAAATATTGACATTTCTATTCATATGAAGACAGGGATTAAGGTCTGTGATGCAATGACACGCCTACCAGTAAGTGTGAAACCTCAGACATCACTACAAGAATGTGCACAGCTTATGCGCGAAAAAAAAGTAGGATCCCTACTCATTAAAAAAGATCATGAATTACTAGGCATACTTACTGAACGCGACATTGTACGCAAAGCAGTAGCAGGCAATCTAGACTCAAATAACACTTGTGCAACTGAAGTAATGGTTGAAGAAGTTATAACTATTAGACCAGATCTCGATATCTTCGACGCAATTAATCTTATGAAGGATCACGACATTCGCCACCTACCAGTTGCTGATGGCAAGAAATTAGTTGGTTTTATCACAATTAAAGACATACTCAAGATTCAACCGCAACTCTTTGAAAATCTTGTTGATAAGATGCGCATAGCAGAAGAAGAATCCAAAATGATCAATATTCAGAAACCACGAGAAGGGATTTGCCAGGCATGCGGCAATTATGACGATGATTTGATACTTGCCAAAGGACAACACATCTGCGGCACATGCCGTGAAGAAAACGCGTAAAAATCTTCTTAGAAGGACTCTGTAGAAAACTCCGCTTCGCTCCGGGGCTGCCGGCTTCGGACCTCTTGCAATCTTCTTTCATAACCGACATTCCCCGACTGGGGCGTCCCCCTTGTCGGTTCTTTCCAGTTACCAAAGGAGGTTCGACCTGAGGCCGGCAGCCCTACTTTTCTATAGAGTCCTTAAAAGGAAAAAAATAAATATAGAAAAATTCAAAAAAGGTTTACTTGTTACAATGTTTTAGCAGCACTTACACATCTGTCTACCAAGACAGAGCAAACCATTTAAGAGCAAGAGCCAGTACAGAAGTGTCATAAATGAACCATTCCACCAAAGCCCAACTGCTCCAAGCAATATAAGGCTTAATGATGCTAACCACTTCTTTGCTCCGTGACATTTGCATTCGCAACATGCCATTGAATCCATTGATTTCTTTGCCATTATCAATTCACCTCGAGTTTGATAAAGATATGACAACACTTGAGTATAAAAAGCTTGCTTCTTCATCAGTAGATTCGATTCTGAATAAATGATTTTGAAGTTAATTCCGCCGCTCGTGGCGGCACGACGGTCGTTTGCTGTGGCAAACGTCCTACTCGCCACCCAGAAGGGGGCAACCCCCTTGTCGGTTCTTTCCAGTTACCAAAGGAGGTTCGACCTGAGGCCGGCAGCCCTACTTTTCTACAGAGCCTTCTTCATTTCTGCATTTGTTACTTAACCTTTACTTCAACAGCACCGCTCCAATCTCCTGGCGGAGGTGTTTGCTCATATTGTGTGCAGCGTTCAATATGAAGACTTGTTGTCTTATCTTTACGCAATGCCAATGCCTTGTTAAATGCTTCTTTTGCAGCTGTCCATTTGTGTTGTTGATAAAGTGCAAAGGCTTCAGTATAGTAGTGAAGAAATGCCTTGGTCTTCTGATCGGCTGTTTTACCAAGAACCTCATAAATAACAACAGGTTGATTCTTACCAGGCACTGCAATAACATCAAGCTCTCTACAGACATATTTCTCTCCAAGCGCCCTGTACACTGATTCACTTACAATAATCATACTTCCATAGATCTTGTTAAGTGCTTCTAAACGTGATGCAAGATTAACCTGTCCGCCAATACATGTATAATCAAATCTAGTTTCAGACCCTATACTTCCAACAACAACCTCACCAGATGTTATACCAATGCCTACCTGTATATCTGGCAACCCTTTTTCTTGCCACAAAACCCGCTTAGCACGCAACTTTTCTGCCATTTCAACTGCTGCTTTGACTGCTGATTGTGCATGTTTTGGCTCTTCAAGTGGAGGCCCCCAAAAGCACATGATAGCATCGCCTATATACTTGTCAATGATTCCTTTATTATTGATAATAATTGAACTCATATCGTTGAGGTATTCATTAAGAAATAAAATCAATTCTTCAGGTGGAATCTTTTCTGAAAGTTCAGTAAACCCTCTAACATCAGTAAACATGACTGCTAGATTCTTACGTGATCCACCAAGTTTGATGCGTTCAGGATGCTTGAGAATCTCTCCCATAATTGCTAGTTTTTCAGGATGAGTGATAATATCCTCGATAACAGCAGGAAGATGAAACTTCTCAACTGATTGATTAATATATTTTTCATGTTTGCGAATATGATGATGCACAAGCAAAGTGTAAAATACACACACAATAACTGGAAGCAAAACAACACTTATCATAGTTATTAAAGAAAGTGAACTGGTGTATGAAGTGATCCATGTATTAATGATGAGAACCACAAGTACACTCACAAATGCCCAGTAACGCGTGTCATCTTGTATTTTGTGAAGCCTGTGTGCATAGACAATAATTCCAAGGCAGGTAATGGTTGTAATAATAGGAATAAGGATTGGTTCCATCAAATATGTGGGGGGACTTGTATTGTTAATAAAACTACCTGCCTAAAAAGAGGAGCTAAACAAGTATCTGTAAAACCGAGAAGCGTTTTTCCTGAATATTCACACCATTTTCAAAACTTTAGTGATAGTATCAATTCTTTCTTCAATATCAGGTCCAATACCAAGACAGGTAACTGTGCCTGGCATAATCTCAGTATATCCAGCATCAGTAATAAGTGCTGTAATAAGGTTGCTATCTTCTGCCTTTTGTTTGATAGTTAGTAATTCTTTAAGGTCTTTGACTCTTAGCACGATCTTTTTCATGCCTTGGTCTCGCCATGTTTTGATATCATCTTTATGTGATTTGAGCATAGCCTCAACTGAGGCATGTGAGACTTGTGCAGCCATTTTTCCCTTAGAAAGTCTAAGATCCATACGAACAACTATAACCTGTTTGTAAGATTTCATCAGGTGTTTTGAATTTGGTGAAGTATAAAATAGTTGTTGTCAGAAGACGAGATTAAAATGGTTCCTGATATCATGTCGGAGTAATCCAGTCTCAATTCTCGAAAGATTTAAGTACCAATACAAAGCAAGGTAATATTTGGTGATAGCTTATGTGGGAAGGTGCACAATCCTGGGTGTCATTATGTTTAGGCATACTCCTATTTATCCTAGGAGGTGTTCCTTTACTTGTATCTCTTAATCTTATCGGGTTTAATCTGCCAGACATCCTCTTGTCAATGACACCACAGATCCTGCTTTATATTGCAGCAGCTGGTGGGGTGTATCTTATTGTTGATGTGTTTGGTGAATGGGGAGAATGGTATGGATATGCATCCTTAGCATTAGGAATGGTTGTCATTCTAGCAGGCCTTATTCCATTGTTGCATTATTTTAACATCATTGCCTTTACAATTCCAGGACTTAGCCCTGTGGTCTACAACATCGTCTTTATTATTGAGGCATTTTTCCTTATTATTGGGGCGTTTTTGCAGTAGGTTTAAATAAAGGATAGCCACCCTTGGTTTTGATGTCAGAGACTCCTAAGACTCCATTGCTATGGTATATTTCATGGATTCCAGTTTATGCTGCTATTGGCTATTACTCATACCATGCAGGTCTAGCATCTAGAACAAAGCGAGAGCAAAGATCAGGAGTGTCTATGATAGGGCAGGATACTAAAAAAGGACAGGATTCCTACGACATCTCAAACCTACATATTATAAACATGAAACGTCGCAACCAAGGAGAACAACTGAACACATCTATAGTGTATCAGAAAGATAATCTACGTATTCTTGCACCTCAAAATGAGTCTGAGGCAGTGCGCAGAATACTACTTGACGATTATGTTCAGGGATTTAGACAAAAATGTGAGTCTCTTGACGACACTCTAGAAGTTACTCTTCTAGGAGTCATGGCAGTTGTAGAGGACAACATTGTTAATCTACCTGTTGAATTTTTTACTAGTGAAAGAATTGGAAAAACTACAATCATTAGTGCACAGCGTGCATCGGTGATAGCATTATATGCAAAGGATTTTCGTGACAAGCACAATGATTGTGAAACACTCTTGTATGATTTTGTACGAGCATACCAAACACAAGGACTACGAACAATGGTTGAACACATTAAAGGAAAGAGAGTATTGAATGATAAGAAGTAACAGATCAATAGGCTTTTATATATACAGTTAGAATCCCTTAGATTGTGAAGAATAAAAATCGATCTGGTGATGTGAGTATCAAGGAGTGCTTTGTTGGTCTAGCACTTCTTGCAGCAGGTATTGGCATTGGCACAGTAATGAATCAGCAGTCTACATATTCCCAACTTGATGAACCACACAGAACTCATTCTCGACCTCATGCTCAAGCTACTCCTAAACACCAATACCTTAAGCAGATTCCTCATGTTCAAGCTTCTATCAAATCTGAGACTCAAAATCAAGATGTGAAATCTGAATCTGAGTATGATTCAACTGGTGCAATTGGAAGCATATACCAGAAATGGAAAACTGCTACAAACAACGTTATTTACGGACGAGAAAAACCAAAAGTGAAACCTTCTAGTTACCAATATAAACGCATGTCTGCAGAGTACGAAGCTATCCCATTACTAGATGGTTTTAGCGAGGATCTTTGGCGTTACAAAACAAAGAAAGGTGATGGTCAAGCTGTGTATGAAGGTCTCAGAAGGATTGTAAAGCGAACTTCAAGACAATATAATGGTGATGAGAATATGACTCTAAGTGCTAACCACCTTCATGGCATTTGTGATGGAATTGATAGTATGGATAAAAAGATTGATGAAACCATTAGCCTTGAGTGTGTAGAGCGTGCATACCAATATGTCAATAGGTATATTCTCAATGATTCACGTGGAACACGTGATGAACTAAGAGAACTTATCCAGGGACTTTCTTCTCAATGAAAATTGGCTGTGCCACCTTTTGTATACTTTAGACTACACAGATCTCTTTGTAAAGGAATAGACACGATCTTCTAGACTAACATAAATTATAACCACTCTCTAGTAACGAAACATTTATATAGTACATAAGTATTTACCACTAATTAGTAATCATAAATGAGGTAAAAACCATGGAACAAACAAACACTATCAATTATAGATCAAGATCAGGCGGAGTCTTGCAATGGGTCTTAGGACTTGGCGTTGCAGCTGCTCTAGCAGCTGGTGCATATTATGCCAAACAAAATTACAAACCATCTGCCCAGTATGCAAACAGTGGACTTGAAATCGTACTTGGTGATACACAAAACACAAGCCAAACACGCGCACTGCGAATCAGTTCACCATTTAGTATTGGAGACAGAACAATAATTGCTGGAGGAGATATTACAAATCTAAGAAAGATTGGTCCATACCAAACAATGCCTTACACCAGCTTGAGCACATCATCTACTGCAGATAATAAGATAGGGCAGGATGTTATAATTACTGATGGAAATATAACAGGCGGTGTTATTATATACAGCGCCGATGGATCAAGACACACTACAACTACTCCTGGAAATAATGTTTACAATCTAACATGCAGTTGTCACAAAGAAAAACATTCATGGCATTGCCCAAACAAAGGTAAGAATGTGAAGCACGACCCTGGAATCACGAGCTGCGAGAATAAGTAACAAAACAAAATAAGGTGAATGATCAATGGCAACACTCAAAGAATGTCTTAGTGCATTAACATTTGCTGGACTTGTTGGGGTTTCTGGCTATTTATATGCAGATAAACAAGGACAGAGAGTACATGTTGGTAATGATTCAACAGTTGTTCGTGGAAATATGAGTGGCAGCACCAATGTTCGTCATGCAGGCACTGCCCACGCTGAAAATGTATATAACTTTAATCCACCTCAAGGATCACGAGTACGTGCACGTACCAAAAATGGAGAGTGGGAAGTCAATGTTGACCCAGTAATACCAGAATCAAAACCAACTCCACAACCAAGCATAACTACTCAAGCACCATCTGTTAAAGCACAACCAAGTCATGCACCAGATAATTCTTCAGGAGTTGCTGGTGGCCTGTATCAGAAATGGAAAGATGCTACAAATAGGGTGTTGTATGGATCTGATGGGTCAGTCTCTACTGAGCAAGAACATCGAAGTCAGTATACTATCCTGGCTGCTGCAAGAGAAAAATTCGATGCAATTCAAAGACTTTTAACACGTCAATTTGGTGGTATAGAAACAACAGACCTTCCTACTGTCTATCATCAAAAACTTTGTGCAAGACTGGATAGATCTGATGGAAAACGAGATTATATTATTACAGCAGATGCTTGTCAAGCTGCGTACATGAAGTTGGAGGACTTGATCAATAATGGCTTTCCTGATGATTCTCCAAGACGACTTGATGAGATTCTAGAAAAAATCTAAGAAAAGTATATAAACTGTGTAGCCTCGGATGTTTTAATTAAATCTAGGAGGGATAGAACAATGAGGCTGCAAAGATTGTTTATTTTAACAGTAAGCAGCATAGGCATAGCTTCGAGAGGGGTGTTTGCCCAATATCTTCCACGTTTTGAGATATTTGGTTTTCTTGGAAGAGCTCAGGAATATCTGAGTAATTACTATCTACAATATTTTATTATCCTAACCGGCATGTGGATTGTTGCGTACTGCGTGATTATGTGGGGTATGGTTAGGGGACGTGTTCTGTCTGATGGAACAAGACTTAGTTATCAAGGAAAGATTCTTGCAGTAACACTTGCTGCGTTTCTACCATTTTTTTATGTGTGGATTGTGAGATTTGAGAGTGCAGCTATAAAGGTTGCTACTTTTTTTGAACCAATTGGTTATGGTTTAGGCCTTGTTGTTGCCTTTGGTACACTTGTTATTGTTTATAATATTCTTACTGGTATTGGTTGGTTTGCAGAACCAAATTCAGGAACTCCTTCTGCAACACCCCCTACTGCTCCACCTGGCGGAGGAACTCCTTAGATGGCACTAAATATGAAAGCCTTAGGGTTGTCTATGATTATATCATCGAGTATGCTTTCAGCGTATCTGAATGTGATTCGAAAAGGTCTGTTGGGTAAGGCAATTGTTCCTGACTTATATGTAATTGCTGATATACTTTTAATCATAGGCACTCCTCTTTTCCTCATCGCACTCCTAGGCACACTCTTAAGCATGATGGGTGCTGGTGAAGCCTTTGCAAATTTTGGAAATTTTCTTCGAAGTGGTGTTAGTAGAGCACTTGGTTCAGAGCGTCCGAGAAGGATTCGCCATGCATCAGCACGTGGGGTGCTTGATCCTGCAGCCCCAAATAGTGTTGCTGTTGATTTGAAATGGACAGTCCCAAGACCTGAGGATGGTGTTGATGAAATACTTATAAGCAGAGTGCGTGATTTTAGAATGGGCGAGGTTCCTGTAACTCAAATTCACGCTGCAGATCCATCATTTGCAACTGGTGAGTTTCATGATAACAGTGTTGAAGCAAATACGCGTTATGAATATCTATTTCGTGCAGTAAGCCCTGGTGGAACAAGCTGGGCATTTCATGTAAGAGCACGAACACCTGCTATTCCTATACCTCCTGGACCAGCACCAACACCAGGCACTCCTCCTGCTCCAGCACCTGGACCTGCACCAGATCCTTATGCAGGTCTTCCTGCTTGGGCAAGATCCAGAGTAGGGTCATCTGAGCAAGGCTTTATTGTTGACGTAGGGCTTAATCATATTTCTACGCCAATTAATTATTATGTGGGAGATCCTATTTATGTTATGGTTATTGCTCCTGTAGGTCAGACCTTTATGGTTCCTAGAGGGGTTATTGCAGCTGGTTCAGATGCTATTGGAATCCAAGAACAAGGAGGAGCGCATAGGGCAATCTCGCAAAATATAGTACTTGCTGATTATCAGCCAGGTGGTGGTGTGCCGCGTGTCTGTGGTTGGGTTGTTGTAAGGATTCCAGCTCCTAATTGGGCAGCTATTGCTCCAGTGAATTTTGATGTGTATCCAATGATTAATGTGAGTTAATATGACAGAACTACAAATTCATATTCCAAATGCTGGCATTCTTATGCCTGTTGTAGCTTCGCTGCCACCTGAGGTACAAAATCGTCTTGATCAGCTTGCAAGATTAGTTACTGATTTCAAGGGTGAGATTGATGCTTTGCGTACAGCAGTTTTGGCTAAGAAAACGCCTAATGTTAGGGCTATTAATAATCATGTTAAAAAGCTTGCAAAGGAATTAGCTGGCCTTAACAAAGCATTTCTTGATTTTAAAAAGAATGGTGGTACAGGAGGTATGCCTAAAGATACCAGCAAGAAACTTGCTAATATGGCTGATGCACTTAAGAATCTTGGTAAACAAATAGATGCTCAAGCTGATACTCCTGAATCAACCAAAAAAAATGTAGAAGCATTGCAGAAATCCATAGATGAGCTTACTAAAAAGATTGCAGATATGCCAACAACAGAAAGTTCACCAAAAGATGCTGAAGAGAAGATTGGGAATATTAATGATGCAACTGATGCCAACACAGCATCTTTAGGAAGACTTCTTAGTGAACTTTCTGGAATAAGAGCTCAAGTTGATTCAGCAGCAGCTGCGCAAGAAAGAATAAATGAGCAACTTCTTAAACAGCTCAGAGCCTTACAAGAAGATCTTGATGTATTAAAGCAAGCAAAATCTTCTAATAAAGATGCTGAGGAACCTCTTGAGAATATTAAGCAGGAGGTCCTTCAGATTACAAGATATATCCCAGATCAGCTCAATTTTCGTACAAAGCAAGAGTTGCAGAAGGCAACAAATGCGCTTGTTGTAGTTTCAAATAATGCAATTAAATCTGCAAAATCTCAGCAGGAACGTAATGTTGCAGAGGAGGTTAGTAGGGCAGTTCATGATTGTGGGGAACGTATTGTACGTGTGAGTCCAAATGAGATCATCTACTTAGGTGATGATACTATTCAGAATCTTGCAAAAGAAATCCAGAATGAGCTCATTGATGTAAAGTTTGAGGTTGTTGATAATACGCAGATTCCTGGAGAAATCAAACTAGAACTTGCTAATCTTAGTGAGGAGGAGAAAAAAACAGAGGTAGAGACAGAACATGTTGCAGAACTTGCAAAAAAAGAGATTGAAACTATGAAGTCTTTTAGCAGTGTTATTCCACGTCTGCGAGCTCTTCGTGAGGTTATGAATCACATCTTAACTAATCAACAAAAATTTGCTGCTGCACATGAATTACCAAGGATTAAACAGATGCTCTCAGATGTACAGGCTTATAGACTTACCTCAACTGAAATCATTGATGAGTACAGACATATTATTCGACCAGGGGTTCTGGAACGTATTAAAGGACATGAGCCACTACATGAGATAGCACAAAAAGAGCATCGCGAACTTGCAGCTTTTGAAAAGAGACTTAGAGATGTGTACCGTAAAAAATATCCAGCAAATAGAGGCTTGATTGAGACGTTGCAGGAATATATCGATAGGATTGGATCAACAATGATTGAAAGAAACAAAAATCTTGATGAAGCCCATGAACTTATTGATAGACATGTACTAGATACTGATCATCTTTTTAAAAAAGAAAATATCAAAGATATTGTTCGGACAATCCAAGGATTAGAACATAACAAGGATTACTGGAGTGCATTGCAAGCAGCTCATGATGCTACAGAAGCATTGACACAATACTATGACCATTTTGACAACTTTGGCAGAGAACTTCAAAGACTCACAACAGAGATTAACACATTAAATAAAAGGATCCGCCAGATGCTTAATATAAACAAGGCAATGCAGTATATAGGATCAGGATAATTTTTTCAGAAGGATTATATAGTTTCACAAGAGGCTTAAACACCATGGGTTTTATTGGATGGGCAACAAACAAGGTCGTTACCTTAGTCTCGCCAAAAAAGGCAGGGCTTGCAGGATCAAATCTTATTCTTTCTCCAGAATCAGCTATTTGGTGGGCTGAGAGAAAAGAACGCCGTATGGATAAGCTAGTAACTGCAACAGAAAACAGGATTACTAGAATTATTCGAGAATTGCTTAAAACACCAGAGAGAAATCGGGATGATTGGGCACGCATGACACAACAACTTGATACTGAATTCAAAACTCTTGAATCCTATCTCCATACTGAAATTGAAAAACTTGTCGAAGTTGATTTACAGATTGAGTACACATTCAAAACTGTGCTTGATAGTATTGTATCTAAACTAGCACTTGCACTCAAACACGCACGAGTTGCAGGACTTAGCCCAGTACTATATGCAGAACTCCAGGCAAAATATGACCATCTCAAGAATCACATTCTAAAAACAGTGGATGATATTAGGTTAGAAGATCGTCGACAAGCGCGTGGTGCAACAGTGTTATCACAATTTGGTATTAGACCAACAAGCTGGATTTTGCGAAGTGCTAGGAGGCTATCAAGTAAAGCAGGCCGAGAACGAGGAAGAGAATTAAGAAATCTCAAAGAGATGGCTGATTCATTTTCTAAAGGTGATGAAAATAACTTCAAACAAGCATTTGAATCTATTGTTGATGAAGTTCATACAGAAATTGAAGAATTAGAGGCAATTGCAGATGACAACCTTGTTGTTGCATACAGGTCAAGAAAATCCCTTGAATCAATACTAGCAGTAGTAAACAAGTTACCAGAACCGCTACGTAATAGAATGCAAACACGTACTACATCTCTACTTTCTTACGAACAAAAGAAACTTGATGACGTGCGCAGAACCATGGTATATGCATATCAACAGATTCGTGAAGCACTTCACAGCGAAGCCCTTACTGCTTGAATTGTTCACAAAGAATAAGGATCTAAAAAAGTGGGTAGCCAATTTTTTATTGAATCACTATTCTGGTTCCAACAGCTTGCCCAGGCATTCCTGTCTCGAAATGAGCACGCACAGCTCCTTTATTTCCATGTGCTGCAGAAACAACTCCTTTCATCTCCTTGCCAGCTGGTGTTTTCCACACAACTGATTTGCCGATTAGAGCAGATGCCTTTTCACGAGAATCAATGCCTTGAGCTACAAGGATCATCTGATTTCCTGTTTGACGATGCCTGCTGGATCTGAAATTTGATATGACTGCATCCATAAATCTAAAAACGCCTACTCCTTTTTAAAGGTTTCTTGCTTTTGAAATCTTCAGAATTCTTACCATAAAGTTGGAATAATTCCAACCTATAAGTAGGAAAGTATATTAAGGATGGGGATATAGTCAAGACATGATGCAGATTCAACGCACAGTAGGGCAAAAAGGGCAAGTTGTACTGCCAAAAGATATCCGCCGACACTTTAATCTTAGAACAGGCAGTCAGGTGATGTTCACTGTACAGGATGGAAACATCATCCTAAAACCACAAGTCGATCCAAGAAAGTTCTTAGAAGAGTTCTATACTGCAGGAAATGGGATAAAGAAAAGAACAGTGCAAGAATGGAAAAAAATCATTGAGGAACAATACACGCACCGATGAAATATCTTGATACTAATCTATTCGTGTTTGCCATTGCAGGAGATAACTTTGCCAGAAAGATCCTCGAAAACGTGGTAGATGGTAAGCTTGAAGCAGCAACTTCATGCTTAACCTGGGATGAATTTGTTTGGGCTTTACGTAAGGATCTTGATGTCATAGTAGCTCAAGAAGAAGGTCGAAGACTCTTGGAGATTCCAAACATGGTGTTCATAGATGTCACTGTGGAGATTACCGAGAAGGCTCAAGAGTATATGGTACGCTACAATCTCAAGCCACGAGATGCACTGCATGTAGCATCCATGGACCAATATGGTATACAGGAAATCATATCTGCCGACGGAGACTTCGACAAGGTCAAAGAGATCAAGCGCGTTTGGGCCAAACAAATTTCATGAACCTTTTTATAGTCTTCCTATCACTTATCATCATATGACTGAGCTTGATATCACGCTAGCTGCTGGAAGACTGCATGGGATTGATGAAGCACTTGTTATTTACACCTCAAAGATTGATATTAAGGATTGGGTATATCAAAAAGCAGTTTTTTCAGAAAACCACAACACAAATTGGTCCTACCCACCACATTCTATCATGCCAGCAGACATGCGTAATTTGATGCGCGAATATACAAAAGCAGTGCTTGTGATTGGAAAGAATGGCCAGATGAATCTCAAGGAATTTCGTGCAGCAATGCTTGACATTGAACAAAAGCTAACTCTCAATGGTTTTCCAAAAGCACTAGCCCTATCAATGGGTCCTTGTGATATCTGCAAAGAATGCACACTTGTAAAGAATGAACCTTGTGCTTATCCAGATAAGCGAAGACCTTCAATAGAGGGAACAGGTATTGATATAATTGGGACTGTTAAAAAATTTAAGAAAAACTTTGAAACACAAGGCAGGCGATTTGTTTCAGTTGGACTGATTCTACTTGAATGAAAAATCAGACAAAGTTATATAAGTTTCATACAATTAAAGTTAATCAAAGTTAGCAAGCAGTTACTCAAGAGATAAATGGTATGGTTTTTGGTGGATCGTGATGAAAACACTCCCTTTTTTCATGCATGATTGTGGAAACTGTGCTCAATCAGTAGATTTATATATTACAACCATTGTAACACTTTCATGAAACAAAGTCGCAACAAGAAACAACAACACGTGCTAGTGAACCATATTGTTCTAACTTTTCTTGTTGTAGTTGTTGTCTTGTTTGTATATATACAATACGAGATATATCAAGCTAATACAGTGACGAGGTTTTCTCCTGATCAACAGACTGTGTCTCCTGTTCGTTTCAAAAAGATGATGTCTTTTACGCAATTTGATGCAAATCGTGCACATGAATTTATGGACAAGGACAATGATGGGCAGTGTGATGCATGCGGCATGAAAATAAGTGACTGCATTGCAAGTGGCATGATGCAATGTACAATGGATCCAAATGCTCAGATTGGAATCCTAGGATCTGCGCATACTCATGCAGACTGGAAAGTCTATATCAATGGAGAATCAATTGATTTCACACCATGGGCAAGTCGACATGAGGATCAGATGCATGGAAAATCTATTAATGACACAAGTGCATTTATCCATATGCATCCTGCAAACTCTCCTGAGAAAGCAGGGGATGTGCTACATATGCATGCAACAGGTGTATCATTAGGATTGTTTTTTGAGAGCATTGGAATGAATCTTTCAAAGAACTGTGTTCAAATTGATAAAAAATACTGTACAAACTCTACCCACAAACTAGGATTTTTTGTTAATGGAAAACAAAACACTCAGTATGACCAATATGTTTTTAGTGATGGTGATAAAATCTTGATTAGCTATGGACAATCAGATCATCTAATACAAGAGCTTGCATCAATCACAGACTTTGGACAAACACATAAAAAATGAAGAAAAAAACGTCATTAGTCAGAGCTAAGGAATCTGCAAACAGAACCATAGGCTACGTAGGAACAGTTTCAGGAGGAACAAGTATCATAAGCAGTTATTCTGTCTGTCATCAGCTGTGCATGGCAATTATCGCTGTTCTTAGCATCATTGGAATAAGTGTTTCTGGCATGCCACTACTTTTCTTACAACAATACAATACCCTATTCTGGAGTATTGGAGTTACACTGCTTATAATTGGAGTTTACATTTATTATCAGAAAGGTTGCATATCTGGAAAACTGCTTCTGACAAATACAGGACTTCTTGTTGCAGGAATTCCATTTAAACCACTTGTATCATATCAACTGCTGTTATGGATGCTTGGTGGTGCCTTGGTTCTTAGTAGTATTATATTGTGGACTTATGAAAAGAAAAACAATAAAAAATCCCAACCTGGGCAGAGCCCAAGGGTATTTTTTAATCTCAAATAGGTAAATATATCCGATGCAGAGCATCGGGGTATGAACCCATTTGAGAAATAAAAAAAGGTGATCACTATGTGTATGGACAATATGATTGGTATGGGCGGATTTGCTGTTATTGGTACTGTATTTCTTGCTGCCTTGACAGTATTAAGCATTCTGACAATCATCTGGCTAATACAGCATATCAAGTTCAAACTCTAAAAAACAAACGGTATAATCCTCTTGGTGCGTAGCATATACTCTGAATACTTCTTACCAAATGCCTTTTGTAATAGGGCTTCTTCAACAAGAATGCGATACCAAAGCGCAGGTACTAATAAGAGAATCACTAAAACTAGGCCAATTCTACTTTGAAGTATTAAGGCTGCTCCTAACCAGAGTAAGAAAATTCCAAGATAGCATGGGTGTCTGATGTACGTGTAAATCCCTGTTGTCACAAGGCGATGGGACTTTGTAACCATAACCTCATAGGTAAAAAAATTTCCTAATGTACGCCTAGCAAGGATGCGAATCACAACACCTATCAAAAAGATGACACTTCCTATGATTGCCAAGATATCAATTCCAGGATCTGTTATAACATGCTCCCATATCATGACTGCCAATGAAATCACCATACCAAAAAAAATCCAAAGCACTGATTTATCACGCAACCGACTCATCCCAAGTTGCTTCTCAAGAAGGAAGAGGACGCCTAGTGTCACAAGAATGAATATAATTAACAAAAGAGCCATAATTTATGATAGCAAGATCTATATAAAAAGATTTCCTAAGAAAGTACGTATTTAGTCATCTAGCTTAACATGGAGACTAGGCAATGACTTCTTCCTTGGCAAGTTTTGAAGCATAAATAAGAGCCGCCTTGATGTCTTCTTTGGTTAGGTTAGGGTAATTCTGCAGAATCTCTTCTTGAGTTGCACCTTCTACGATGCTGTCAAGAATAGTTGACAATTTTAAATATATGAGGAGGGGTCTTGCAGAAGAAGATCCTACACATAAACAACCAGTTGGTTATGCAATGGTTGTAAATCCAAGTTTAAAACAAATTTTTGCTTATCAAAGATCTGCGAAGGATTCAAATTATACTGAAAAACGACTTCAGGGTAAGTGGTCATGGGGAGTAGGGGGACATATTGAAAAATTTGATATAGAAAATGGGAATCCTCTTCATGCAAGTATGTTAAGAGAATTAGAAGAAGAAGTATATATCGATGGAAGTGTAAATCCAAGAGTGATAGGTTATATTAATGATGATTCTAATGCTGTAGGAACAGTCCATTTTGGCGTTTTGTATGTGGTTGAAACAGATTCAAAGATTGTGAAGCCAAAAGATGCAGAAATTGATAATGGTAGATTAAGAACAATTGATGAATTGGAAAAAATTTGTTCTTCTTCTGATTTTGCGGTTGAAGAATGGTCAAGAATTTCTCTCGAACCATTAAAACAATATTTTTCAGACTTCTAGGTGAACCCGCTTATTGAAACTAAGATCGCAACTTTACGAAGTGCTTTAAGTCCCGCAGGACATTAAAGCATTTTGGAGAGCGAGTGCAACGAGCGAACCGTAAAGTTGCTGTTATACGCCCTGAACGAAGTGAAAGTGCAACGTGGTCGAGGTTTAACTCCGAAGGAGATTAAACCGCAGAGTTTTTTCCGAACCCCCAACTATCCAAACTCGAGCGCAGCGAGACTATAATTATAACCACCTGATTTATTGGGGTGAGGAAAAAATTTTGTTTAACATCGGAATTTAACGAAGTTGAATTTTGAGAGCTGAGGATTTTTGAGGCAACCCACAAAAATCCAAAGTGACGAGCTGGGAAAAAAAATTTGGACGGAAGAATTTGAGAAGGAGACCTTTAGAGTAGAGGCTCAAATTCTGGAGTCTTTTAAGCCCTATTATATTCGTCGACCTTACAAAGTGAGGTCGACCGACGAAGCCGAAGGCTGAGGAGAGTTCAGAAAAAACTTTACTATCAAATGCGAAGCATAATCAAGTAATAGCAGCAAGGGGTTTGGGGCTAAAAAACGAAAGATTTATATAATAAAACATTATATTACATTATAAATCATAACAAAGGTGAACTAAATGGTACAAGCTATCATAAACATAGGAGAATATGAAGATAGAGTTTTAACTATTGTGAAAGGCAAATTCGGATTCAAGAACAAGTCTGAGGCAGTTAATTTTGTAATAGACAAATATGAAGAGGAACTTCTGGAGCCTGAACTAAAACCTGAATATGTTGAAAAACTAAGCAAGATAAAAAATCAGAAAGGAATAAGGTTTAAGAGCATTGACGAGTTAAGAAAGAGCATAGAAAATGCGTGAATTTGAGATAAAACCTGGGCTACACAAGAAACTGGTAAAATTATCTAAGAAGGATAAAACAGCTTACGAAGCAGTTATGAATAAAATCCAGGGGGTTATTAGTTCTGGAGATGTCGAGCATTACAAGAATCTGAGATATAATATGAAAGATTCAAAAAGAGTTCAGTTAGGCCATTTTGTTTTGGTTTTTAGTTATGATAAATCAAAGGATTTTGTCTCATTTGAAGATTATGATCATCACGATAACATCTATAGATAAAGCCCCAAACCCTCTTTAAGTTTTAAAAGTTTTTTCTGAATTGAATATAACATCGGAATTATGCGAAGTCGTTTAAGTTCGGAGCGAAGCGGAGAACATTAAACGATTTGGGAAAATCACGAGCCGAGTGATTTTCCGCATAATTCCT
>CAZQZJ010000009.1:0-34015 GCA_964597775.1 uncultured Methanosarcinales archaeon
TTAATATTTGTCTTGAGTTCCTGAATATCATAATAGACTAACTTTTTCTCATCAGAACCCAAATGCTCTGATAAGGTCTCTGCTTCAACTGCATATCTCGTTGCTGTATCAAGATTGCCTGATCTTAGCGCAGAATTTGCTTTATCAATAATATCCTGAATTGCTGACTTTGGCTGTGCAATTGCAATACCTATCCCAATTTCAGAACGAGCTTCTTGTGAAAGCATACGCTGATAGAGGGCGCCTTCTTCATGAAGTAAATTACTCTCTTCTTTTCTGATCTCTTCTTCTTTTTTCTCAAGAACAGAGGCCTTGAGCTTTAATGTGCTTTCTTCTTGCGCTAATTGTTGTTCTTTTTCCTTAAGCCTGCGAGGTTTGCCAGCTAGTTGTATACCAGATGCAATAAGTTTGGCTCTTGTTTTTTCAAGTAGTATGCTATATTTTTGGTATTCTGCCTGAATTTTAGGAAGACTTACCTTGAGCTCTTTGACCTGCTTGATCCTGGCTGTTTTTGCGGCAAACTCATGCTCAAGCTTCTTAGCACTATTTAACCTTGTAAGAATTGATGCTTCTTGCTCTTTGATCTTTATTTCCCAATTAGCCAGTTTTTCCTCTCTCATCTTGATTCGTGACTCGATACGAGTAAGCTCTGCAATTTTGCTAATAACAGCATCTTCCTCTTCTCTAAGCGAATTTCTATCAGCATCTATTTCCTTGACAATATCTTGAATCTCTGACTCCTTAGCTTCCAGAACGCTTAAATCATCAAGCTTGAGCCTAGAGATACGTTTCATCTCATCTTGCACATATTTCCGATTTTCAAGGAATATCTTAACCCGATTGTCCCATTCATCAGAAAGCGCTTTGAGCTCATTTTTCTCAAGTAGGATAGACTCTTCAAGCCTTGTTTTCTCAATATGGAGTTCATCAAGATTTTTCTCAAGACTGCTGTATCGCGTACTCCATGCAGCTTGTTGCTCAGTTACAGACTGCTGAATCTTCTGCAACTCAGCTAATTTGGCAGTAACACCTTCTTCGCGCTGCTTGATTTCTGTTTCTTTGAGAACAATATCTTGTTTTGTAGTCTCAATATTAGCAAGCTGTTTTGTAAGCGTTACAAACAATTTTTGTTTTTCTGCTACCTGTACTTTAATATCCTCAAATTGCCTTGACTCTTTCTCCATCCTTACCTCAAGTTGAAGAAACTGTGTTTCTCGCTTACCAAACTCCTTATCTTTTGAAACCATCTGAACTTCTCGATCTGTGAGCAGTTGATGCTTTTGATCAAGAAGAACCATAACTTCTCTTATCTTTGCATCCTTAGATTCAAGATCAGCTGCTCTTAGATCAAGTTGTTCATAGACCTTTTTGCGCTGAGTATACTGCGATTCAAGTTGTACGAGATCTTGCTGTGCAGCACTAACCTTCTCCTGGACTGCGTTAATCTCGACTGCAAGCTGCTGCGCATCCCTTTGTTTTTTGATAAAATCCTTTTCAAACACTGTAAATTCCTTTAGCCTACCACTAAGTTGCTCTTCTCGCTCTTCTAAAGCATGTTCTCTAGTAAGGAGTGTTGCTTCAATTTGGGCAAGTAGCTTTTGTTTTTTTTCAAGAGCTATCATAAGATCACGCTTGCCCTGAACTTCACGATTTACCTCACGAAGCGCTACTTCAGATTCGTCAACCTCTTTGTGAAGCTGTATCTTTTGTGTTTGAAGCGTTTCAATATGCTTGCTAAGATTGACACGTTGGCGTTCAAAATCCTGCTTTGTTTTTTCCACTCTTTTCTCGATTTGAGAAATTGTCACCTCTCTTTTTGCTAACTCATCTATTTTTCTACCCAAGAGTTCTTGCTTATTTTCAAGAAGCGCTTCTTTCTCAAGAAGATCTGTTTCAATACTCTTGAGTTGAGCAACACGTGACAACAATTTTTTCTCTTCAGACTTGATAGTAATTATTGTGCTACGAAGCTGATTCGTGCTTTGTCTAAGCTCCTCTTTTTTCCCGACAACTTGACTTTCAAGCTCATGTCGCTTAAGAGTAAGTTCTTTAATACTTGTTTCTAGCTTTTCTGCTAATTTAAGCTCTTGCTGTTTGTATACTTCCCTTTTAGCCCATTCTTTTTCTTTGTCAGCAATTCGTTTTTCTCGCGCAGCAAAATTGAGTTCTTTAGTCTTGTTTTCTTCTTTGATCTCTGATGCTCGTGGCGAAGGGGGGGATGCGAAAAATCTATTGAAAAACCCAATTTGTTTGTCTTGTTTCATGTATTCCTCAAGATCTGCACTTGAAATAGTCTCAACTGGATTTATATAGTTTTCTTAAGATTATGCTCCTTCCTTATAGTAACTGTTCTTATTTGGAAGTGACAAGCAAAAACAGTTTAATATGGGTACTACTTCCCTTATCATGACGGATTCCATTTTTAAATCATATGATATACGCGGTGTATATCCGCAACAAATTCATGAAGAGATTGGATACTTGATTGGTCGATCATTAGTACTTTACCTTACTGCAAAACAGGTTGTTATTGGAAGAGATTGTAGACTTTCATCCCCTGCACTTGCTGATGCTGTCATCCGAGGCGTACGTGATCAAGGTGCAGATGTGATTGAGATTGGACTAACCAGCACACCCATGTTCTACTTTGCCGTGATTCACACTCATGCTCCTGCTGGCATCATGGTCACAGCTTCCCATAACCCAAAAGCGTATAATGGCTTTAAACTGATTCGTGAACACGCAATCCCACTTAGTGATCAGAGTGGAATTCGTCAGATTGAACAGATGATCCGCATGGGATTACCACACCATCCTAACAAGAAAGGGCTTTTGAGATCTACATCATTACTGCAACAATACACAGATTTTATCCTCTTACATACAAAGATTTCACGCAAACTCAAAATTGTGGTAGATTCAGGAAACGGCATGGCTGGACTTACCTTTCCAGAAGTATACAAAAACTTACCACTACAGATCATTCATTTATACAAGAATCTTGATGGAGAATTTCCAAACCATGAACCAGACCCTCTTAACTCGGAGAATCTAAGAGCAATTTGTGCTGAGGTGCGATTACAAAAAGCAGATCTAGGACTTGCTTTTGATGCTGACGCTGATCGCATTATATTTATCGATGAACACGGAATACCTATCTCCTCTGATTACATTCTTATCCTTCTTGCAAAACAGCTTCACAAAAATGATCCAACAGCACGTTTTATTTATGATTGCAGATCAACACAGGTTATTGCAGAAGAATTTGGACCACTTGCAATTATACATCGAGTCGGACATGCATTTATCAAACAAAGTATGAGAAGCCAACAAATTCCATTAGCAGGAGAAATATCTGGCCACTTCTACTTTAAAGAAAGTTTTTTTGTTGATGATGCTGTACTTGCTGCAGTCAAAATACTCACCATTTTATCTGCACAAGATGCACCAATAAGTACATTAATAAAACCATTTCAGAGATATATACGATCAGGTGAGATTAACCTAAAGGTAGAGAATCCAGCGGCTTGCGTAACATATGTTCATAATTATTTTAAGAATGAAAAAATAGAAACCATAGATGGCATAACTGTCCATGGATCAGACTGGTGGGCAAATGTTCGAGCATCCAACACAGAACCATTACTCCGTATCTGTATCGAGGCTCGCACCAAGAAATTGCTTGATGAAAAACTTGAAGTGCTAAAAACAATAGTGACCACAAATTAGTAACCACAAATTATAGGGAAACACAAAACATATAAACTACAAAATGCAAATCTACTAATAGCATAAAGTGTATCAGAAGAACACAACATATTGTTGTTTTTTTGTAATAGGACAAAACTACAGCAATAGTTTGTGGACACTTATATCAGTACTATTGAGGTGATGGATCATGAAAACAGCACTACTGTCAAAACAAGGACTATGCATTAAACGATTCTTTACAAAACCTAATGAAAACGCTTTAGACAGCATAGACTATGAACTTCGATCATGTTCTATTGTAGAACCAGATGGTCGTGTTGTCTTTGAAATGAAAAATATCGAAGTCCCAACAAGCTGGTCCCAACTTGCAACTGATATCATCACATCAAAATACATCAGAAAAGCAGGCGTTCCGCACACAGGTAGCGAGATATCAGCTCGACAAGTAGTGTTTAGAATTTCAAACTCAATTCGTACATTCGGAGAAAAACACGGATATTTTACAAGTGCCCAAGACGCAGAAAATTTTGAACAAGAAATGGCTCACCTCTTAATAACACAAAAGGCTGCATTCAACTCTCCAGTATGGTTTAATGTTGGGCTATGGCACCACTATGGAATTGGTGGCACTGGTGGAAACTGGTACACAGACCTTACTGATGGGGAACTCAAAGAAACAGAGAATGCCTACTCACACCCACAATGCTCAGCATGCTTTATCCAATATGTGAATGATGACTTGATGTCAATCTTTGATTCAGTAAAATCAGAAGCAAGACTCTTTAAGTATGGATCAGGCTCTGGAACAAACTTCTCAACCCTTAGATCACAATACGAAAAACTCGCAGGTGGCGGAACATCCTCAGGCGTTATGGCGTTTTTAGAAATATTTGATCGTGCTGCAGGATCAATGAAATCAGGAGGCACAACACGCAGAGCTGCAAAGATGGTAGTTCTGGATATGGATCATCCAGAAATTAAGGAATTTATCACCTGGAAACAACGCGAAGAAAAAAAAGCAAAGACACTTATTGCTGCAGGATACCCAGCAGACTTTAACGGAGAAGCATATCACACAGTTTCAGGACAAAATTCTAATAACTCAGTTAGAATCACTGATGATTTCATGAATGCATTCCTCACAGGAGGCACATGGGCAACCAGATTCAGAACAACAGGCGAGATCCACAACCAATACAGTGCACGAGAATTAATGAAACTCATAAGCCAAGCTGCATGGGAATGCGCTGATCCAGGCGTACAATTTCATTCAATCATCAACAAATGGCATACCTGTCCTAACACAGGAATGATTAGAGCAAGCAACCCATGCTCAGAATACATGTTCCTTGATAACACAGCATGCAATCTTTCATCTATTAATCTAGTCAAATTTCTCGACGCACAAGGAAACATAGACATCACAGCATATCGCAATGCAATACGAATCATGTTTATTGCACAAGAAATTCTTGTTGACTTTTCATCATACCCAACAAAACCAATAGCCAAAAACTCACATGACTATAGACCATTAGGACTTGGCTACGCAAACCTTGGTACATTACTCATGATCCAAGGCATTCCATATGACAGTGACAAAGCCTTTGGCACTGCAGCAGCCATAACCGCAATCCTCACAGGACACGCTTACCGAGTCTCTGCAGAACTGGCTGCTGCTCATGGAGCATTTAATGGATTTGAAAACAATCGAGAACCAATGCTTAGAATCATGAACCAGCACTGCGAGGCTGCATACAAGATCGATGTCCGCCATTGTCCACAAGACCTGCTTAATGCTGCTCGTGAAGACTGGGACGAAGCAGTAACACTAGGACAAGAATATGGATACAGAAATTCACAAGCAACAGTACTTGCACCTACAGGAACTATCGGTCTACTAATGGATTGCGACACAACAGGAGTAGAACCTGATTTTTCCCTTATCAAATACAAAAAATTAGCAGGAGGAGGCTATTTTAAGATTGTAAATCAAAGCGTACAACGAGCACTTATCAGGTTAGGATATACCCAACACCAGGTTGCTGAGATTATCGACTTTATGATAGGCAAATCAACCCTTATTGGAGCTCCACACCTTTCCAAAGACAAACTCCTTAGCATGGGCTATTCTGAAAAAGAAATAGGAGAAGCTGAAGAGTCTATACAAACAACAAAATCATTTAATGATTGGATTCCCCATATCAACCCCAAGGCACTACGCGCAAAAGGCCTTTCTGATATACATGTAAAAGAGATTACACTCTATATAGAAGGTGCTCAAACAGTAGAAGGCGCACCACATCTAAAAACAGAACACGTACCTATCTTTGATTGTGCAAACACATGCGGCATTGGAAAACGATTCATTGACCCAATGGGACATATAAAAATGATGGCTGCAGTACAACCATTTATCTCAGGAGCAATCTCAAAAACAGTAAACCTACCAAGTGACACTAGCGTAGGTGACATAGAAAAGATTTATGTCGAGAGCTGGAAAATGGGACTAAAATCAGTTGCGCTCTACAGAGACGGATGCAAAGCTTCCCAACCACTAAGCTCAACCTCATCAATAAATACTGAACTACCAACAACAATCCCACAAGAATTACAACGTGGCTGGTGTAAGGAACTTCCAAATCGAAGAAAAGGCATAACATGGAAATCAAATATTGGCGGACAAAAGGTGTACATTCGAAGCGGCGAATATGAAGATAATTCATTAGGTGAAATCTTTATCGACCTTCACAAACAAGGCGCAGCATATCGATCCATGATGAGCTGCTTTGCCATAGCAGTCTCACTAGGCCTACAATACGGCGTGCCACTAGAAAAATTTGTGAATGCATTCACATTCACACGATTTGAACCAAATGGCATGACAGACCATCCAAATGTAAAAACCTGCACCTCAATAGTAGACTTTATCTTTAGAGTCATAGGAATGGAATACCTAGGCAGAACAGACTTTGTCCATGTAAAACCAACAGGACTAGACGAACTTCATACAAAACCTGAACCAACACAGACACGTGAAGAGATCAATACAATGGACAAACAACTAGAGAACATGATGGGAGATGCACCTGCTTGTAATGAATGCGGCCACATCACAGTACGCAATGGATCATGCTACAAATGCCTTAACTGCGGAACAAGCCTTGGCTGCAGTTAGAAAAATTTGTTTAATGTTCACCTGCGGCTAACTTAAACAAATTTTAATTATATTTGCTTATAGGGTAGATTAGAGACAATTTCCTGAATAATCCCTAACACTTTGAGCTGGTTCATTATTTGTTCTTATCTGATACTGCTCATGCCTGCATGCAGGAACAAACAAGTTACCTAATATATTATACAAATGCTGCGAAGATCCAAAAACAGATTGCGCACGCCTAAAATAAGCCATAGCATCTTTAGTGTTTCCTTGATACTCAAGTGAGCATGCATAAAGAAAATATGTAGTAAAATCTGGAAGAGCCACACTCTTTGATCTCCTATACACATGTTGCTTATTCACGCTATTCATACGCTTTCGCGTTTCTGAACCTACCTTAACCCACCCGCGACGTCCAAATGTCAAGGCCTCTGCCAATGCATAATCCTCTTGACGAGAAAGCTGCCTTTCTGTAGACAATCCTATATATGACCTAAGAGCATGCTCATACGCATCAAAACACCTTTTTGCTGTGTTTGTAGTTCCAGAACTTATTATCCCATTATTCATCGTCTTCACTCCCTGCACAAAGCAGAAGGTCAACACGTAATAGGGTAGTATATAAAGCATGATGCTAAAAGATGACTTTATAAGCTAATCCTTGCTTTCGATATATATATGACAAGTAAAAAAAAAAATGAAATATCCTCACTTACAGACACATTAGAAAACACCCAGCCACAAATCAATATTGGCATGTTTGGCCATGTAGACCATGGAAAAACCACCCTTGTCAAAGCACTCTCAGGCAAATGGACAGACACACATTCTGAAGAAATCAAACGAGGAATCACTATTCGCCTTGGCTATGCTGATATCAGTATATATACATGCCCAACATGTAAAAGCTATGAATCATTTAGCACAACCCCTACCTGCCCAGTCTGCAAAACCAAAACAAGATTTGAACGCAAGATCTCACTTGTTGATGCACCAGGCCATGAATCACTCATGGCAACCATGCTTGCAGGAGCAACAATCATTGACGGAGCACTTCTTCTTATCTCTGCCTCAGAAGAATGCCCCCAACCTCAGACACGCGAACACCTCATGGCATTACAAATCCTGGGAATTGAAAATATAATTGTCATACAAAGCAAAATTGATTTAGTCAGTGAAGAAAAGGCTTCACAACACTACAATCAGATTAGATCTTTTCTAAAAGACACTAAGTTTGCAAACGCACCAATTATTCCAATCTCTGGCCAACACAATCTCAACCTTGATGTACTTATCAACTCGATTCAAGAAACCATACCAACTCCACCACGTGACCTCTTAGCAAATCCAATCATGTTTGTAGCAAGATCCTTTGATATCAACAAACCAGGAACTGCAATAGAAAACCTAGTTGGAGGAGTACTAGGGGGATGTGTAGTGCAAGGCCGTTTTTGTGTTGGTGATGAGATTACCATCTGTCCAGGCTATGAGGTTGAGGAAAAAAACAAAAAAGTATGGAAACCACTTCATACTAGAATCACAGACATGGTAACAGGAGGCCAGCATGCACAAGAAGTTATTCCTGGCGGATCAGTTGCACTTATGACCATACTAGATCCTGCTATTGTCAAATCTGATAAACTCACAGGCGCAATAGTTGGACACGCAAACAGCATTCCGCCAGTATGGCACCAACTTTGCTTAGAACTCTGCCTGCTTGAACGTGTAGTCGGAACAAAAGATGACATTGTTGTTGAACCAATAAAACTTGGCGAACCACTTATGTTGAATGTAAACTGCGCTGCCACAGTAGGCATTGTCTTGGAATTAGGTAAAAAAGAGATACTTTGCAGTCTCAAACTGCCAATATGTGCATCCAAATCTGCAAGAGTAACTATCTCAAGACGAATTGGAAACAGATTTCGGCTCATTGGCTATGGCATTATCAAATAAAGAAAAGGACGCGACCCATTTTAAAAAAGTACGTTCATTTATCATAATATGCAAGACGTCATCACCACAGAAAAATTAGAGAAGTATACTGACATTACAAAGCAAGCCATTGCAAAGGTCAAACTCGTACCTGGGTCATGGGAAGAGAAAGCACAAGACATGCTTGATATGGCACAACGATATTATTCTGATGCAAACTATTTTAGACAAAAAGGCGATCTTGTAACAGCATTTGCAGCGCTTAACTATGCACACGGCTGGCTTGACGCAGGTGCAAGACTAGGATTCTTTGATGTTGAGAAGGACAATCTGATATTTACCATTAGAAAAGAAGAATCTTAAATGAAAAAAGGGGCGCGCCATTTTTAATTAGTAAATGCAACAAGAGACACTGTTCTTGCAATACTTGGATACGCTATCTTTCGAAGATAGGTTACCCTAAGAATGGTTCCGTTTTCAATACTTTTACAGAGCCTGGTATCTTGATTGTTGTGATTATAGATTGTGGCTATCTTATAATTTAATAAGGATGCAAAAAATCCAAGAGGCACATTACTAAATGGATATGCTCCATCTCCATTATAGATATGAATCCCATCATCATCTTGATCATAGCAGAGATTATACAGAGCAGATAACACTCCTAAACACATATGACGCTGCTTTAAATCATTCCTGTTATACTCTTGATATTTCTGAATGAGAAATCCAGGCAATGCAGGATCAATACAGATTGTTTCAAGCCTGTATGGACGAGGTGTCTTATCTGCTGCAAAGACAACACCAAACACATGATACTGCATATCCAATTCTTGATGCAATTCCTGTCTTGAGGATAACTTAAGAGGCATTTGATTATTACATCCCTCCAATGCTGGTATTATAAGAGGATTACTAGCCATATAATCCCTTGCTCTGGAGAATGATCTAAATCTGAGCTGCTCATTTTCATCATCAATATGCCTAATTTGCGTTCTGATTCTTTCCTGATACTTTGGTAGTTCAGTAACAAGATTCTCATCAAGCTCTTTAACATACTGAGATAAATCAGTGGCACTTAACTTTTCTAAAGAGGAGTCATAATGTCTTTGATGCATAGGTGCGGTTTGCAAAATAGGAGGTGAAAGCTGGAATGCACTCTGAACTGATGGCTCAACTTTCTTAAATGCCATCATCTTAAGATTTCTAGTTTCTTTATCAACATAAAAACTATTCACTTTCTTCCACCCAAGACATTATAGAATGCATCAAAAAGCTCCTGATTTGTACCAATAGTAACAAATTGCCCATGAATCTCACTTACAAGCCGCTTGATTTTAGCATTATGATCATTTAACGCACCAAGATATATCTTGCGCAGATAAGGGCTAATAAAAGTCCTTAGCTGTGCCTTACTCTCAGAATCTACAAGCTTATAATCTCCCTCAAGCGCAAGATTAAGCTCAACCTCATCAAGCACTTGAATAAGCTTAACATCATGATTTCTAAAACGAAGCAGGGTTGTTCGAATCTGCTCAATTGGATACAAGAAATCAGAGATAATAATAATAACAGACTTATTCTTAACCATACCTTTATAATATTGTCCAAGCGATTCTTCAAAATTCGTTATATTCTCTGATTTCTTCGCAGAAAGATAATCCACCATTGCTGCAAGTTGAGCCCTTCCACGCCTAGGTTTAAAAATATCAATTCGCTCTGCAAATGTTGAGAGCAAGAACCGCTCATTGTTCTTCATAGCCATATAAGCAAACCCAAGCCCAAGCATAGCAGCATATTCACTTTTTTTAATGCGTTTACCAAAATTCATAGAACCTGAATAATCAACAAGAATATGAACTGTGAGATTACGTTCTTCCTCATATCGCTTAATAAAAAGCTTGTCTGTTCGTGCAAAAACCTTCCAATCAATCTTTCTAAAATCATCACCTGCTGAATAATGAGTGAAATCCTTGAGCACAAGACCTGACCCTGCTGCAATTGATTGACGTTCTCCTTGATATGGCGAATTGATCTTACGTGACATAATAAGCTCAAATCGATCAAGCTGTTTGAGAAATGTCGTGTCAAGAACCATATACCATTAGTGAAACATCTTATTTATAAAGAATACTGCGTGAGAATAGAAATGGTTTGGGGTTGGTAGTAGATGGTTGGTGAAAAGAGGTATTAATACCAATCCTTTTTATTTAAGCAGCTGCTTAATTACATCATCAGTAGTCATACCCTTACGCTCTGCTTCAAAATTAAGAATAACTCTATGCCGCAACACAGGCAAAGCAAGGGCGTTAATATCCTCCTTAGACACATATTTTCTACCATCCATAAGTGCACGAGCCTTAGAAGCAAGAATAAGACCTATCGATGCTCGTGGCGAAGCACCATACTCAATAAGATCCTTTTTCGTACGCGTCTTAGTAATAAGATCAACAACATACTTTTTAAGATCATTAGACACAGGAACCTGTCGCGTAAGCTTTTGGAGCTGAAGAATAGAATCTTTTTTGATAACTGGCCTCAGAGTTGGGGGTCGCTCATCCTCAGTATATCTAGTCACAATCTCAATCTCATCATCAAATTTTGGATAGGTAACAACGATCTTAAGCAAAAATCGATCTGACTGAGCTTCAGGAAGAGGATAGGTACCCTCTTGCTCAATAGGATTCTGCGTAGCAAGAACAAAAAAAGGCTTATCAAGCTCAAAGGTTTTTGTACCAACAGTAACCTGCTTCTCCTGCATTGCCTCAAGAAGCGCAGACTGGGTTTTTGGCGTAGCACGATTAATCTCATCAGCAAGCACAATATTAGCAAAAACAGGACCTGGCTGAAACTTGAATGCACGCTTACCATCACTCTCCTCAATAATATACGTCCCTGTAATATCTGAGGGCATAAGATCAGGCGTATTCTGAATACGAGAAAACTTAAGATCCATAAGCTGCGCAAGAGTCCTAACAGTAAGGGTTTTAGCAAGCCCAGGATTGGACTCAATAAGAGCATTTGAATCACAAAGAATAGAAACCATACATTGCTCAAGCAACTCCTCTTGCCCAACAACAACCTTACCCATTTCCTTAAAAAGATATTCAAAGGTCTTCTTGATATTATCCATCATCACCATACCTAACCACAGACAGCGTCATATTTATTAATCTTCCTAGTTATATCAAAAGACACTACTTCTGTCTGCTAATAGCAGAAAAATACCTCTTCACAATCTCCTTATGCTCCCTTGGAATCTTCTCATCAAATGAAGAATCAGTAGACGCCATGATCTCCTTAGGAATGTCAGAGGTATCAAAATTCTTTGGCTTTGCATCCTTAATATCATCAAGATTTAATTCAGAAAGAATAGGATTTATCTGTAACTCAAGCTGGCGATTACCTAACTCTGCAATCGACTCATTACCAAAGATCTCCCCACTACTCATATTCTCTCCTCCAGCAAACTGCTGGAACTCTTGCTGCGATTTTACATCTTTTGTTGAAAAACCAGTAAGCATAGTCTTATAATCAAAGAACTTGACATTTAGAGACGCAAGAATAATAATAAGAAATGCAATACCAGCAATAGACATAATCTCCCTCCACAACTTTTTGTATGGAATAAAAAGAGACACCTTCACTGCACGCATCCTTGAAAGAACATCAAGATGAAGAAGCTGCACAATCTCATTATCGACCTTAAGATTATCTGCACTAGTTGTTAGTTGCTCACGCAACTCAGGCACAGCATCTTCAACAGATCTTAAATTAATATTTTTAATTTTATATGAACAGTGAATAATAAAATACATAATAGCTATAATAAAAACAAGTGCAAGATCAATACTCAATAGAATCGCTGCAAAATATAATACAATAAAAAAAAGCAGGGAGTCAATAATTGCCTGAGCAACAGCAATCTGCGTAAGAACCTGTTTAATTTCACGTAATGCAAGAATAATCTGCTCCATACTTATGACCCTGCCTGAGAGTTTGATTTACAAGTATTTAGTTGTGATGTCAACGAATTAATCGTAGACAATCTCTCCTTTGCAAGGGCTTGTGACGAACGAAGATCTGACTCAAGCTGAGATCCACGCTGATTAAGCTGCTGTATCTGAGCCTCATTAAAATTAATCCTGTTACGAGCCTCAACAAGCTCGTTTTGGGACTGTGCAAGGGAATTTAATGCCTGCTGTTTCTCTGTAGCAAGCCTATCCTTCTCTTGCTCAATAGTCTCTTTTTCTCCTCTTACCTCAGAGTACTTTTGCGTAAATGAGGTTTCTCGCTCTTGCTTGAGCTTGAGCTCAGTCTTGACCTGATCAAGTAAACGTATCTTGCCCTGAAGATCAGTTTCAACATCCCTTAGTTTCTCCACCTTCTCAAGATACCTTCCAGTAAGCGAGTTGATTTGTGATGTTGAGAACAAAGCAACACCAACAAGGAATATAGCTGTAAGTACAATAAGGAAGAGTAAGAGAATGTTGGCGTTTTTTGTGATATATGCCATATGCTCAACCGTGACGTGTGCTATATAATCTTTATTATAATCTTTATGATAATATTTATTATAGCTTATGAATGCAGAAAGAGCTTTATAAAGTATACCCCCAAAAAATTGTTTAATATTCTGCGGAGAACTTAAACAATTTTTAACCTCTCTGCTTGCTTATGAGACGCCGCAGCGCAACCTCAATAAGAAAGATAAACATGGCTGATACTATAAACATCCACCTCATAAACTGCTTTTTCATCACGCTTCGCTTTGATCTACTCCGTACCTCATTAATAATAGCATCAGCCTGATTGGGCAAATACATACTTCCTTTAGTAGCATACACAACTTTCTCAAACCCTGGAGAAACCCCAAGATCAGCAAACTCATCTGCATAATTAACTGCGAATTGCGCATCAATTAAGCTATTAAACCCAAGATTACTTGGCACAATTGTTGCACGATACAAATCATCTGAAGTCTTAAAAAAGGCAACACCATCAGCCTTTGGCGGCTGCAGACTCTTAACAATAATCTTACTAGGCGTATTAACCCTTGTATCCTCAATATCAACAAAAGACTCTGAAGTACGATCAGGATCTCCAATAGCCCAATTCATCATACGCGTAATAACATACGAATTCTGCGCACTAAGCATCTCACCAGCAAGCTGTGAACCATCATCAGTAGTATAAGCAATGATCCTCCCAAGTCCATACCTCCAAGCAGTCAGAATAGGATCACCTACCTGTGTTGTAAGCAGTGACGAGCCAGTTGTTTTTGGCACAACAATATTATACCCAGTAATAACAGCATTAGGAGGCGAAAGATCTTGTGTGATAAAATGATTCCCATCAAGAATAGAAACAGTAAATCTTTTTGCATCACCCTCTTCTGCTTTTCCAAACAAAATACGAACACGATCAAGCTGCTCAGTCCTAAAATAGATACCATTTGAATTCTCAGCAATCTTCTTCATAACAAAATCATTAGTTTGCGGCCCAACACCAACAGTATATATCCTAACCCCAAGCTTACTTGCAAGAGCTGCTGTTTTGAAGGTTTCATCAGGAAGCTGGGTAATCCCATCAGAAATCAGAATAATATTCTTACTACCCTCTGCAGGCTTGAGAATCTCAAGAGCCTTGAAAAGCCCTTGACCAATCATAGTTCCACCACCATGCTGAAGCCTTTTAACCTTTTCAACATGCCCAGCTTTTTCTGATATATACGAGAGTGGCTCAATCTCAAAAGACTGTGTATTAAATGCAACGATAGCAAGCTTATTCTCAGGACGCATATCACTAATAATCGAGAGGGTTTGAGCCTTCTCAACATCAACTGAAACTGCACCTCCAGGACCAACCCTCTGACCTTGAGATCCAGAGATATCCATTACCACAACCACATTAATATCCCCTTCTTTCTTACCAGGCTCAGCAACATACACAGGAAGAATCTCCTCAAAACGAGAATCCTTATATGCACCTTTTTCAAAAGAATTATCACCTCCAATTACTACCACACCATTACCATCACTTGAAAAATCAATAATACGATCAACATCTTGATCACTAATATCCTCGGCATTCAAATTATTAATAACAATAGCATGATATACTGACAAATCTTGAGGCAATACAGACCCTTTACTCATATCATATGTTTGAGATAAAAGCGTATAAAGTGGCGATTCTACCTTTGTATAAAAAAACACGTGGGGCTTTTTGACAACCTTAATTGTCTTATAAAAAATATTATTCTGAACAAAATAATCATCACCTGCCTCTATTTGTGCAATTAATCTATGATATCCAGGACCTAATTTTTGAACAATAGGAATCTCTTGTTCAGCAGTTACTTTATCAAAAATAACAACATCATCTAATATCGAAGTCACATGTGTTGTCTTACTAGCACCAGTGGTTGCGATATGAATCGTGAACCTATTATCAACATCTTCAAGTGTTTTAGATGGTCCGCTAACCCAGATCCTAGCATCATTATGAACTGGCTTTAGCAAAAGACCTGAAATAGAGGCATTGAGCCTTGCTGCATATAAGGAAACATCACCAAGATCCCTACCAAAATTGTTGTTTCCATCACTAATAAGAAGAATATTCCCATTATTCTGCAGATTTCCAAGAATAGCATCACCAATTGCCGAGGTTTCCTTAGCACCAAAGGTGCTTGTTTCAACACGAATACTAGAACCAATAGCTGACACTACCTTATTTGCAATGGATAAATCAAAAAGGGAGTATGATGTTGAATTATCAATAAGTATACGAAGATATGGATCTCCTTCAACAATAGTCTCTTTTTCAATAAAAGGCGATGCAATAGCAATAAGAAGAAGCAACATGATCAGACTTCTGGACATTAATACAAACCACCTAAGTTTTCTTCTTCTCTTAACAGCCTCAGATGTAGCATCCTCTCCAAGCCAGGTGACCAAGTTTGAGAAGAGAAGCATCCACATAATAGGGATTATTGGAATAATAAAAAAAAGCACCCACGGATACATAAGAACATTGTTTGGAGCACTATAATACACGCTGAAATCGATCATAAGTCACCTCGTAACTTGACATAAATAAGCTCAAAGAATACAATAACAATAACACCAATAAGCAGAGGTATCTCCCATTCAAATTCGCGTTTCTCCTTTACTGGCTTAAGCATTATTTGTTTACCACTACTTGCGGCAATAACCTTTGAAGGATTAATCTCGCTTTCCTTTTCATTAAGCAGACTTGCAGCAATCTTGCGGCCATCAACTTCATAGATTCCAGTCTCATCAAAACTAATGGTGTTTGTACTTATGGTTCGTGTTGGAGTCTTGATAACCTTAATATCATCTAAAATAATCGTATCCCCAGTATGAAGATTAAGATTCTTGATACTCTCTTGATTTGTCAGAAACTCAACAAGTTTAGCCCAAAAAATAGGATAACTTGGATTAACCTTAAAATCTGAATAACGCTCCATGATACCATACCACACAACCTTACCAGACCCTTGCTGCTGATACGCCATAATACTATTATTCTTTCCATCTGACACCAACTGAATTGCACCAGAAAGCAGGCTTGCATTATAATACCTATCCATACCACCAAAATCAATGTTCTTAGTAAAACTATTAATTTGTTCAACTAAGGTAAGAGTCTTATTGGAAACTGCTGTTAACCTAACAGACAACAAGCCCTTAAAATCAACACCGATATAATTATCTGATGCTGCAATAATCGCAGTTTTTCCCTTTTTCACATGATCAGCAATATCTTCATATGTCCCAGGAAGCACATTTTTTGGTATGATATCATGAACAATATAGATATCATAATCTCCTTTTGGCACAATAGGCGGCTCTGCAATCGTAAGCATTACTTCAGGCAGAGATTTGAGAGCATTAGACAAAAAAACACTCTCATTATTGGTAATAAGAAGAACCTTGATTGGCTTTTTTTCAGGAGATGAGATATATGCAACATCATCAGCATCAAAATCATCATTATTATCAATTGTAACCTTAGTAACCTTTGAAGGAGTCTTGAATGAATAACTCTGTGTACCAAGTGAAGGAATAGCTATATCCTTAGTAAGATCACCAATATGGAGCCTTACAGAAGCAGGTTGTTGTTCATAATTATGAATAAACACAGTGCTTGAATCCTCATCAATATCCATTGCAGTAATCCCAATATTTTGCTTACGACCTTGCTGCGCAGTATTAATAAGATCAACAACAATATTCTGTGTACCAAGAGCAGCCTTTGCTGTTATTGGATCTACACCATCAGTGTTAATAAAATCTGAAACAACAACCACACGACCTTCCTTATTTGCAAGTATTTCTCCAGCAAGAATCATGGCTTCACCAATAGCTGATGAGGTATCCATAGGACGAAGTGTTTGAAGCGTTTCTTTAGCTTCCTGCATAGTTCCATCACGAAGAACAATACTTGGCACATGTTTTGCAAGAATAATTGTGTTATGATCCTTAACTGCTTGAAGCGCTGCATCAATACCATTCTCAAAACGGGAACTTCCACCTTCTATAACCTGCGATGATGCTGAGACATCAAGAACAATAACTGTATTCTGCGATGCAATATCATGCTCATATATATTATACGGTTGCATAAGATTAAACGCAAGCAGAGCTAGAATAAGAAAATGAATAAGAAACAACCAATCCTTAACAATCTTACGAAGAAATGACTGACGTTTAGGATTATCATGAGTTGTTAAAAAAAACATGAGCGACGGAATCTCAATACTTACTGGCCTTGGCCTGATAAGATAAATAATGATAAGAGGTATTAGCGATGCAAATGCATAAACTCCAGGAATCAGATTGTTAAAGAGTAGGGAACCTAGTTGAAATGCCATAGTATTAGTCGATAGACGAGAACGTAGTATTTAAATAAGTTGTTACGTAAAGTATTCCAGAACTCGCCTGGCTTCTGGCGGGACTTGTTTATGGAATATTTGTGAGGATTTGTTACAAATACTCCACACTACTAATCCCTTCTTGTTTAGATATAATAATAATATTTTGAACAAAACTTTCTATCTTATGCTCATGAGATACAATAAGAATCTGCTTAAGCAAGAGCTGATCAATCACCTCACGCACATTATCAAGCTGCTCTGTTGAAAAACCATCAGTTGGCTCATCTAAGATAAGCAGATTCTTTGTTTTAATTGTTGAAATGACATCATTAATCACCTTATTAAGAGCAAGCCTATATGCAAGAGCCAGGCTAGTTTTCTCTCCACCTGAGAGAAAATCCATTGGAGTTTGATACCCTTGCTGCATAATAACTGGGGTGAAGTACTCATCAAGACTCGCAGTAATAGTATCCTCTCGTAACAAGATCCCAAACCATTGCACAAACAAACCATTGAAGTGATGATAAATCGTACTTAGCACATGCTTCTCAATAAGACTTATGAGTGGCATAAATGTGTCTTCAAGCCAATGAATATGAAAAAGCAGGGTTGCTGATCTGCTACTTGCCACTTCACGTTTTGCAAGCTCCACCTCAAGAAGCTTACGCTGACTTTCTAATTGAACCTTTGTTGTAAGCATGGCCTGATGTTTAAGTGCAAGATCCCTTTCGCCTGCTTGCAATCGTATTAACTCTTCTTTTGCTTTGATAAGTTCAGATTGTGTCTGAGAAAGTACATCAAGTTGTGCAAGCGCATGATCTTTTTTTGCAAGAAGAGCTACTATCTGCTCATGAAGATGCTGCTGTTGTGCTTGTCTTTGCTGCAGCATCGCTATTCGTTCCTTAACACCTTGATGAAGAACCGTAAGCTTCTCTGAATTGCTTAACTTTATCTGAACATCATTATACTGCTGTTCGAGTTCTTGAATCTCTGCACTAAACTTGGCTTGCACAGTACTGCGTTCACGTAGCGCATGTTGGTTTTCATTGATGATACGACCTTGTTCTTGTGTAATCCATACCTTATGCTCTGGCTGCACCTTTTGAAGACATGATTTACACACAAGCATTTCACCTATTACAGCCTGGGTTGCTGTTGACTCCTGAATCTTAGAACGATACACAGCAATCTGCTCATGAATTGCTGCTGTCTGAGTTTGCTTTTCCTGAATATTTGACCTAAGAGATTGAATCTTTATTCTCAGATTCTCAGAGTGAGCTGGATCAAATCCAACAAGCTGGTCTTGAAGAGTTTTGATAGATTGTGAAAGCAGATGCAGTTCCTGCTCTGCTAAAAGACGTGAACTTGTTAATTGCCTAAGTTGTATATCAATAAGATCAAGCTCTTTTTTATACTCAACAAACTTGATATGCTGATGTTCATACGATGCAACCTGCTCATACGCTTGCCTAACCTGCTGCTTCGCATCAACAAGCAATGGCATAATGGCATTGATCTCATCACTGACGTGCGATTCTTCTCTTTGGATATACAGATGGCGAATCTTTTTCTCCTCCCAATCAAGCAGAAAACCCTCAAGCTGCTTTCGCTCATCCTTTTTTGACTTGATAAGAATTAAGATATTACTTAGTATCCGACGATATTTATCAATATCAAAAACCTGCCTAAGCGTGCTCATCCTCTTCTCTGGTTCATCAAAAAGAATTCGCTTCATATCCTCCTGAGGCGTATACACTGTATATCTGAATACCAAATCCCTGCTCTTGTTCAGAAGCTGCTGAGGATAACCAATAAGATCAAGTATTCTAGATTTGAGCTCTGTTGCAGTAGCTGGCTGGATCATGCCATTAATAGAAAGAAAACCAGAATCCTGTGTTACAGTATCCTTAACTTGTTTAAGAGAGCGCTTGATTATAACCTCCACTTCCTCAAGCTCAAATCTGAGTTCTACTGAGCCTTCCATGCACCCATGACGAAGAAGAGACTCACCAGAAAGTATACCACGCAAAATTCCAAAGAGCGCAAATTCAATTGCATACAGAATCGTTGATTTGCCACTGCCAATATCACCAGAGAGCAGCGTACTTCCTGAAGAAAATAGGATCTCTACATCTGTATAACTGCGAATGTTGTGAAGCCGTATTGATTTAAGAAGCATAAACAGGAGATTTCATTCCCTATTTTATGCTTTATGGTAAATAAAACCCATCGCTGCGCTCTGGTTTTTCAAAAATGTGTAACGCTCCTATTTTTTCATCGTTTCTTAAGCTGCTCAATCAAATCAACTGGATACGGATCAACCTTATGAGCAAGCGCATGATAATAACTTAACCAATCCCCAAGATGGATCGCAGTAAGAATTTTGACAAGCTGAGAAGGACCTTTCATATTTATCTCCATCACTTCATAACCCTTAGATTTGATAATCTCCTTTGTAACACTCATTTGTTTTTGCACCTGGGCAGTATCTGACTCATCACGAAGAATAAAGACATACAATGATCCATGACCATGACTATACCCCATCAATTCATTATGACACAATTCAGGAAAGGTGTTATATACAGCATGAACCTTGGCATTCTCATTAAACTCCTGCTTCCACCGAAGCCCTGCTGCAGCAAGTCGAGGAGACGTATAAATAACAGGAGTCTTATCACCAATCTTTTGAGAAAGCTGCTCTGCCTTCAATCTAAGAGTTGGCTGCGAGACGATCTCAATAGCATCCTGTACCTCCTGCACTTTCTTCTTAAGATAACCATACTGCTCAAGAATCCGAAGCATAGGTATGAGAAGATATGCAAGTGCACACCTTGGAGGATAATCATGAGGCACAGCTATATGAGGGATGCGATACTCCATACAAAAATCACGGATCTTTCCACCTGAGGCTATCACAACAACATGAGCTTTTTTCTTTTGCGCATCAGAAAAAGAAGAAAGCGTCTCTTGCGTATTACCTGAATAACTAATACAAAACACAAGAGTCTTAGCATCAACCCATCCAGGCAATCGATAATCTTTACAAACAGTAACTGGTATCTTCTCATCATAGAGCAGCGACGCAAGCACATCACCAGCAATCCCTGACCCGCCCATACCAGCAATAATCACACGCTGAACATCCTTAGGAAGCTTGATATTTATTGGAACCGTAAGAGCATCAGAAAGTTGATGATGGAAATTAGTGAGAAACTCTTGGAAACGATCCATACAAGCTGTTATTGAATTCTCATATATAAAATATGCTGAATACCTTCTGCCTAATCTCTCCAGGTTAGTGTCTTTGCTCCAAAAAGATCAATCTTCATAACCTTCAACTTTGCAGCAAGCTCATCTGAAAACCTAACAAGAGCCTGCTGATTAGTCTGCAAAGTAGGCAGATCAATAATCTGACTTTTATCAGAAAGAATCAGATCCCAACGAAATCTATTCAAATCCTCTAAAGAAACTGCACTCCAATCAAGACTAGGATTAAAACCTTGACCATTAACTGCAAATAAAACATGAACAACAACAAGTATACTGATACTCATAATACCTATCACTTTTTTCATCCCAAGACAACCTCTATGTTTTGTGTATCTTATTCTTCATCTTATTTGACATGTTTATATGTTGCTTTTCAGTAGGCCAGGACTTGCGTCACGAATTTGTATATACCTAATATCTGTAAAGATTAAGAAACGCCTTGACATTTCCAACGCATTGCTCTACTTGTGTTTTGATTTCAGCCTTGAATTTGTTAGTTAGTGGTTGTAGGACGTATTTATTCATGAGTGCGCGGATAATATAGTAAACTGGTTTGTCTTCCCATCGTCCTTCATAATCAGTGACTAGGTATGCGTTGAAGATGAGTTGTACCTTGCCTGTGTTAAGTCGCTCTTTTTGATTGTCGCGCTTGATGTCAACTTCCTTAATCTCTGAGAATATCATGCGGATATTGGTTACGTATCTAGCATAGTCAGTGACTGTTTTGTTTGGTTCTGCGATGATTTCGATGTATTTGCCTTCTGGTTTTACAACTTCTGTGTTTTTAAGTTCGACTTTATCATAGCCAAGTTTTGTAAAGTATTCGTCAATGATTTTGTAGAGTTGTGATACTGAGAAGATTCCATCATATGTTATTTTGCGATCTTCTATGATTGTTTCTGTTTCTGCCATGATTATTTGGAGCTTGTTTTTGTTTCAAATTCTAGGTATTCTTTGATGATGCGGTGTAGTTTTAGTGCGTGGTAGTAAAATCCATCTGCATAAATAAAGAGGATGTCTCGTTTAATAATATACCGATGATACCAGTCTTGGAGGTTTTGGAGAAATTTTGATCCACCGAAACGATTGTACGGATCCATTTCTACTTTGCCTTTGAGTTCAATAACGAGTCTGCAGCTTGTTAATTTAGCTTTTTTTCCGTTGCGGATAACTTCAACATCCATAATGTTAAAAGCTACGATGTAGATATCAATAGTGTATCGTATATAGTCAGTGACGTCTTTTCCTGCAGTCCATTCAAGTTCTTTTTTAATTCCTTCTGGGTAAGCTTTTGATTTGAATGTCTTTTCATAGAATTCGTATTCATGGTCTACTAACCAGTCTCGCATGATCTTAAAGAGTCCGCTAAGATCTACGATGCCATTAAAGCGTATGGTTCCTATATTGACTGGTACGTCTTTAAGATAAACCATGCTCAAACAAGATGAGAAGCCCCTTTTAAATTCTTTCACAAAAATTCGCATATGGCGAATTTTTTTACTTTTTTGATTTGATAGCCTTTGTAATTCTTGAAAGTTCAGATACGTTATCTGTTAATTCAGGTAGGATCTTTTGAAAGACCTTTTCCATGGCTCGAATCTCTGTACCTACGCTCAGCAGGCTTTTGTCATAATCGCCTATTTTTGAGATGATTGCTCTATGCAGATTGTCAAGTTCTGTGCGTAGATCTGTAATTTGTTGTTCTATTTTTGTGATGCGAATCTCTGTTTGGTCGCGCCATTCCCTATCCTTGTCTATTTTTTTCTGGAGTTCTTTCCATTTTTCATCTACAATTGATTCAGCTATTTCCTCAAATGAGGCAGTGTGTGAGTCTCCTGCTGGTAAGGTTCTTTGTTGTGGAGCTTCTGCAGGTTGTGGGATAATTGGGGTTTGGATTTCTTCAGCGCTAATTGGTGTGGCTCCAGTTATGGTAGATTTAAGTGTTGCTTGGTTAAGAGCATCATAGACTTGGGTTTGGTTATATCCTTGTCTTTGTAGTATCTGAATAATCTGGTTGTTTGATAATCCTTGTTGTTGCATGCTAGTCACGTATTCTGTTGGGGTTTCTGTAGGCGCAGGAGCTGGTGGAAATGATAAATTAGGTTCTTGTGCTGATTTTTTCTTAAGAAAATCAAACATAGCCATAGTAATTTCCCCCAAAATTTACCCTGATTTCGTGTTTTTAAATCTATTGAATTCTTCGACCATGTTTTGAATCACATCAAAGCCAGAATTCCAGAATTGTTTGTTGCAAATGTCGATTCCAATCTCTGAAAGCATTTTTGCAGGTCTTTCTGAACCTCCATAGCTTAGTAATTTGATGTAGTTAGGTATAAAGGATTCTCCTTTTTCTTCATATTGTTTGTATAATGCAAGGACTAAGAGGTTTCCGAAGCTGTAGGAGTAGACATAGAATGGGTATTGGAAAAAGTGGGGGATTCGTAGCCATTCGTATGCAAAGTGTTTTGGAATCTCGATCTTTGGACCAAATTGGGATTGTAGATTTTCATAGTATGCATCACACAACTCTTGTACTGTTGCGCCTGAGTTGATCAGGTCATGTGCTTGGATTTCAAAGAGCACAAAGTATGCTTGTCTGCATATGGCTGCATACAGTCCCTCAAGTCTTTTTGCTATAAGACATGCTTGAGTATGAGGTGATGTTAATCTTTTTTTGTAACTCTTTTCTAAAAGTATTTCACCAAAGATTGAGGCTGTTTCTGCAAGTGGCATTGGTGCATGTGCAACAAAGATAGAATGATTTCGTGCAAGTTGTGAGTGTATTGCATGACCTAGTTCGTGAGCAAGTGTGGATACGTCATTCCATTCATTATTATAGCTCTGCAGCACAAAAGGTACCATAGATGGGAGGGGGGTGCTGCAAAATGCTCCGCCTTCTTTGTGTTCGCGTACTTGAGAATCGAGATGATTAGTGGTGATCACGTTTTGTGCAAGGTTTTTTATTGTTGGTGAAAATTGTTCAAATGCATTCAATACCATTTTTACACCAGTATCAAATGGTATATGCTGTTTTTTCATGGTGAGTGGTGCGTAGATGTGGTCGCGTGACATCTTTTTGATTCCAAGAAGTTTTGCCTTTTGTAGGAAATAGTCAGAAAATATGTTTCGTCTTTTTTTGATTACCTCAAGCATGGTCTGTATTGCATCATCAGGAATGTCGTTTGAGAAGTTTCGTACAGCAATATGGTTTGCATAATGTCGCAAGTCTATGTTCTCCTGGCTCCAATCAATTACGCGTGATCTATATATGTCCCCAAGTTCGTTTTGGTGTTGCTCATAAACTGTGTGCAGTGATTTGTATGCTGCACTTCGCACCTTTGGGTTTTTGTCAGTGATTAATGCATGCATCTGTGTGTCTAAGAAGGTTTTGGTTCTCTGTTTTATGCGTACCTTGAATCTGTAGGTGCTTGTTTGTAATTCGTATTGTTTGAGCAATGCTTCTTTGCCAGTGACGTCTTTAAGATTGATGATTCTCTCTTCTTGTTCAGATAGAATGTGCTGTTTTGCGCGGCGGATTTCAAAAAGATAGTGCTTATATCTTGGTAACTGTTTCATCATGTCTTTGGCATAGGCCTCATCTACTTCTTTCCACCAATGTATAATAAAAATGAGGCGATTGTTTGCTGCAGCACTAATTCTACTAAGTCTTGATGCAAGTGCTCGTGCAGCGTCATCATTGGTGTGTGATGCTGATAAAAGTTGTGCATATCCTCCAAGTCGTGACATGATCTCAGCTGCATGCTCACTATGTTGTAAAAGGAGTTCTAGTTCACGAGCACTTAGTTGGTGATTTAGACGATCCTTGAAATCTTGAGCTTTTGCAACGTGTTCTTCAAGCTGTTTTAAAAATGTGTCAATAGCTTCCAAACAAGGTACTAATTCACAAAGATTCCATTCACTCGGTTTCATGATGTCATCCTTTGGTTTGTAGTTTTTCTTCGATAATCTCGGCAATGATTTTTTCAACCTGGTTTCTGGTTACAAAGTTCAGCGGTTGCCATAATTCGATGTATCGTTTTAAGACCATGACATCTTCTTTGCGTGCTCCTGCTGCAATTTCTTGTGCAAGTAATCCTACTTTTGCGTCTACGTCGTGTAATAGTCTTTTGATCTCAAGGAGGTCTTTTTCAGTTGCTCGCAGTTCTGCTTGCAGTGATTTGTGTGAGGAGATTTGATTTTGTTCTATGAATTGCATCTTGTCTCTGGTATTGCCGTATCGGTCTTCTAGTATGCGTAGTCTTCTTGCAGTGTTGTTTACTTCAGCTGCCATGTCAGCAAAGCCTTGTGAAGGACCTACTGGTTCTTCCTTTGGTTTGCGGGCAAATAATCCTCCTGCAGATTTTGGTGGCTGTGGAGGTTCAAGTCCAAGTGGTGGCAGATCAGCCATTGTTTAGAACACCTCACGTAACATATTTAAAGTCATACCAGCAGAAATCGTCTATATTAACCTTTCGAAGAGGTGGGTGGATGTGGTTGAAGGTGTAGGAGCGTATCAAATTATTAGAGAAGGCGATGAGATTGTATTACGTGTGAATTATGAAGGTACTGTCATGATTCCATCTCTTGAGGATTCTGATATTGTGATGACACGTGTGGTTGATATTATTTCTGAGGTAGGCCGTGTTACAAAAATTGTTCTTTCGCAAAAAAGGGATTATGAGTATGATTATGTTCAGGTTCTTCAGATCTTTGAGATTGCTATGCTGTATAAGGATTTTGTTAAGGAGCGATTTGTTAAGGAGGATCTTATCGATCGTAGTTGTCCTTATGCTCAAACAGAGTTTAGCAAGCGATATGCAGAGGTTTCGTCTATCATGTTTAGACTTGTGCGTTCAGATCCTCTTGGTGCCTATGTTGAGCTCAAAAGGATCTTGCGTAAAGAACAGATTGAGCTCGAGAGTCTTAAGAAGAATGAACTTGCATGTAAAAATAAGTATATCACCTTTATTCATCAACTGCTCAACAAATTTGAGAAGACTAGACTTGTTGTGAATGCTGCACCAGATCTTGCAGGGTATAGGATTGGGGATCGTAGTGTGTATCGTAAGTATTTTTCTCCTATTATCAAGCCAGATTTTATGTATACAAAGCTTATGTCTACCTATCCTCAGGATGCTGAAGAGATTCAAGCTTATTCTGTTGGTGATACTGAGGTTGTTATTTTTAGGATTCCAAATTCGATTCAAACCTTGTATCATATTATGCCTCCAGAGTTTAGGCTTGGTGAAGAAAAGTATGAGCTGCTTGATACTGCTAGGCGTGTTCTTGCAGATCATAAACCTACTGCTCAAGAGTTTACAGATCCTGCACGCTTGCGACAGGTTTTTTATGATATTGGTTCAGATCTTCTTGAGGAGTTAGCTGATAATCAAGGTGTGGTACTTAAGCTTAAGGATCTTGATTCGCTTACAAATATTCTAAATCGGTATACAATTGGGTTTGGGCTTATTGAGGTGTTGCTTGCAGATGATAAGATTCAGGATGTGACAATTAATTCTCCGATGGGAAGAACACCAATGTTTATTGTGCATGCTGATCAAGGGGATTGTGTTACAAATATTATTCCTACTGCTAGTGAGGGTGATAGTTGGGCTTCTAAACTTCGGCTTATCTCAGGTAGGCCACTTGATGAGGCAAATCCAATTCTTGATACAAGTTTGTTTTTGCCAAGGGCTACTGCTAGAGTTGCTGTGATTGGGCCTCCTCTGAATCCTAATGGCCTTGCGTATGCGTTTCGTAGGCAGCGTGATAAACCATGGACTTTGCCGTTGTTTGTTAATGTTGGTATGATGAATCCACTTGCAGCAGGACTGATTAGTTTTTTGGTTGACGGTTCTAGGACATTGCTTGTTGCTGGGACAAGGAGTGCTGGAAAAACCTCTGTGTTGTCGTCTGTAATTGTTCAGATTCTGCGTAGGTATCGTATTATTACAGTTGAGGATACCTTGGAACTTCCTGTTGGAGCACTTAAGGATATTGGATATAATATTCAGTCGATGAAGGTTGCATCAGCCCTTAGTAAAGGTAGCTCAGAGATTACTGCTGCAGAAGGCATTAGGTCAACATTGCGTCTTGGGGATTCAGCGCTTATTGTTGGTGAGGTGCGTTCAGATGAGGCGCGTGCTCTCTATGAGGCTATGCGGGTTGGTGCGCTTGCTAATGTAGTTGCAGGAACGATTCATGGTGATTCGCCATATGGAGTGTATGATCGTGTTGTGAACGATCTTAATGTTCCTCGTACATCATTTAAGGCTACTGATATTATTATTGTTGCAAATCCTGTGCGTTCTCCTGATGGACTTCATAGGTGGAGACGTCTTACTCAGATTACTGAGGTACGTAAGCACTGGGAAGAGGATCCGCTTACTGAGACTGGTTTTGTTGATCTGATGAAGTATGATGCTAAAAAAGGTGTGCTTGAGCCATCTACTGATCTTATTAATGGTGATTCAGATATTATTAAGAATATTGCAGGGAATGTAAAAGAGTGGGCAGGTGATTGGGATGCTGTGTGGGAGAGCATCACGCTTCGTTCAGATATTACAAAGACTATGGTAGACCTTGCAAATCAGTCAAAGAATCCTGATCTTCTTGAAGCAAAATTTTATGTTGTTGCTAATGATATGTTTCATGTTATTTCTGAAAAAGTGAGGGAGGAGGTTGGAGCGCTTGATTCAAAGCGGATCTTTTTTGAGTGGAATGAGTGGCTTAAGAGAAGTATCAAGAAGTCAGAGGCTGGGTAGATGGTGATTAAAGATCAGCGTCTTGCTCAGATTGCTGCACGGTATAAGGAAAAGTTCGGGATTGAGTATGGTACTCTGCAGCGTAAGAACCTAACAAGTGTAACGTATAAGCAGTTTAAGCGTGAGATGCTTCCTCCACATCAGAATCTCTATGAAAAGAGTGTGAATCTGGTTGATAAGCTACTTACAGTTAGCATTAAAAAAGATAGGTTTGAGACTCTTGAGGAGCAGATCAAGATTTCACATCTTGAGATTACACCTAATGGTGTGGAGGTATTTAGTTTTTTATTTCCAACAGTAATGATTGTGTTAGGCGCAACACTTTCTATGCTATTATTTGATTCGATCTTTTTTGCCTCTTTCTTTGTTGCTGTTGGGTTTGGTCTAATCCTTCCTTTGAGGGCACTTCCTGAGTATTTTTCTAATTCCTGGCGAATGAAGGCCTCAAATCAGATGGTTCAGTGTGTGTTTTATATTGTCACTCATATGAGGCATACCTCAAATCTTGAGGGTGCTATTAATTTTGCTGCTGATCATCTTACAACTCCGCTTTCTCTTGATTTGAAAAAGGTTGTGTGGGATGTGGAAACAGGTAAGTATGATACAATTAAGGATTCTCTTGATGATTATCTTCTGACTTGGAAGAAGTGGAATTCTGAATTTATTGAAGCTATTCATCTTATTGAAAGTTCACTTTATGAAGCCTCAGAAGAAAGGCGACTTGCACTTCTTGATAAATCGCTTGATGTGATTCTTACAGAGACCTATGAGCGTATGCTTCATTATGCACATAATCTGAAAAGTCCTATTACAATTCTTCATATGTTAGGTATTATTTTGCCTATTCTCGGGCTTGTTATTCTGCCTTTGATTGTTTCATTTCTTGGTGAAGCAAAGTGGTATCATATCGGTGCTTTGTACAATGTCATTCTTCCTCTTATAGTGTATATATTAGGCAGGAAAATCTTGTCATCCAGACCTACAGGGTATGGAGATGTTGATATTAGTGAAGTGAATCCTAAGCTACGCAAGTATAAGAACATGCTTGTCTCTGTTTTTGGTAAGGAAGTTGCTATTAATCCTATGTTTCTTTCAATTGCTGTGTTTTTGTTGTGCAGTCTTATCGCACTTGTTCCATTGATTATGTATTATACTACAAGTAAAGAGATTCTTCTTGCTGAAAAGGATATTGGAGCTGATGATCAGGGTCGGGGTGGGTTAGGGCTTAGATTTTTGGATTACAAGGTTAGTTCAGCAACACAAGGCCCTGCTGTAAATACGATAATAGGACCATATGGCCTTGGTGCAGCAATTCTAAGCCTCTTTTTTCCTGCTGCAATTGGATTATCCATTGGACTCTATATGCATTATAGGACTAAGAATCTTATCCAGATTAGGGAAAAAACAAAGGAGTTAGAAAAGGAGTTTGCATCTGCCTTATTTCAACTTGGATCTAGGCTAGGTGATGGCATTCCTCTAGAAATGGCAATGGGTAAGGTATCTAATGCTATGGAAGGCACAACATCAGGACGTTTTTTTGAGATTGCGTCAACAAACATTACGCAGCTTGGTATGAATCCTAATGATGCTATTTTTAATGCTCAGAGTGGTGCTATATTGTATTTTCCTTCTAATGTTATTGATAGTAGTATGCGTGTGTTGCTTGAGAGTATTAAGAAAGGCCCAACAGTTGCATCTGAGGCTATGCTTAATGTGTCGCGGTATATTAAAGAGATTCATCGTGTTGATGAGAGACTTAAGGATCTTATGGCTGATATTATTTCATCGATGCGTTCACAAATTGATTTTATGGCTCCTTCGATTTCTGGGATTGTTGTTGGTATTACATCTATGATTACTACGATTCTTGGAAAGCTTAGATTGCAAGCCCAGAATCTTAGCACAGAAGAAACAGGAGGTAGGTTGACCTTGTTTACGCAGCTTTTTGGAGATGCTATTCCTACATACTATTTTCAGATTGTTGTTGGGTTGTATGTACTCCAGATTGTGTACATCCTTTCCATTATGAGTAATGGTATTGAGAATGGTGCAGATAAGCTTAATGAGAAGTATATTGTTGGAAAAAACCTGATTAAAAGCGTAATCTTATACACTGTTGTGTCTCTTATTGTCATGATACTCTTTAACACAATTGCTGTGCAGGTAGTACAAAAGACTGGTGGGTAGGATAAAAAAGGACACTTTTTTACACCAATTCACCTGTTGGTTTTCTGCTACGTTACAGACCACGCAGTATTCTTGATACAAAAACGCTATGAAATCTTTATTTCAGAATTGGGTTCAATACCCAGTAGCTCTGCTACGGTTGCACAACACGATTCTGAAATTAGAAATTGCCGGTCTGCAAGCGAGAAAACTGACCAATACCCAACAGTTTGCTGTGGAGTGAGCGAAGCGAAGGGTGGGGTGGTCAGTTTTCAGGCAATTTCTTTATCTTAATCAGCAATTATGCTCTCAGATACTTCAAATAATGTTTCACTACTATTCTCACCTTCTTTAATAATCTGCTGAAGTCTTGCTGGGATAATCTCGCTTAATTTCTCGATAACGTAATCAAAATCTTTTCCTTGTAACTCATACATTGACAAAAATACTCCACCAATGTTTACTATATAATCTGGTACATAAATGATACCTTTCTTCTTCATTTCCATGACTGATTCTGCTTCATCAAATAGTGGATTGTTAGCTGCTCCAATTACCAAATCACAATTTAATTTTTTGATGTTTTCTTTTGTTAATATTTCACCACATGCATTAGGGGAAAAGATATCACATTTAACAGAATAGATTTCTTCTGGTTCTACTATTTTAATATTAAACTCTTCTTTAACAGATTGAAGAATCTCAGCATTAATATCAGTAGCAATTACGTTAGCTCCTGCTTTAACCAATCTTCTCACTAAATCTTTGCCTACACTTCCAACTCCCTGAACCGCAATAACTTTACCTTTCAAGTTCTTACTTCCATATTTCCATTTACATAACTCTTTGAAGGCAAGCAAAACCCCATAAGCAGTAGGAATGGCAGTATCTCCTAAACCATCCTTTAATCCATCAATAAATTCTGATTGTTGTGCCATATATCCAATATCTTTGAGATTAATGTTCATATCAGTTCCAGTTTGGAATCTGCCATTTAGTGATTGAACAAATTTACCAAATCTTCTTAACATCTCAGGAGTTTTTTGTGTGTTTGGATTTCCTACAATAATCCCTTTTCCCCCACTATAGCCTCCATTATATTTTTTCCCGATGATGATACACTTTTTGGTCATAACTTTGACCAATTGAGCAGCATCTTTTATTCCTTCTTCAACACTAGTATAATTAAGCATTCTTGTTCCACCATTTCCTTTCTCACCATAACTCGTGTTTAAAGCAATGATGAATGTGCAACCAGATTTTTTATCATACTGAATATGTAACTCGTTACAATTATTTCTATCCATGAGTTTCTGTATCATTTAGACCACTTTTCCAGATGTTATAATTTCTCTTTGGTAAAGTTCATTCTTAAGCCAAACATACCAGTCACCACCAGTAATGTTGTATTTCTTGCATAAATCATCTATTTTATTTTGCTTTTCTATCGTTGGGTGTTGTAACATTTCAAAACAAATTTTAGGTTCTAGGTTTGACAATGGGAGAATGTATCCTTCTACTCCTTTTGATTGAAAACAAAGATGTTCCCAACCTTGAAAAAGTGGAACGTTTAATTTTGCTTTAACTAACTTCTGTGTAAAATCTGCAGAGCCACTTGCTTCCTTAATTCCAATAATATTTCCTAATCGATATATTTTGACAATAGTTCCAAAACTAATAGAATTTCTAGAGATTACGTGTTCATTGTAGATAAAAATAGGTATATCTACTTCACCTTTAATTTTCTTAAAATGCTCATAAATTTTACCCTGGATAATATTTCTCTTAAATGGAGTTGTTATTACAATTGCATTCACACCAAGCAATTTTGCTATTTTTGCTTTCTCTATAACTTCCTTAGTAGTTTTGAATTCTACTCCGGCAAAAACAGGCAGTTTTGAATATTTGAGAGTGAATTTAATCATATCTTCAAATTGCTTATCAGATAATGCCCATCCTTCTCCTGAACTTAATGTTGGCATTAATGCTGAAGAGTAGGGACTAACAAATTTGATTAACTGTTTTACACTTTGTTCGCATACATTCCCATCATTATCAATTGGCGTAACTAATGGAGGGATAATTCCTTTAATCACATTCTCACCACCAAAGATTGCTGGTAAAGTTTTTCCAATTCTTCAGGAAACTTAATTTCTTTACCTGCTTGAGGAGTTTGCACAGAATTACTTACATCTGCTTCAACTCTAATTTTCCCACCTAAACGATCGGTTAATCTCCTCGGTTTTAAGTTTAGCAATTGATGATTAACAGTGTATAGTACTGCTCTTCGTGCCAAAACCATTCCAAGCGTCAATTTATCTGAAAAATCTATATCTGAACCAAGCAGGTATGGATGGAATATGGCTTCTTGAATATCTCTTTCATCATAGGGAACTCTTTTAATATCCATCACCGTATGTAGATTATCCATAAATGGATAGTAGGCGTCTTGCGCTTCTCTGGAATACTGCCAGATTACATCATCACATTTGCCTACTTGCTCTAAACTTATTCCTACTTCATCATCCAGTCTTTCAACAAAGTAATTTTTACAGGCAACTCTAATTTGTTCATCCCTGCTGTGCATTCCTAAGAAGACAGAGGCATCAATGTACTCATTCATCTTTCCTGCCCCCTACTTCTTGTTTCCACTCATCTTTACATTCGTGGTAAAGTTTCCTAAGTTTGGCTATATCTTGATGTCCATTGAATGCTTGGATTTCTCTTCGCACTTTATCATCACAAGAGCCACAATTCGAGGTCATTTTATCTCCAGACAGATTTTCATCGCTTAAACCAACAAATAGTTTACCTTGGGTATTCTCCAATTCTAAACGTTTAGCAGTTTGTATCAGAACCTCTGCAACACTCCATAATTTGGGTGGTTTGTACTCACCTCTTTCCCATAGTTCTTTGATAAATCTCTTTTTTGTAACAAATACTGGTTCAAAAGCAATGCGTGTTTTTACACCATGCTTATCTGCCTTGGCAAGTACATGGGTGGCTGTGTTTACAGCTTCTTCTATTCCTTCTGTCTCACTTAGTGTAGGTGGCTTTATGAGGACGTAGGCTACAAAATCCACACTAGTATCTCTGCACATTTCTAGAGCATCATCAAGGTGTTCTTCTTGAGTTCCTTTTCTTAAAACTCTATTTCGTAAATCTGGATTTACTGTTTCGTATCCTAACGCATATTCTAATCTTTGGTCATCTCTTAAGCAGTTTTTTGCCTCTATTAACTTATCTACAGTAACGTACTGCCTTCGTGCTTCTGTAAGAACCCTCTTTACACCTCTAAACTTTACAACAGATTCTAGCAACGATTTTCTTAAATTTGCAGGGATTTCTTTGTCATTATAAAAATTACCTAGAGTTAAGAGGTCAAAGTGAATAAAATCCATATTGCTAAGCATCTCTAGAGACTGCTTATGTTGAGCCTCAATATTTCTACTCTGAACTCGTGAGTCAGCATAGAATGCAAAATCACACATACTGCAACCTTTACCTTTTTCATCATATTCACAGCCAACTGTACGATATACAGTCATCAATCTTTGACCTGGTTGTCCGTCTATGTTAATCAGGCTGACAGTCATGTATGCAGGGGAATTTAATCCATCTTTGTTTGTTGCCATTTTGCCACCTCAAAGTAACAATAAGCTAGAAAATATATTAAATTAAGTCGTACCAATATAGTACGAAATGTTTAAATAGTATCTAATCGCTACTTAAAGAATGGATACCGACATATTACGAAAAATTGGCTTAACAGAGAATGAGATTAAGATATACCTCCATATGCTAAAATCAGGCTCGAGTACCGCCTACGAAATATGCAAACAAACAGGAATATATCGTGTACATGTGTATGACAAACTTGAACAATTGATGAACAAAGGCTTAGTAACTCACGTGTATCAAGGAGCTAAAAAATATTTCCAAGCCACACATCCAAGCAAAATTAAACACTATCTTGAAGATCAAAAAAGAGAGTTAGAATTACTAGAACAAGAAGTGGATTCTATTCTCCCAGAATTAGACGCCATGACTAAGATCCCTAAAGAAGACACTTTTGTAGAAGTCTTTAAAGGAAAAGAGGGATTGAAA
>CAZQZJ010000010.1:0-33533 GCA_964597775.1 uncultured Methanosarcinales archaeon
CCCCCCCCCCCCCCCCCCCCCCCCCCCCCCCCCCCCCCCCCCCCCCCCCCCAACGCAGGCAAGTGTTTGTACTCAAGGCAGATATCAAACACTACTTTGACACTGTCGATCATGGAATTCTTATCCGGATCATCGAAGATAGAATAAAGGACAGAGAGGTACTCTGGCTTGTTCGATCAATAGTTGGGAACTATGATTCTGGAACCTGTGGAAAGGGCATGCCTCTTGGAAATTGGACAAGCCAATTCTTTGCAAATGTGTACCTCAATGAGTTGGATCAATTCGTCAAACACGAACTCAAGGCAGAATGCTACATTCGATATGTGGATGATTTTGTTATTCTTCATCGTTCATGGAAAACTCTTGAAGGGTATCTGGATCGGATTCAGACGTTTCTGGAAGGCCTACAGCTTGAATTGCATCCAGACAAATGCGGTATCATCTCCTTAAGACGTGGAGTCGGATTTCTTGGATTTCGAGTATTTCCTCACTTCAGGATTCCCAAGGTGCGAAACCTTCGCAAACTCAACACACGTCTCAATGAACTCCTTTCAGGATACGAAACGGGACATGTTGAAGCGTGGGAAGTCTTTGATTCCTTGCGAGGTTGGTTTGGCTACGCCATGCAAGGAGACACGTATCATCTCCGGTACGCGTTGGAATCCAAAATCGCAGAAGAACTCAAGGAAAGAACGGCCATAAGACCCTCACAAGGTATACTGCACACCAAGAATTTCCAAGCGTGACTTCCGCCAAACGCTGCCGTGCCTCTTTTTATACCCACGCACGGCTTGATTTTCGGCTTTTGTCGTCAATAATCTCACTTGTTCGACGGGCCGTTTTGTGTAGCATCATCTTGTTGGTCAGGGGGTCTTGAACCTGGAGGTTGGAGGACGTCATCAATCCAGGCTCTCACCTGGTTGCGGGTGACTACTTGCTGGTATTTCTGGAATTGTTTGGCGTATGCGCTTTGGGTGACAACGATGCACCAATTGGCTCCAAACCGGGCGTTGTTTCGTTTAGTCATTGCTTGCAAGCGTCCTTTCTGCCGTGTTCGTAAAGGAGTCTCAACTTCCAAGGCGTATTCTTTACCCCCGTACCAGAACACAATGTCCGGGTCGATTGGATGGGTGGGTGACGATCCTTCTGCCCTAGCCTTGAGTAGGCCGATGATGCTTTGTACTACAAATGTGTGTTCCAGATTTCCCCCATCTTGCCTTATGTAGAATGACTGCCTGCGACCGCCTCCCAGTGGGACAAAATCCTGCTTGTAGTAACCAGCTCGTTCCAAGGAATCCGCTTGAGTAGAAGTCAGAGTGTCGGCACCGTGTAGGGGAAAGTCCAGTAAGGAGTCTTGCTTATATTCTGTCTTGAAGGAGAGGGGCGTGTTCGACACTTGTCGTTCTGGTATATGTTTGATGTGCATTGGTCCGTCGTGACCTTCCCAGACTATTTCGTCATCAAGGTCTTCATCTTCAATACCGGTAAGATCAACATCGGTGCCGGTCGGTAAGTGAAGAGTCCCGAGCCGTTTTCGATACTCTCTGGCAAAACACCACACTCCGAAAATCAAAGCTCCCACCCCTGCAATCACCAAGACAGTGAAAAGTATTTGTGTTATCTGGGATTCATACTTCAGGGCAATGGCTGTAAGTATCACACATCCAATAAGGCAAGATTTGAGATCAGGCCCGTTCAATTGATTGTTTGAACTCATCAGCTTTCCTCCGCAACACCTCACGAATCTCTGGGTCGTGATCCAACCAATCCGTAAAAGGACTCTTGATACCGTTTACTACCTGTTGGGATTCCTCAACTTTCGTCTTGAGCGCAAGCATCGGGTCAACAATCTCGGCACATCTGCAACAATACAGCGCGTTTGGCGCGTTGATTTCCTTACACCGTGGACACGATCTCGCTTGAGGTTTGAACGCGATTGGCGCCTGCCCAGGCTTCATCCCATTAATTCGTAAGATGTCCTCATCCAAATCCTTCCCACTAATGTGCACATACGTTGATGGCATCGTGCTTCCTTGACACCAACCAAAGTAGGCGTTCATCTGAAACTCCGTCAGGTGTCTAGCGAGTTGTGAAGCTCTGCTATGCCTGAAAATATATGGGTGACACCGTTCTTGATCCCTGCTTTCTTGAACGCCTCAATGAGGATCTTTCTAAAACCTTCATAACTCATCTGCTTGTGATGATTCAACGTTCCAATATTTACCCAGACCGGAGCGTATGGGTTCTCCTTATCTGGATGAATATCCAACCATTTCAACAAGTAGGGAGTTCCTGAAATAATACGCAAGCGTCTACGCCCAGTCTTTCCCGAGACATTGAGCACCGTGCCGTTTGCATCAACCTTAATCTGACCAATGGTCAGGTTTCCAATCTCTCCAATCCTTGCCCCACTTTCAGACAACACGGCAAGAATCGCTTTATTTCGTGGATGATCCGCGATAGCTATGACCTTGTTGATTTCTTCCTCAGTTAACAACTCTGCTTCTTGCACAAGAGGCTTGTCTTTGTGGGGAATTGTGGTGCAAATCCATTTCACGATCTTCGGATAGTCATCCCCATCAAGCCAGCGATAAAACTGCTTGAGAATGACCTTAGTATCGTGCCTGGCCCACACCGAGTAATCTCCGGCCTCAAAATGATGCACTACTGCCTTTATGTCCTCAAGTGTAGCATCAGCAAAAGGTTTGCCCAATCGATCTCCAAGAATCGCCAAGGTTCGAACCAACTTCGTCAAGCGTGCCAACCCAATACCTTGCGTCTTGACATCACGAATAAACCTTTCAACAAGCTTTTTCTCTTCATCAGGCATCTTTGATTTCCAAAGTCGAGTAACGCCAGCCTGATACTGCCTTCTAAAGTCATGGTAGTCTGTTGTGTCCATATACGGTCTCCAGACCCTTGCACCAATCACGCTTCCAATTATTTCTGGTGTTTCCACGTCAATCATAAAGCCAAGTCCATCCCCAACATAACACAAACTCGATGAGGAGTTTGTGGGATGAAAAACAGGCGAGTACCTGTTTTTCATAAATCCGAGTTCAGGAAATACCTAAACCACGCACAATTTTGGACCTACAAACGGTTTGCAGGCCAAAATGATACCAGCCCTCATTCCCGTGGCAGTCGCGTTCTTGCGACATCCAGGACATTATGAACCATGACGAATACGCCTTATCAATTTTACAGCGTATTTTACGCGGTCAGTGATCTAACCGCTCTTTGGTTCATAACCTTTGCAGGCCATTTTGCGGATATAAACATTGTAACCCTCAACGGCTACAATGGGCGTTTGACTTTATGAACTTTGTAGCGCATTATGCGCTATCTGGATAGAAGATCGATTTTTCCGTTCGCCTACCCATTTTGTTGTGGGCTTACGAACAGGGCTCGAAAGCCTCTGGGGAGATTTGAACTCCCGACCTTCGCTTTACTGTTGAAATCGAAGATTTCAACCAGATTGAAAATCTTCGATTTTCAATACGAGAGCGACGCTCTGCCACTGAGCTACAGAGGCGAAGAAGATGTAGTCTCTTCGCTAATTAGCTAGCTAAACTAGCTATTAAAACATTTTATACGACTTCTCTTATTCAAGCCTCACCCCAGATACGTTCAAACTCTTGTTTGTATTTTGTAGCTATCTTTTTATTTTGTAGTATAAGGATATTTTCATCATTCTTGTAATACCCGCTATAGGTTGGATTTGCAGAGCCTGTTATTACTCTTTCATCATCAATAATAAACACCTTATGGTGCAAACGATTACGACCCGAATGACCTTTATAGATTTTCGTCATGATTCCAGTACGATTCAGAAAAAACATCTGTGAAAACTCGCTTAATTGGGATTCATCACTAATAACCTTTATCTTTATTCCCTGGTTAAATTTCATTGCAAGTGTTTTTGCTAAAACCTTATTTGTAAATCCATATACCATCACCAAAATACTTTTATTTGCAGTCAGAAGCACGGTATTAACATGATCTTCGCATTCATCTTCTGGGCAAAAATAATTTTCTATTTCTATATCGCCAACGCGAACCTTTGGGTGTACAACAGAATCACCTTGGCCATACACGCCAGACCACAGCTCATCAAATTCTTTTTTATAATTCTTTGCAATAGTCTCAGAATGAATTACTAACATATTATCCTGATTATGGTGTTTTGTTGGATTATACGATCCTGTTATTGTTATATTATCAACTACGCAAAATTTATTGTGCATTAAACCTTTGTCATGATCAACTCGTACTAGTGGTAATTTATAGACATTTGTATCTAGATTAGCATTATCCATAACTACCTTAGCATTCTTGTCAATTAATGATGAAATAATTATATCTTGTGATAGATCATACAACGCACACGATGCACCATTTCCTATGTTGTCCACTAATACCTTACTGCAATTATCAATAAAACAAAAAAAGACTTCAATCTCACCTCCTTGGTCTACCATAGCACGATTCTGCGTTTTATGTATATAATACCACACACTAAAACCAAGCATCAATAATAGCAAAATCAGTAACAACCTTTTCATGCCATTAGATCATTTCACACTTATATAACCCTTTGGAAGTTTCTTAATTATGCCTGTACTCCGTACAAATCCGAATATACTTCCAGGATACTTCTTTTCAGTCTCCAACAAAAACTTGTGGTAATCAGAATGTGCCTGTTCTTCGTCCCTACTCCAACCCAAAGCCTTTGCCATAATCATCACTTCAGCATCAGACACGCATGATAGCATCTTAAGTCCGCTAAACTCAACATCAATATTATCAAAGATCCGTCTCAATCCTGATTCAGATTCATCATCAGCATCCCATGGAAGAACTATCTGATCATATAATCCAGGATCAATAGGAGGCTTGATTACAATAATTTGCAGTGGCATCTCTTGTGAAATGCCTTTTAAAATATGCATACATACAACAAATTCTTTGCTCCCATTATCCAACACTCCGATTCTTGTATGTGGAACTAGTGGATTTTGTGTCCTAAGTTCTCTTCTTACACGTTTTTCAATACATTTACAAAAGCATCGTGTGCATAATATGCCCATATTCTTGAACTGGGTTACCTGTGCATCACTATTTTTGCATGATTTACAAGTAACCATATCTATGCAAGAGTCTAATGCTTTATATAAAATGCGCCATAAAATACTTAAAGTACCTCTTCTCAACCGCTTTTGTATAGGGTGAACTACTATGAGCAGGAAAAAAAGACAAAAAGAACGAGCACTAAAACAGCCAAAAAAACAAAAACAGGAACGAGGGCCGCGCGTTGATGAAAGGCTTAAAGAGATTATGAAATTCACACCAGATGTTGATGTTAATCTTGTCAGAGAAAATGAAAACAAGGTAGAACGGTGGTGGAGAACTAGACCGCGCTGGAAAGATCCTGAAGTTCATAGTAGGTAAAATGAAAAAAATGGTGTGCACCATTTTTTTCACCTCTGATTCTCTTAGGACTAGAGCAAAAGCCTTGTAGGAGCCGAGCAATAGCCCAATCTAGGGGATTCTATATGGAATCCTCATACTAAAGAATTCTCATGCCGTTGCTTAAGTCTGTCCAAGGCCAACATTAAGCTTTTTTAAGAGGATTTCCAATCAGCTGTTTTGGTCGAAAGCTTTAAATATACCAATACCCTACTGGAGTAGTAACAGGGTGGTACATACTATTGGCGCTCATAATCTATCACCTCTTTTTCCCGCGCCAGTAAGCGTTTACGCTTGCTGGCGAGGGTTTTTTCTCCTTATTTTTCATAACTCTTATTAATCTAATCAAAGTTCTCAGATTATGGTATTTAATCTTCTCTCTATGAGAATGGATTCTTTTGCTCCTTCTGATACAGTTCCGTCGTCACAAAAATACAGGTGTTCAACGTGTGGAAGGATACAAGTCTTTGTAAGATCTGAGACTTTTCCACAATGTGATTCATGCGAAATCCATCGCTGGGTTCCCACTGGAAGCATTCTTCTTTTTGTTACTAAAAATTTAAATCGTGAGTTTGATAGAATTGCCTCGCTCCATCTCAAATTTGCTGACTTTGTCACAGAATTTGTTGGTAATATGATCTTCTTGTATATTCATATTATCTGGTTCTCATTATGGATTGCAATCAACACTGGATCAATATTTCCAGGTTATTCCTTTGATTCCTATCCATTTGGTTTGCTAACTATGATTGTTTCACTTGAAGCTATCTTTCTTACAACCCTAGTTATGGTAAGTCAGAATGTTCAATCAAAGCGTTCAGAACTCCGTGCAGAATTAGATTATCAAATAAACTTGAAATCTGAGAAGGAGATAGTCACTATTCATGAAGAGCTTAAACAACATAATAAAATGATGCAGCGTTTATTAGAATTTGTAGGTAAAAAGCATAAAAAATGAAAAAAGTAGGGTGTTATAAAAAACGCTTAATGTCGGCCTCTGGCCAACTTAAGTTTTTGTACCAAGAATAAAGAAATTGCCTGAAAACTGACCATCCCACCCTTCGCTTCGCTCACTCCGCAGCAAGCTGTGGGATATTGGTCAGTTTTCTCGCTTCGCGACCAACAATTTCTAATTTCAGAATCGGATTGTGCAACAGTAGCAGAGCTGTGGGGTATTGAACCCAATTCTGAAATAAAGCAAGGCAGAAGGGGTGGTTTAAAAGGGGCGCTCCCCTTTTTTCATTCTTTTTTTTATCACAAATTAATCACTATTGTTCCTTTAGATTCGTCAATAGAGATTATATGTTTATTCTTTATCTTTTGTTTTATTTCTTTCCATGACATGCTCTTCCTAGCTTCGCTAAGGTTATTAAGTAAAGATTTAACACCTTGGTAATTATTGTATAGTTGTTCTGCAGTTTTAGTATTTTCATAGATTTGTGATTCGAGCTCTTTATGATGTTCTTCTTGTTTATCGATAATTGTTGAGATAGCATTTATCTTTGAGTCAAGTTTTGATGTTTTCTGCTCCTTTGATAGATTGTGTAAAATTGCTATTCCTTCAGAAAACAGCTTAAGTCGCTGCATAGGTGCATTTGCATATTTATAGAATCTAATTGGTGTAACATCAACAACTTGATCTTTAGAAAACACGAGCCATGGTTCAGGTAATGCGTGGTCTATCTCATCTATAACTTTTTTAATATGCTCAACATCTTCTTTATTTATATTCTTTTGCTGTGGATTGATCTTAGCACGTACACAAATCTCTTCTGCCCATCCTCCTCCATATCCAAAGTCAATAGCAAGTGCTCGCGAGATTGTTTCATAAGTATTAGTAATAAGATGGTTAAAATCAGAGTGTTTAGCTGGTGGCGGGTATTGGTATTCTACTCCTTGTTTAAGCATGCGATCCTTAAATGTCTGTGTTGTAAGCACACTGCAGATCATATTTTTATGGTTTGTAAGGATCATATTTCCTTTACTAAAAAGTTCAATTACAAGGGTGTAGCGCTCTTGTTTTGTTGAAATACCTATTTTAATGATGCGTTCACTTTCTACTTGTTGGATTGAGAGAATCTTTCCACTTTTTATATGCTTGCGAAGGTATTGACAAAATTGTGGTGGTCTTATTGATGTTATATTCTTTGTTTGGCCTAAATATGCCCAGTTTGGGAGTATTATTGAGAAATAAAGTGCTTGGCTACCTGTTTTGTAGCATTCAAACAAAAATGATGCTTCGTGCTGGATAATTTTTGTAATACGGCTGCTTTTAAGTTCTTGTAGTTCCAACACCAGAGCATGAATATCAAATCCAGAAAGTTGTGTTTTCATATTGCTTTTAGCATTGGTTGATTTATATGGTTTTCCACCTGCGTCGCGATGCTATTGCTATACCTGCGCACACAAGAGTGTACAAGATAAGTATAGTTATTGGTACAATTTGGGTTGTGATATCTACATCAAAGAGTAAAATACGTTTCATGGTTCCTGCTGCAATGTAGTATGGGTTATAATCTGTTGCTATTACAAGTCCTGTTGGAAGTGTTTCTATAGGCAAAAAGGTATCTGAGATCATAAGCATGCCAAGAATCAGGATAGTAGCACAAATTATTGCTCCTTGTTCTGTACGTATTAAACTGCCAATAGCAGTACCAAGTGCTGTTGCAAATGCCGTAATAATTACTACAGTGAGGATTGCATAAAAAATAGAGAGCACTGAACTGATTCCGACAAACATCCCTGCAAGTAGGATAATAATACTTGTCTGAATAAAAAGTAGAATAGCTATTGTAAAAAAATTAGCCATTGTATATTCATATATACTTACAGGCATTAGTTGATTACGAACCTGTGCTGGTGATTCCCTTTCAAGAATAATAAGGATTGATGAGAGCAGAGTTCCACTTAGCAAAAGCATGAGGACAAGAAGTTGTGGATAAACTGATTTGAGTTTTGGTTCATGAGGGCTAAGTAGGGATTTTATACTTACTTGTAGTGGGCTGTAACCAACAGCAGCGTTTTGGAGATTAGTATCAGAGGCAAGTGCTGATATCTTGTTAAAGGTATTTTGCATAAGAATAAGCGAAAGCAGATTGTTATTCATTTCCTTTTGAAGATCCTTAATTGCTTTACGAGATTCAAATTTGAGCGAGTCAAGTTTTTCTAGCTCATCATGAGCTTTTCTAATATTTTTCACCAAAGAGTCTGTGAGTGATTTGAAATTGGAAATATCTTGTTGAGAAAGCTCTGAGGTAATACGAAACTCATCTCCTGTTGTTCTGAGTCTTTCTTTTGCATCTTCGAGGATTTGCTTAATACGTTGTTTATCAGTTTCTGAAATAGCAGAAGCATCAAGTTGTTTACTCACATTTTCTGCAGCTGCCCTAAACTGTGCATCAATTCTATTCTTAAGCCCGTTGATATTTTCAAAGAGAAATACTACATTGCTGCTATTAAGTTGATTTGACACCTTTGTTGGTAGAGCCTCATCTAATTCTACAGAAAGAGCTCCTAGGTTTCCTGTTATTGTATCAAGTTCGCGATTGATTTGTTCTTGTTGTGTGGCAAAGGTAACAATAATAGGTCTGCTTTTTTCAATCTCTTCCTTAGCAGCTTTTAGTCTTTCAAGAAGTTGTCGAGTATAATTAATCCCAAGACGTGTTGTATAATCTGCATTGGTGTCAGAAAAGATATTAGATATTTCACCTACAACATATAGATTTGTATAATCTACATGAAATGTGATGTTTGGAGGCTCTTCCCATCCAAAGCTCAAACATGCCCTGGCAGTGCCTTTACGTACAGCATCAATACAGAGTTGTTCATCATTATATGAGTTTGTGTGAATATTTCTTGATTTGAGTCCGCTAATAAATGAATTAGTAAATTGGCTTGGCTTTGCAGCATATGTTGCAATAGGTATATTTGTCAATTGTGAAGATTCATATGCAAATCCAGCAAGAATGAAGATAAGTAAAGGGCCTAGCAAGATAACAAGTGTAGTTGCTTTTGTTGCAAGAAGCCTGCGCAGATTGGTTTTGATAAGTGTGGTTTGGATCATGGGGTAATAAGGATAGAGGTAACTGGGTCGTTTCGTTTTTCAAAAAATTCCATGAGAAGTTTCGTTGTTTCTACTGTATTCTGGCTTTTAACAACGAACTTTTCATCCTGGATTACTCCTATTTTAAGTGGTTCTTTGATATAACTTCTTTCTTTAGTAGTAAGAATAATGGTTGGCCAACTTTTTGGAGGTGGTACTAACATGCCTGAATTGAGTGTTAGTATTTGTGTACAATGATCTGTAAGATCCTGAATATTCTTAGTAGTGATTAGTATGCTTACTCCTCCTTTGTTAAGAACATGAAGAATATCCCACAGCTCTTTTCGGCTGTTAGTATCGCATTCAGTAAATGGGTCATCAAGAAGAAGAATTTGAGGATGATGTGCAGTTGCTAAGGCTATGTCGATTTTTTTCTGCAGTCCTATTGAAAGCTCACTTATTGGCATATCTAAGAATTGTTTTAGATTAAAGATGGTTATTATATGGTCTATCTCATTTATTCTGCCATACAAGTTAAGGTAATGTTGGAGATTATCCATAAGTGTAAGATCAGCATAACACGAAGGATGCTGAGTTGAATATCCAATACTTGAGGCAACATGATCTTCAGTCAGGTGTACAAATGTGTTCTGGTCATTAATCCAAACATTACCATGGCTTGGTTTGGTAATACATGAAATAATATTGAGTAATGTTGTTTTTCCACTAGCTGTTGGTCCAACAATGCCAATAATATCGCCTTGTTTTAGCTGAAGATTAATATTGCTAAGGATAGTATATGATCCATATTGTTTGGTAATTGTTCGTAGCATGAGCATGATCTGTTCATCAGCTAGAGTGTAATGTTGAAGAATTTCCTGACTCCAACCGCAGGAAGAGAGTATTTGAAGAGATTGCGCTGATGCAACTGGATCTATCACCTGTTCCATGGGTATTATAAACTATCGTGCATATAAAAAACTATCTTGGCAACCCTTTTATAATCTGACTATTTTTATTGAGTTATGGCATGCGATCTGTGTGGAAAACACCCAGCATTATATCTTGCAAATATTGAAGCAGCCACGCTAAGTGTTTGTCAAGATTGTGTGCAGTTGGGTAAACCTCTCAAGCGCTTATCTCCAAAACCAATAGCACCAAAACAAGAACCGCTAAAGCATGTGATTCAAATCATCCCTGAGATTGTAGAAGATTATGCAGATCTTATCAAAACTGCTCGCGAACATATGGGATTATCACAAACGCAACTTGCAATAGCACTAAATGAAAAAGAATCAGTTATCCACAAATTAGAAACTAGTCATGTAAAACCTCCAATTATGCTTGCAAAAAAGATTGAAAAATACCTCCACATTAGACTTGTAGAGGAAATCGAAGAAACAAGAGGGATAGTGTCTTCATCTGAACATACTGCACTTACTATTGGGGATATTATCAGAATCAAAAACCAAAAATATAAATAAGAGTGTTAATAGAATTTCGATAACTTTCCCCTAGAAAAGGTGATCTTCCATATCACAAGAAAAAGACTCCACATCACAAGAAAAAGAATATAGTCTTCTTATTGCAGCGATTGTAGGAATTGTTGCTATTGTTGGACTTGTAACACTTTTTGGTAAAGGTTCCACAGTTACTGGGAATTATGGCGAAGATGGAGGTATTCAACAGCCATTTGGAGGGGGAAAAGATCCAGAGGTAAAAGCAGAGAAATGGCAAGATGATCAGCGAGTCCAAACTAATCGCGATCCAGAAGGTACTCCAAAGATACCACGTCCAGAAGATGATGCCGGCTTCTGGGATAAACTTTATTATTATACTCTTGTTCCTAAATCACAAAGAGCTCCAGCATTAAGCGGAACAAAAGTACCTGATCCAGCAAGAAAGTAAAAGTACAAACTATTATAAGTACACAATCTGTTATCTTACTTAATGGCTCAAAGCATCCTTCTCAATAGAAACCTTTTTCATCAGATTTCTCTCACTATCATTTATTACAAGAATCTTCGAATATAAATAGGTGCATTGGTCTCTATGAAAGCTAAACCACTCACACTTCTTGTAGCATTTTTTATTGCACTACAAATCCTTCTTCTTATCAAAACGCCGATTCTTCGATGGGATGAAGCAGTCTATGTTGCTATGGGAAAATACCTGTTTAGCTTTGGCACATCAGGGCTTTGGGAACAACTTAGACCAATCATAACACCCATGATCTATGGCTTTTTTTGGAAGATCGGTGCTGACCCAATTTTTTTTGGTCACATCATTGCTATTGTGTTCTCCACATTTTTTCTTATTGTCACTGCTCGTCTTGGTACATCGCTCTTTGATGAGCGTACAGGTATCATTGCGACATTGATGATTGTCATAACACCTTCTTTTTTTTATCATAGTAATACGCTTCTTACTGATATCCCAGCAGCAGCATTATCTCTTGCAGCATTACTTTATTGCCTGCGCAGCCGACCTATTTTCGCAGGTTTTTTAGTAGGAGTTGCAACACTTATCCGCTTTCCAGCAGCACTTGCATTTATATCTATGATTATTATAAGCATAGACGATACCAAACGTCGAAAGGACATTCTAGCACTAAGCATAGCATTTTTTGTGGTCTTAATACCATTTCTTCTTTTTAACATTGGAATGTATCATACAGAATATAGCATTATCGCATCTGCATTCCATCCTTTTGCACTCTCATCACAGAGTCAAAACAACCTCGCTGAGTCACAACCTTTTTACTATTATATTCAGATCCTTGCATTTCCTACGATCTGGTTTCTTTTCAGCATTGTTGGATTCATGCACCTCCCCAAAAAACGCATGTATATACGCTACGCACTTATTTACCTCACTACGCATTTTATTTATTATAGTATTATCATCAACAAGCAGGATCGATTTGTTTTTACCTTTCTTCCAATCATCGCAATTTTTAGTGCACATGGAATTATTATAATGTGGAAGATTAGATGGGTACGAGTGTTTCTTGTGTTAGGTATCTGCATTGGGTTGATTCTCACAGTTAATATAGGTGGCCATTTTGTTTCCTGGAGACTAAATCCTTCTGATTTGAACTATACCTTGTTCTTAAATTTTGCTCAAGAGTATCCTTATTCCATATTTCTCACTTCAAATCCTATACCTGCTGCATACTCTGATGCACGATTCCTCACCTATTACCATAATGTTGAGATCGGAGAAAGGGATTTTTCTGCATTTATTAACCAAAGCGATTTTGTTATATTCTCAAAAGAAGCCTATTACTGTCCACCAGCCAACCTCACCTGTCTACAACACCTTTCTACATTACAAACCATGGCTAATTCTTCAGGCACTCAAGTATTGGGGTTGACACATGAAGGAAGAACATACTCTATTTACAAACATTTACACACGAGATGATCTGATATGTCAGAAATATACCACTGGTTTTATCACCAGCGGACGTAGCCAATATGGTGACGATGTGTGGTATATTTCTGAGCATGCTCAAGCATCAGAAACAACAACTATTTTTTATATGAATTTGTTGTTTCTGACAAACCACCGCTATCATGTCACCGGTGTTAAGCGAGCAATCATTGGTGGTTCTTGACACTTTGCTTTTTTACTTTGTAACAACTGTTGTATTGCTATTGTTGGTATAACTTTTTTTTATATTTGTATTGTTTGCAAAGCCACCTGTGATTCCTTCAGATGCATTATCTATCACGTTCACACTTATATTCTGGTTAACAAATGGTTTTTTTGGACATATTGAAAGACTTGTCTGCTCACAGATTTTTTCAATAAAAAAATTCTTGTCATGCATGCCGCAGAATTTCTTATCATCTATTAACACACAAGGATACTCGTCAATCTTATAATATTTAGTGAGCAGATCCACTGTAGTGAGGTTTAAATCAGTGTCAAATGAAAATATCGAAATCTCCTTTTTCGCATCTTCTTTAATATCTGTTAAAACAAAGGATAGATCGTCACATTTTCCACACTTCTCTGAATTTGTGTAGAAGAACGCAAGTACAGGTTGTGTATATGCACAACTTTTTTGAATCTTGCGCATTAGCATCATATAAGTCACTTCATTCTCATTAAAGGAACGTTTTTGATCACGATAAAATGGATCAGTCTGGAATTCCTCACTTGCCACGCGATAAGAATCAATCTTAATACCAAGATCCCACACAGATTTATCTAAATTTTCAAGTTTACTTCGATAGGCAAGGCATGCCATTGAATCTCCATAGGTCTCAGCCATTAATTCAAAAGTTTGCATCTCGCTAATGCTTGCAAGCATTCCACCAGATAAATCATTGATACGAATCTCACGTTTGTTATCAAGTAATATCCCAATAAGTACCACAGTTGAAAGCAAGAATAATGTTATAAGAAACGCAAGCAAAAAGATAGATTTGGGAACCTTCTCTGGCATACCATTACCTCCATGACACACTGCGTCTTCGCACCACAGCCCAAAGTGCTCCTGTCCAGAAGATTTGATAACAAATAAACATATAAGGAAAGGTAAGAAGACCTACCTTTCTTGTCCAAAATTTATTATTTGTGAGTTTAAGCCCTGCGACCATCATTAAGATGGTAAACATTGATGCTGTTAAACCAACAAAATAAATCCTTCTAGTGATTAAAAAATCAAGATTGAAATCTAAAAGGTGGCTAAAAAAATTATAATTTGTATATTTATAGTGCACTAGTGTAGTTATAATCTGTGTAATAGTCATTGCTGTTGAAAAATAAAAAAGTAGAATACCTGTCCCGATAAGAAGATAATTATACGGGACAAATAAACCAAATAATCCCATCTTCTTATTAAAGACAACGTCACGATGTTGTGCCAATGTATAAAGAGCGCCAGAATACCAACGCCTTCGTTGTACATAGATTCCCTTAAATGTTTCAGGGGTTAATGTTCGAACCTTTGCGTTTAAACAATTCATAATCCTATATCCTGCTTTATGAATCCTATATGCAATTTCATGATCCTCAGTAATATTCTTAGCATCAAAACCTTTGATTTCCTCAAGCATCTTGCGTCTGTAAATTGAAAATGGTCCTGGAGTAACAAATACACAATCCACTAGCGAAAAGATCTTAAGAAATAATGAAAGTCCAATAATGTACTCAATATCAATCATCTTATGTAATATTTTCTTGGGACGTTTAAGCTCAACAGATACAGTCACAGCACCAATATTTTCTGTATCAAAGTATGGTAATGCTTTTTGAAAAATGTAAGGTTCAGCAGAAGAATCAGCATCCATACATGCAACAAATTCTCCGCGAGCCATGCCTATTGCTTGGTTTAATGACGCTGCTTTTCCATAATTCTCTAATCTGTCTATAAATTGGAATCGTGTGTCATTACCAAGGGCTGCGCGCACTACCTTGCTTGTACCATCTTTACTACCATCATTTACAATGATAAATTCAGCATTAGGATACTTGATCTTCTTAAGCGAATCAATGGTTTCACCAATCTTAGCTTCTTCATTATACGCAGGAACAATTACACTCACCAGTGGAAATGATGTTAGTGCCTTCTTTTTTTCAAAGAGACTATTTTTATACAAAAAAAGTACAAGCAGAAACAAAACCACAAAATATGTTGAAAGGCTCCACACTAGATACACAAATAGATTATATATTGGATTCATTACTATTAGGCACAGTCCTGCATTTTATAAAGCTTATCTGTTATTAGACAATCCATTACGACTCAATATAATCCTTTAGTACAATCAACATGCATGCAATGATATACCAATAGATCACAAGCAGGAGCAAACCAAGCAAGCCTACACTAAATAAATTCTCTTGAGACAATCCTCCTACACTTGTCGTTAGTAAAAGCATGGGCCATAGTAGAATCCAACCCCACACTAAAATCCATACATCAACTCCCTTAAGCTCGAATGCAGCAACAACAATTGAGAAACAAGTAACCCAACTAAAACATCGGAGCTTGCGTGCATTTGGCATAAAAACTGTTCTAAGATCTAAGATGCATTTCTTCTTCATGTATGACCTTGCAGTATCTTTAATTTATATATTCTTGGAATGATTATATCAAATCACTTTAATTATCAGATGTTTTACCATTATTAAAGTGATTTGATTATTAGGAAATAACCTTACTTTCGTTTGTGAAATATCCTAAAATTAAGGTTATTTCCTATAGATTGTAGAATATCTTCCCTAGCGTAAACTGGATCGTAATTCCCAGATGCCATAACCGTCTGATTCGTAACTGCTTTTAAAGGTTTCGTTGTTGTATACTAGCAAGGCTAATCCTCTATTAGGAGCATCCCAAACCTCTCCATTTGTCATGCTTGGAGTGATATAAATATGAGTAATACCTTGCTGTTCAAGTATTTGTGAAGCAGCGTTAAGATTATATGAATCAAAAACAGCATTAGCAATTCTTTCTTTTTCTAACTCCTCTTGCCCAGATTCTTGCCTATTTGTGTAGGTTCTTCGTTTTGCAATAGACTGAACATATAATTCTTCAGAAGAACTTGTCAATACAACGCTCTCCTCATTGCTGTATAGTGAAAGAGCAAGAAGAGCATTGATCATAGGTTGATCTGGAGGAGATGCAGCGAGATTTGTACTATATGAGACAAATGAAAAAAGAATTCCGCATACAATTAGGAGAAGGGTGAATCTTTGCACAAGAGCAAGCACCCATATTCTTGTCATGATAAAAAGAATTGCGTAAGCTGCAAAGAATGAAAGAATCAAGGTAGCATACAAATAGAAAATAGGAGAAAACAGTGCTGTTATACAAACTATACTTCCTGTGCAAAATAATATTAATTGATGACGAGCAATGATAAATGCTCCGATGATTCCAAGAACAAACAAGAAAATACTTACGCCAACAGGAGATCCGAAATCTGTGATAAGATGGGCGTTTGGTTTTGTGCTTATAAGTAGTTGTGTTGGTTCATAATTAATTAGTGGAAGTACTAATCCAAGTATAAAAAGATTTGAGAAAAGATAAACAACAAATCTTTTAGCACTTTTATCCAGCATAACAGAAACTATGATAGCATATGCTATGTCAATGATAAGATGGGCAAATCCAAAAAGTGTGATGCCTGCAGAAAGAAGTATTGATGTTGCAAATGACCATATCTTTTTTTGTGGGTATAGTGTAAAGAAGAGAAGTTGGAGCATCATAAGTAATGCGCCATCATCAGAGACTATACTTGTATAAACAAAGATAGGTGTTGAGATAAATAAAAGTGTAGTAAGCATTACCATCATCCTTGGCATCTTAGCCTTATGGGTCATATAACACAACAACACTGCTGATATGATACCAAGTATCATTGGTAATATTAAGGATGATATTCCTTCTCCTAATGGTTTGATCATAATTGAGAGGAGAAGATCATATGGTGAAGGAGGAAATGATACTTTATCAACAGCCATACCTGGTATTCTTGTGATACCATACTGTGTAATGTGATTAGCTGCGCGTAAGTGAAGATATGGCTCATCACTAATAAGAAGAGGCGCATGATTTACAAATCGTAGGATTATAGGAACTGCCATAAGCATTAATGCTATACATCCTATCAAGACATACGCTTTCCAGGTTAGTTTGTGTGAACGTTGCATATTCTTTGGTATACTGTTGTTGTTCCAATAGTTGTTGTTTTAAAACAAGGAGATGTACTAAATGGTGGTTCAGTAATACGGAAGTGATTTCGCGCAGTGTTGCTTACAAAAACATAATTGCTACCTAATTTTTCCATTGTCGCAATGGCAGTTGTCGATACAGGAGAGGTAAAGATTGTTACAAGATCATTATAACGTTCCTTTGCATTAGTGAGCAATAAAAAGTTGGTATCAAGAATTGTTTGTTTGCGGCTAATTGATCTAATAAGATTTCCTTCTTTTGGAGTGCTAGCTATAACTGCATCTGGGGGGATATTATATCGCATCCAGATAAGAGATGGAAGGTCGTCTGTCACTATGCTTGTGTTAATTGTTTTTTGTGCATAATTATATGCTGGTATAATTGCAAAAATAAGAATGGTGAGAATAAGAAGAATAGTTACTGGGATATAATACGGCGCTGCTTTTGTTTGTGGTATATAAGTAAGAGTTAGTTTGAATGCTGGCGCAAACAATAATACAAAGGAGATGCCTAGGAGCGCAAATCCAATAATTGGTTCAAGAAGACGGTAATAGGTTAGTAATCCTGCTGACAAGCCAAATGCAATTATGAGATTAATAGGAGCATTCTTGATATTGTGAAGATATTTGATAATAGTAAACATACCAAATGCAAGTGGAAATGTTCCAACTGCGATAAGTGCATCAATAATAGTAAATTCACTAAAATAGGTTTGGAGTAGTTGTGGAGGAATATTTTGCCAAATTGTGCTAATACCATGAAGTAGGAGTGCTTGCTTATACAACAAAAACTGGCTCCATAATACAAAAAAAAGTGTAAAAAGTGTAATTTCAACTTCTTCATTTGGGATCTGTATCTGTTCAAGTCTCATAAGAATAATGTAGATAACAAGAGTGAGTGCAACAATAATAATACTTGGATGAAGAAACCCAAGCAGGATAATTGCAGTTAGGTAAATAGGAATTGAATATTGAGAAGATAGATTAAGAAAGGTGTACCAAATAACAAGAATAAGTGGAACCACTATTGAATATGGTGAAAGCGATCCAAAGGTTAATGCAAAATAACTAGGTACAAATCCCCCAATAGCAGCTGCAGTAAGGCTAACAATATTATGGTGGGTAATGTGTTCACTAATAAGATAAATAAGGATTACACTGCTTACAGCAACAGCGTTAAGGATAATCTTCCCAATAATTTCTAGAGAGAATAGATAGGAGAGCGCTGAGATTATATAAACAAATGCAGGGGGAAAATACATAAATTCTTTATCTTTAGTTATAGAATCATCAAGAAGCAATGTGCCATATTGGTGGAAGTTCTCGGCTTGTCTTGCATAAAAATAGGAATATTCATCTACAAAATCAGGGTTTTTATAAGCAAAATGTACTCGTGCAGAAAACGTTGCAATAACAATTAACGCAAGTATTATGATTCTTGCTCCATATGATATCTCCATATTAAGCATAAACAATGGTTTGCTTAAAAAGAATAACCTTAATTAAGAAGATCTCCAGTCTGATTCTATGGCTATTATCTCAGTTAATGAAATCATCGATTTGGTTATCATGACCTTTGCAGTTGGTTTTATTTTTAAAGATGCATTCAAAACACCGTCTCGTGACTATGATCCACTTCTGCATTATTCCTCTTTTAATAAATCATTACTATGGGAGTCTGTACTTGTTACTGCCCCTGCTATTGTACTTCATGAATTTGCTCATAAGCTTGTTGGGCTAGCCTTTGGTTTAGAAGCAGTATTTCATGCAAGCTATGGTGGACTATTTATTGGAGTGTTGCTCAAATTTTTGAATTCGCCATTTGTATTCTTTGTGCCAGGATTTGTTGAGATTAGCAGTGGCAATCTTATAACATCTGCACTTACCTCTTTTGCAGGCCCTGGTATGAATGGACTCTTGTGGCTTTTTTGCCTTGTTACATTAACCTACAAATCTAAAATAAAAGTAGCAACCTATCACAGGCTTATTCTTACTAAGAAAATTAATGGATTTCTTTTTATTTTTAATATGTTGCCAATCCCAGGTTTTGATGGATTTCGGTTTTTTGCAAGTGTAATTAATCTGTTTTAAACCAATCCCTCCTTTCTGGTGACGAAACAATGTATATATAATACCTAGAATATATTAGTGTATGCGCACAAAATATGTTATTATCACAGGCGGTGTTCTTTCAGGTTTAGGTAAAGGTATTATTGCTGCATCTATTGGCAGGCTCTTAACACCAAAATATAATGTTGTGCCTGTAAAATGTGATGGATACTTAAATGTAGATCCTGGAACAATGAATCCAGTAGAACATGGTGAAGTTTTTGTGCTTGATGATGGCGGTGAAGTAGATTTAGACTTTGGCCATTATGAACGATTCCTAAATCACAACTGTAAGTTTGAATGGAATCTGACATCAGGCAAAATATTCACTTCCCTTGTTGAAAAAGAAAGAAAAGGTGAGTTTTTAGGAAAAACTGTACAAGTTATTCCTCATGTTACTGGAGAGATTAGGGAACGTTGGAAATCTATTGCAGCAACAGAAAAGGCTGATATTATGCTTATTGAGATTGGTGGAACAGTAGGTGATTTAGAAAATCTCTGGTTTTTGGAAGCTGCGCGAGAACTTGCTGCACAAGTAGATCTGCATGATATCTTATTTGTGCACATGGGGCTAATCCCTGTGCTTGATGAGCAAGGGCAGCAAAAAACAAAACCGCTTCAGCAGTCATTACTCTTTCTTAGAGAACGTGGACTTATTCCACGAATCCTTATTGGTCGTTCAAAAGAGCGTCTTTCTGATAAAACAAAAGAGAAAATAGGATTTTTGTGTAATGTCCCAAAATCAAACATATTCTCAGATCCAAATGTATCTTCAGTATATGAAATTCCTCTTATTCTTGATGAGGAAGGCATGCGCAAGGTTCTTAGCACAGAATTAGATCTTAGGATTCCTTTTAATCTTAGAACATGGCAGGGTCTTGTAGAATCAGTTAAAAATGCAAAGAAATCAGTGAGTGTTGCTGTGTTTGGTAAATATACTGAGCTTGCAGATTCTTATCTTTCTATTCAAGAAGCGCTTTTTCATGCAGGTGCGCATCATAATACAAAAGTTCATCTTAAATGGATTGAGACCACAAATATCGAAAATCAAAACATGCTTATCAAAGATACGCTTAAGGGTTGTGATGCAGTTATTGTACCAGGCGGTTTTGGCAGTCGTGGTGTTGAAGGAAAGATTAGTGTAATCAAATATGTGCGTGAAAACCTTATACCTTTTCTTGGTATTTGTTATGGTATGCAACTTGCAACTATTGAATATGCACGTCATGTTTGTGATTTGCAAGGTGCGCATTCAACAGAAGTAAATCCTGCAACAAATCATCCAGTTATTGATATTCTTCCAGAACAACGAGCAATTGCATGGAAAGGAGGAACCATGCGATTAGGTGGTCAAAACATTGATTTAAAAAAACAAACTCGCACTGGTTTACTTTATGGTGTTTCATCTATTCGCGAACGTTTCAGGCATAGGTATGAAGTTAATCCTAAATATATCGAATCTCTTGAATCAAAAGGATTTGTTTTTTCTGGTAAAGCACCTAACCAGCCTATTATGCAATTATGCGAAATCCCAAACCATCCTTATTTTATTGGAACCCAGTTTCATCCTGAACTTACCAGTAGGCTAGAAAGGCCATCACCACTCTTTTTAGGGCTAATTCAAGCTGCAATCAAACATAAAGAGCAGAAATTTAGGTTATGGAAGTAAACCTTTAAAAATACACCTAAATTTGCTCAGCACATGAGCCAAGAACAGGAACCAAAACCATGGTACAAGCATTTCTATGAAACTAATCTCAACTATCTCTTGTTTATTCCAATGTTGATGTTACTCCTTGCTATTTTTCAGATTAGCTACCAAGTAGCCACTACAGGTGATTTTGTCCAGCGAGGAGTTTCACTCAAAGGTGGTTCAACTATTACTATACCAAACAAAGTAGTTAATATTGAAGCACTGCAATCTTACCTTACATCACAACTTCCAAACGTTGAGGTACGGTCTATTAACAATGAAAAAGGTGTAATTATTGAGGCAGCAGATGTTCAAGTAACAACTCTGCTTAAAACAGTTGAATCGCAGACAGGAACATTAGATCCTCGGGATTATGCAGCTCGCGAAATAGGATCTTCACTAGGTTCATCATTTTTCATTCAGCTGATTTGGGCTATGCTGCTCTCATTTGTGTTAATGGCTTTAGTTGTGCTGCTAACCTTTCGTACTTTAGCACCTAGTGCTGCAGTTATTTTAGCTGCATTTTCTGATATCATTGTCACGCTTGCCATATTTAATATCCTTGGAATGAAACTCTCATCTGCAGGAATTGCAGGGTTTCTAATGCTTATTGGTTATTCAGTTGATACTGATATTCTCCTTACAACTAATGTGATTCGAAAACGCCACCCGCCTCTCTGGGATCGTATTTACATGTCAATCACAACTGGAATGACTATGCTTACCTGTACTCTTAGTGCAGTTATAGTATCTCTTCTCTTATTTCATTCAGAAACAATCCAACAAATTATGCTTATCATTCTCATCGGGCTTCTGGTAGATATGATTATGACATGGATTCAGAATGTAGCGCTACTCAAATGGTATGCAGATAAAAAAGGGATTGTGTAACATGGTGCTTACTGAAAAAATAAAACTTATGGGTAAGAATTGGCGTGTTGTTTTTATGCTCACTACTGTATTACTCGCTCTTGTTGCTATCTATCCTATTCCTTGGAGAGAAGGTGTTGCGATTCGTAGTGTTATCACAAATTCATCAGCATCAGACGCAGGATTTGTTTCACCAAAGCCAACAAGTTCTCCAATGTCACGTGAGCGAATCTTACAAATTGACTCAACACAAATCACCTCTGTTGTTGATTATGAAAAAGCGCTTCTTGGAATCTTGCCAAATCAGACTGTTCTTATTGAGACAAATCAGGGGATTCGAGACATAAAAACGCGATTCGCGTCATATCTTGTGAATAGAACTGTGAATGTAACTAAAGAGGTTGTTATACCAATCAGATCAAACAATACATTTACTAATAAGACTATCAACAAAACAGTTGAAGAACTACTTGAAGTCTCTGAATTACGCAATGAACTTGAACCACTTGGTCTTAATGTCTATAATGCACCAACAAGTAACCTAAGAAAAGGTTTAGATCTGCAAGGAGGTACCCGTGTCTTATTGCAACCTCAAGAAAAGATAGGTGCACAAGATATGGATACGCTTATTGAAAATCTTAAACAACGACTTAATGTATTTGGGCTCTCAGATGTTATTGTTAGATCAGCAATAGACCTTACTGGTGATCAATTTATTATTGTGGAAATCGCTGGAGCAACTGAGGAAGATGTTAGGGAATTGCTTTCAAAACAAGGCAAGTTCGAAGCAAAGATTGGAAACACAACAGTTTTTCGCGGAGGACAAGATATCAAATACGTATGTCGCACTGCTGACTGCTCAGGAATTGATGCACGTCAAGGAGGTTGCAGTGCTGCATCTGGTGGATATGCATGCAGATTCACATTTGCAATTGCACTCTCTCCGCAGGCTGCAGAGCGCCAATCAGAAGCCACAAAATCACTTCGCATTGTACCAGGTACACAAGGAGAAAGTAGCTACTTAAGTGAACAAATTGTCTTATTTTTAGATGATAAAGAAGTTGATAGGCTTAGTATTGCTGCAGATTTGCGTGGCAGGCCAGTGACAGATATCTCAATTTCAGGTTCTGGAATAGGTTCTAGTAGGCAAAGTGCAATTGATAATTCGTTAGTCAACATGAAAAAATTGCAGACTGTACTTATAACAGGTTCATTGCCAGTAAAGCTTAATATTGTTGATTTAGAAACAGTTTCTCCTATGCTTGGTGAGGCATTTTTGGATCGTGCTTTGCTTGTAGGTCTGCTTTCGCTCCTTGCTGTTGGTTTAGTCATCTTAATACGGTATAGGATGTTAGTTGTATCAATCCCTATTATGATCACTTGCGCAACAGAAGTAGTTCTTGTGTTAGGGTTTGCTGCATTAGTTGGGTGGAATCTTGATCTTGCAGCTATTGCTGGTATTATTATTGCAATAGGTACTGGCGTGGATCACCAGATTGTTATTGCTGATGAAACACTGCGCAAATCTGGAACACAGATTGTTGATTGGAAGCAACGCTTTAAAAATGCCATGTTTATTATTCTTTCTGCATTCTTTACAACAGCAACATCAATGATTGTGCTCTACTTTGCAGGTGCAGGGCTTCTCAAAGGCTTTGCCCTCACTACTATTGCAGGGCTAACATTAGGTGTCTTTATCACAAGACCAGCATTTGGAGCAATACTACATATTTTATTAAAAGAACAGTCTTAAAAAGAAAGCTTGTCTTCTTTTTTTAATGGAAACCAAGCCTTGGGCAATTGGATTAGTGATCTTTATTACTATTATCACAACATCTGCACAATTATTATACAAATATGGTGTAGATCAAGTAGGAGTTCCATTAAACGAGTTGCTTAAAGAAGGTATTGTGCATGCTTTTACAAGTTTATTCCTTAATCCATTTGTTTTTGCAGGAATGGCTGCTTATGCTATTGGTGCAGTGCTGCTTATTATTGCATTAAAAGGTGGTGATGTCACTGTACTTTTTCCTATTATTGCAACATCATACTTATGGGTGGTTATTAGTTCACATTACTTGTATGGTTCATCACTAACCTTATTAAAAATTCTCGGTGTAATCGTGCTTATTGCAGGTGTTGTACTTATAGGAACAACAAAACCTCAACAAGATAGGGGTGAAACAAATGACTGAAGCATGGCGTATTGGTGCAGTTCTGCTCTCACAAATCATTGGTGCTATTGGACCGATCTATTTTAAAAAAGCATCAAAACAATTCTCATTATCATTTCAAACATTCACAAATCCAGATCTGTATATTGGCATTGGAGCATACGGCCTTGCAACCCTTTTATTTATTCCTGCATTAAATGGTGGTGATCTCTCTTTGCTTTACCCACTTGTTGGGACCATCTATATCTGGGTCAGTTTGTTTTCAGCACGATTATTAGGAGAAAGGATGTCAAGAAGAAAATGGATAGGTGTTGGACTTATTATCTTTGGTGTTACACTTATCGGACTAGGAAGTTAATTCTATGAACCTTTAAAAAGAACCTGTATCTATTCCTTTATATGAAGATATATCAATTTAAACATCTTACTAGAACCTGTATCATTGATGAGAACCAAAAAGAGGTAAAGGAACCTCATGGTGAAAGTGAACCTCTTCCTGTTAATCTTCTGTCAAAACTTTTATCACAGTTTAAGAATGAGAACCTCTTCTCAGAATTTCATAAGCAAGGAATTGCTCAAGCAATACAATCAATTAAACATGCAACATCACGCGACCAGCTTATTATACAACTAAGTTCTCATCTTGAAGAATTAGACAAGGCGCTTAATACATTATCCAAACGATTTAGGGAGTGGTTTGCATATTATTCGCCTGAACAAGAACACTTAATTCGTAATCATCACGAACTGATTCAATCATTCCTTACTCAACCAAAAGATACCTATCTTCAAACACATCATATAACAAACTCCATGGGTATAGATCTTCTGCCGCAAGATCTTGTCACAATCCATTCCTTTGCTACATTATTAGACACCATGTATGCATATCAAGAAAAACAAGACAAGTCGCTTGAAAGAATTATGCAAGAAATTGTTCCAAATATAACAGCATTAACAGGACATCGTATTGGAGCAAAGCTTATTAGTCATTCAGGTTCATTACGCAGGCTTGCCCTACTTCCTGCATCAACTATTCAACTCTTAGGCGCAGAAAAGGCTTTGTTTAGGCATATCCGCACAGGCGCACGCTCACCTAAACACGGGCTTATTATTCAACATCCACTTGTTGCTAATGCAAAACAAAAAGGAAGAGTTGCGCGTATTTTAGCTGACAAAATCGCTATTGCAGCAAGAGTAGATTACTTCCAAGGCAAATACTGCGGTGATCAGCTTAGAAAAGAAGTTGAAGCCAAGGTGCGAGAATGAAATCATCACTTTTATTATGTGTCTTTCTTCTCATCCTCACTGCATGTCAGGATATTGACGAAAAAGAGGTGCCAACAAAGCCAACAACACAGATTAACAACATGGAAAAAAACAATGTATCATATCAAACCAATGTACAAACCAAGATCGATACACCCCCTATAGATACACCTCTTATATATAAATCTCCTACATCTTTGTGCGGAGACTCTGTATGTAGTAAAGCAGAAAACAAGTGTTCATGTCCGCAAGATTGTGGCAGATGTCAAGGCTTTGCATCAAATCTCACGCAGTACACATGCCACAATAATGAATGTATTCTTACCAAAGTAGAACATATCTGTGGAAATAATCTTTGCGAAACTGGTGAAGAAAAAATATGTACTATAGATTGCCCAAACTGCGCTGATAATAATGCATGCACTATTGATATATATAATACAACCTTGCAGGGCTGCACACACAAACAGATCATTCCATGCTGTGGAAACACGCTCTGTGAATCTGCTGAAGACACCTGTCTTATTGATTGTCCAAACCTGTCTAACATCACTTTAGCATCATATCCATATCCATTTGTCAACTATCCAAACTTTAATACTCAGATCATTATTGGATCAAATGGGTCAGCAGAACTTGTTATAGCAGGTATTGATATTATCAGACCATTGGTGTTTAAACAAGCTGGTAAAGGTTACTCAACACAAGCATTACTTGACACCCAGCTAGATACTATCAAAAACAAAAATGTTATCCTTATAGGTAATAACTGCGAAAACAGATTTACACGCGAACTGCTTCTACCACCAACAAATCCTGACTGTCATGATGGTTTTAAACCAACATCAGGGATTATTCGTCTCTACAAAACAGGTGAGAACACCTATGCATTAGTTATTGCTGGATATACAAGTAAGGATGCGCGCTCTGCTGCGCAGATTCTTAGTTATTTTAATTCATCGAAACTAACAGGAGTTGAGAAACAAACATGATCCAAGAATCAAGACTGCAAGGAATCTTTGAAGAACAAAAAGGGAAAAAAAGAATTTTGTTTACAAAAAACCTTACTCCAGGAATATCAGTTTGTGGAGAAACCCTACGCAATCAGAACAATGTTGAATATCGGGAATGGGATCCGAGTTCTTCTAAAATATCAGCAGCTATTATTAAAGGATTATCCCAATTAGGGCTTAAACCGCGTGATGTTGTACTCTACCTTGGTTGTGCAACTGGTACAACAGTTTCCTATGTATCTGATATTGTAGGTGATAAAGGCCTTGTTTTTGCAGTAGATATTGCTCCTAGAGTATTACGTGAACTTGTTTTTCTTGCGCAGAAGCGCAGTAATCTTGTCCCAATCCTTGCAGATGCACATCATCCAGAGATTATTGCAGAATCAGCATGTCAGGTTGATTGGTTATTCCAAGATGTTGCACAACGTGACCAACTAGAGATATTCTTAAAAAATGTGCGAACATTCCTTAAACCAGGTGGTTTTGGCGTTGTTGCAATCAAAGCACGCTCTATTGATGTTTCAAAACAGCCCAGAGTAGTGCTCCAACAAATCCGTTCCCAACTTGAGAAACACATGACTATTGTTGACTATCGAGAATTAGATCCATTTCAAAAAGATCACGGATTATTTGTAGCAAAATCAGCATCCAAGTAAATTTGAAGTAGAACAGGTGTTCAAAAGTGGCGTCCCCTTTTTTTGTAAAATCGTATGGCTAATCTATCCATGATTTGTTTATAGCCAATTTGTTCATCAGTGGATTGGAAAACCACAAACAGATAAAACCTCACATTTTATAGTAAATCCTATTATTAAACGTAATAAAACTACGCTTAATCGCATAAGTTAAATCCAATAATTTTCTGGGCTAAGCGAACGAATCGGAAGGGTGAGAAAACCTTAATTACTCCATATTTACTTCCTGCTTTTGTCAATAATTTTCTTTAATTCTCTCCTGAACCTTTGCGCTCTTTCAAGAGAAGTTTTCGCTTTTGATTGAACAAGCACTGTACCCATATCATAAGTGAATGTGCCTCTTTTCTTTTTCTCAAAGAAATATTCTTCCATTAACTCATCTGCTTTTTGCTTTCCAAGAATTTCAGCAGCATCTTCTTTTGCTTCAATAAAATCTTCTAAAAATTCCTTCTGCAATTTACCAGTAAGGTAAAAATAGTAGATAACAGCATCAAATGTTACTGCATGAATTGATAGGTCTGCTTTTATCTTAATTCCAGAATTTTCAAGAAGTGCTCTTGCCATGTAAAACATGCTGTAATAACTTGCATTAACAACCCAAAGCAAACCATTGAAACGGGTAAAACCTAGAGATTCCTGTTTTTGAGGATTGGTGGATAACTCGAATAATGCTTTTGCAGAATCAATCGAATCATCAGTATTCTTGATGAAAAAATCAACGTGCTCAGGTTTTTCTTTTGATTTGATGACCCCTTCACTGATTAATTGTTTTACTCTGCTTTCAGCCTCTTTTAACTTCTTTTCATCAATCACATTATTATCTCCCCCGTTCTATTAGTCTATAAAATAATTCTGCCCCATATAAAATGATATGCTTATTCAAAATTTCATTAACAACATTTTTTTCATCTCTTTTAGAAAGCATTTCATAAACACTTTCAAATCCAATAACTCTTTCCTCAAATGGTAGATTATAGTTTGATGCTATGTTGTGAAGGAATTTTTCATGAAATTCAATCTTATCTGTTTTATCTACAATTAACAATATATCAACATCTCTTGGTTTACTTGATTCTACAGCTGAGCCAAAAATAAGCAATATGAAATTGTCTTCTTTTATCTTATTAATTATTTCCTCTGTGAATAATTTAATATCTTTGTATTGCTTAAGAAAATCATCTCTTCTTAAATATTCGGCAAAAGCAAGAGTTTCATGATGGTTCTTATAATTTAATAATAAATTCTTATGCTTGTCTTGTTCAATAATCTTGGAATTTATTAGTGGCTGTATTGCTCTGTGAGTTAGAGATACATGCATTTTCAGCCTTCTTGCAACTTCTCTTAAAGTAAATGATTCCGTTATATGACCTACAAAAAACTCCAATATCTTAGCTGTAGATTTACTGATATACATATGTTCACCTTTATATGAACAAATGTTCACTAATTAGTATATAAATGTTTTGCTCTTGAAATGGTTTTCTCACCTTGATTGTTGTTCCTGATGTATCACTGTCGCTCATTAGATAGAAATTAACCCAAAAAATTACTCTTCTGACGAAGTTTGACCCCACGTTGTAGGGTCAAAGAGTTTAACAGGAGAAGCTGTCCCACAATTCACTTTTTTGCTGATGTTGAATTGTGAGAAGTGGGTTTTATGTGCTCTTTTGAAAAAATATGCCGTGTCAACATACAAAACAGCATGCTGACTAAATTGAATTTCGAATTGTGTGACAGGCTGAAGGCTTATGCGGAAACCTCGTTGCACTTCGGTTTCCCAAATTTTGCTCCTTCGTCGCAAAACTTCTGTTAATGCCGATGTTATGTGCAATTAATTTCCTTTGCTTATCTCTAACTTTATATAATTCCATAAATTTATTATAGATATGAATCAAGAAACTGTAATTCAAAAAACCATAGATTTCGTAAAAGAAGTTTTGTCTGATGCTGAAGGTGGTCATGATTGGTGGCACATTTATCGTGTTTGGAAATTATCTATACATATTGCTCAAAAAGAAAAAGTTGATATGTTTATTGTTGAACTTGGAGCATTGCTTCATGATATAGTGGATTCTAAATTTCATGATGGAGATGAAGAAATCGGTCCTCGCAAAGCAAGAGAATTTTTGAGTTCATTAAATATTCAAGAAGATATAATTATTCATGTAGAAAATATTATTTCAAATATTTCTTTTAAAGGTGGTAAATACACTCAAAAATTCAAATCACCCGAACTTGATGTAATTCAAGATGCAGATAGATTAGATGCTGTTGGTGCAATAGGAGTTGCGAGGACTTTCAATTATGGCGGTCATAAAGGAAGAGAAATTTACAATCCTGAAATTAAGCCAAACCTTAATATGACTAAAGAAGAATATAAAAACAGCAATGCTACAACACTCAATCATTTCTATGAAAAACTTCTTTTACTCAAAGATAGAATGAATACTAATACTGGAAAATCTATAGCTGAACATAGACATAAATTTATGGAACAGTTTCTTGATGAATTCTATAAAGAATGGAATGGTGAAATGTAACGGCAAAGGAAATTAACTTCTCCGCTTCGTTCCGAACCACATTCCATTCTCACTCCACTTCGTTCCGTTCTTGGCACATAACAGGCATTAACAGGTTCGAGGGTTGCACCCTCTCAGCCCAAATTGATTTTTCGAGGAAACTTCGCCAGCTCTGATTTTCTCAGCCAATCGCTCATTTCATTCGCTCAGAGAGAAAATCGAGGGCTTGTTTCATCTCTGAAAAATAAACTTCGTTAAATTCCGATGTTATATTCAATTATTTTTTAGCCACTAAGCAGAAACATTTATGAACTTTAACCAATAATCTTATTCATTATGAATGATGTTGAAAAAAGGATTAATGCAATTGAGCAAAGAAATAAGAATGTTGAATTAGACAAAACTTGGGAAACAAGTTTGTCAAGAAAAATAATTATCGCAGTTTTAACTTATTTAACAATAGTGTTATTTTTCTTTGTTGCTCAATTGCCAAAACCATTCATTAATTCTATTGTGCCAACAGCTGGTTTTGTTCTATCTACTTTGTCCTTGCCTTTTTTCAAAAGATTATGGATTAAGTACAGGACTAAAAAATAACTACAGAAATTTCTAAACTTAATCTACCTGGAACATTGATCCTCTTTGGTTCTTATGCGAAAAGTACATTCAAAGAAGATAGCGATGTAGACCTCTTTTATTTGGAAGATCTGAAAGAAGCCGAAATCACCAAAATAAAAACTATTGGAAAAATGTATGGTAAAACTGTTAATCTTAAAATGACGACTATTCCAAATTTTGAAACTGGATTACGAAAAAAAGATGCTTTAATTATGGAAATTCTCAGATATAACTACCTTTTACAAAACCCAGACACTCTCATTAATGTATTATGGAGGTATTTCCATGAAATTAGAGGATAAAGATTCAAAAAGCCGTGTTTCTTGGTACTGGAAACAAAAACGAGGCATTAAGCTGGAGGAACCGAATGATAATCTATGTAAAGCCTATATCGAGAAAGCAAGAAAATTTACCTAAAGATTGTCAAATCCTTTTCTGTGAGAAACTCCAGATTTAGCTAGATTTATTTTGGGAGTATGTTATTTAAACAATCTTTTTATACCAACTGTTTTCTATAGCAATGATGGCGCTAAAACTCTTTAATACACTCAAACGTAAGATACAACTTTTCACACCACTGCATGACAAAAAGATCGCATTTTACACATGCGGTCCAACAGTTTATAATATTGCCCATATTGGCAACTTTAGAGCCTTTGTTTGTTACGATCTTCTAAAGCGATACCTTCAATTTAAAGGATACAAAGTCAAGCATGTTATGAATATTACTGACATTGATGATAAAATCATCCGTGACTGCCAAAAACAAGAACTTACATTACAAGCATTTACAAAACACTACACAGATCTATTTATTCAAGATCTTAATACACTTAATATCATTCCAGCAGATCATACACCTAAAGCAACAGAATATATTCAAGACATGATTCATCTTATCCAAAAACTTATTGATGCACGTGTAGCCTACACTGCAGATGAAGGTGTCTATTTTCAGGTCACATCATTTAAAGATTATGGAAAACTAGCAAATATCAATATCGAAGAACTCAAAAGTGGAGCATCAGGACGTATCGCAGCAGATGAATATGACAAAGCAAATGCTCAAGATTTTGCACTCTGGAAATTCTGGACAAAAGATGATGGTAATATTTTTTGGAATGCTCCCTTTGGAAAAGGTAGGCCAGGCTGGCATATTGAATGCTCAGTCATGGCGCAACAACTCTTAGGAAACCAGATCGACATTCACATGGGTGGAGTAGACCTCATTTTTCCACATCACCAAAATGAGATAGCACAGCTAGAACCAATCACGAAAAAAGAATTTGCCAAATACTGGATTCATACAGAACACCTGCTTGTTGATGGCAAAAAGATGTCCAAATCTCTAGGAAATTTTTATACTCTTCGTGATCTTCTTAACAAAGGATTCAAGCCAAATGGTATCAGGTATCTGCTCTTAGCAACACATTATCGTCAAAAACTTAATCTTAATTTTGAAGCGTTGCATGCAGCAGAAGCAGCAGTCAAGGCATTAGATGAATTTGTTATGCATTTAGACAATTGTAAAGCAAGTGAAAACAATCCTAGGATTCCAAGACTTATCAAAACATGCCTCACCAACTTTGAAAAGGCAATGGATAATGATCTGTCTATTTCTGAAGCACTTGCAATTATCCACGAATTTATGACACGAATTAATATTATTCATTCTAAGCTTTCTTCACAAGATGCAGAAAAAATAAAAAAAACTATGAAAAAGATTAATGGTGTATTAGATGTTATTACCTTTTCTACATATTCTGTACCTGATTACATTTGGATTTTAGTGAATAAGCGAGAAACAGCACGCAAACACAAGGATTGGAAAACAGCTGATGCTGCTCGTGAAAAACTTAAAGAAGAAGGATGGTATATAGAAGACCTGCCTAATGGACCACAACCAAGGAGGATCAATGTCTAAACAGGAATTCTTTGATAGGTACAAACAACTTGGCCAAACACCGCGAGATATAGTTTTGCATCCAACTATTCGGGTTAACACTTTAAAAATTCTGCCAAATGCCTTGATATCAAGACTAACTGCAAAAGGGTTTGCAGTCTCAAAAATCCCGTGGTTACGATATGGATATGATGTCAGATTAGGAAAACAATCTATTGGATCAACTACAGAATATTTGATGGGATATTATTATACGCAAGAAGCTGCTGCGCAGCTCCCAGTACAAGTACTTGATCCACAGTCAGGAGAATTAGTGCTTGATATGTGTGCTGCACCAGGTGGCAAAACAACACAAATTAGTCAATGGATGCAAAACACAGGAACCATTCTTGCACTTGACAAATCCTTTCGACTTTATAGCCTTAAAAATAATCTTGAGCGCACTAGTGCAGGAAACATTATTATCTACAAAAAGGACGCACGCTTTGCAACAGACTTTGGCATGATCTTTAACAAAATATTGCTCGATGCTCCATGCACAGGAAACTTTGTAGGAGACAACACTTGGTTTGAGAAAAGAGCACTAAATGATATTCGAAGTAGGGCAAGACTGCAAAAAGAATTAATCAAAGCAGCAGCTAAAATCCTTGCGCCAGGAGGAACCCTTGTTTACTCAACCTGTTCACTTGAACCAGAAGAAAATGAGATGATTATTGATTATATACTAAATAAGGATACGCAACTCAGACTCCTTGACACTGGAATTGAAATTGGAGATCCAGGACTCACCAGTCCATTTGAAAAACCACTACATCAAGATATCAAGAAATGCACAAGGCTCTGGCCATGGAACACCAACACTCAAGGATTTTTCATTGCCAAACTCACACGAACATGAACCTGCTTCAAACCTTTGTCAAAGCATTTGACGTCACATTATCTTTTAGTATAGCGAACATCAAAAAGATCTCAGCACACTACTTTTTTGCACAAGAACCACAATGTGTAATATCAGAAAAAATCAAACAAGATCTTTTTGCTATAGGACTTCCATTAGGTATGATCAAAAAAAGAATATTTGTCCCAAGTTTTGTATTCCTTGACATGATAGCTATATCAACAAAGCACAAAGCAATTGTTAATGAAAAAGCAGAATGGCTCTTTATCTGTGGCAGAGACGTGTTTAAAGAAGGAGTGCTCGAATGTCACTCAAAACCAGGAGAACTTGTGATTGTATTAAACACTCGAAAAGAATGCCTAGGCTATGGAAGAGTAGTACACAGAAATAAGGTATTTATTGAAAATATTCTTGATCGAGGAGACTTTTTGAGAAGAGAACGATGAATCCAGAGAAATAATATGCTAAAATGTTCTACATGTCTGTAACTATTGGCTTATGTCAAGATTCAATCTTAAAACCAAAATTTGTCAAGAACCACCGGTGATCGCTCGCTAGCGCTCGCTCAACAC
>CAZQZJ010000011.1:0-32963 GCA_964597775.1 uncultured Methanosarcinales archaeon
GTAAATGAGTTAAAGTGAAGAAAGGACAGCTAAATATCGTACCATACAAAATAATAAAAAATCCCAACCTGGGCAGAGCCCAGGGGTATTTTTTAATCTCAAATAGGTAAATATATCCGATGCAGAGCATCTGGGTATGAACCCATTTGAGAAATCATACACTAGGATTACTAGACACCTCACCTGTGGATTAAAAAGGGGCGCTCCCATTTTTTCATTTCATTACTCTAAAACAATTGTTTTGTGTAGTACAATCTAGAGTCCTACAAGCTCGTTGTATCGTTTGATCCTGTTTGGTAATTTGCTTGATGTTTCCTTACACATTTTTTTCCTCATTAGCGAACTTGCAATAAGCCATGTGAGTCTCAAAAATACGTAAAATTCGATTTCCTTTATACGCACGTGGCCATAACCTTCAACCAGTTTATCAAATTTGTATGTTCCAAAGTGGTCAATATACATCAGTGAGAAATCATCCATTGTAGCTCCTGCTAATAAATCACCAAAATCAATAATTCCAGAGATACTGGTTCCTTTTGCAATGATGTTATGATCATGGATATCATTATGGAGCAATACTGGCGTTGAGTTATCTAACAAGTTGCGATGCTCGTTATAAAATCTACTAATCTGTTTAATCTGTTGAGCAGAGTAATATGTTGTTCTCTTTAGATTCTTTAATTCGCGTGGAAACCAAGAGTGAATATAATCACGTTCTGTCTTAAATTCACCCTTTCCATTTCTTCCTACAGGTCCAAAACCTTGCATCCTGACTGTATGTAATTTTCTTAGAATCTGGCCTAGTTGTTTGTACAGATTTGCATAAACCTGTTTTTTACAATTTATTTCATCAAGATTTTTTCCCTTAATATATTCCTCAACTAGATACTTGTTTTGGGCTAGAATAACTTGGGGTGCAGGAACTCCTACCTTATGACACAGATCAGTACCTATTATTTCTTTTATTATCTTGCTTTTGTCTGAACAAGGAATCTTTAGAACCATGTAACCATTTGTAGTTTGCACAATCTTTACTTTCTGATCAACTCCTCGAGATCTATCTGTTATGCTTACTACTAATACACCGAATTTCTCTTTAAAGAGTTTCTTGATCTCACTAACCTCCATGAGCTTATACTAGAAGGTCAACTATATAATTCTATAAGTCTGGAAATCGAGGTGTGCTTTGGGATAGAACCAGCATGCTTTTCCAACAACAAGGCATAAATACTTGCCAGTGGGGGAATAATATCATGGTCTTAGTGTTTGATCTTGCACTGATTCTTGTGATTAGTTCTGTTGCAGCACTTCTCCTCTCCAGATTCAAACAGCCGCTTATCCCAGCCTATATTCTTGCAGGACTGCTTCTTGGGCCATCAGGACTAGGTATGCTAAGCCCAAATCCAACGCTAAGATTCTTTGCAGACATTGGTATGGCACTCCTACTTTTTGTTATTGGTTTACAACTTAACCCACGCACAATCTATCACACCAGCAGAAGGATTATTAGCATCACCACTATCCAAGTAATACTTATCACTCTACTTGGATACATTATAGGACAGTATTTTGGAATTAGCACAGTAGAGTCACTTCTTCTTGGCATACTTCTCTCACTCTCCTCAACAGTTGTAGTAGTCAAAATACTTGAAGAAAAAAATTGGATTGACACACTCCAGGCCAAACTTGCTATAGGTATAATGCTTATCCAAGATATGATCGCCATCCTTATCATACCATTACTCTCTGCAGGATCTGGCATATTTCCTATGCTCAAACTAGTACTGCTGTTACTTAGCGTGTATGTAATCGGTTCTATATTTGTTCCGCGCATCTTTGAACTTGCCAAAAGATCTGGTGAAGTCATTGTGCTTTGTGGTACAGGCATTCTCTTTTCTATGATTGCACTTGCCACTGCACTTGATTTTTCACCTGCAATAGGCGGATTTCTTGCAGGTGTCATGATTGCATCATACAGCTGTGCACTCGAGGTTTCGCTGCGAGTAAAACCTATGCGGGATTTTTTTGCAGCTATCTTTTTTGTATCACTTGGAATTGAATTTGCACTTTACGATGCACTAGCAACACCAGGATTATTATTCAGTATACTATTTATTGTCATACTTATCAAACCACTGCTTATCACATTTCTCACAATTATTAACATGTACAGTGCACGCACTGCCATCCAAACAGCACTTCCGCTTGGGCAAATCTCAGAATTCTCCCTTATCATCGCAAGCGCAGGCGTTGCTACAGCAACAATAAGTCCTGCATTATCCTCTCTTCTAATCCTGGCAACCATGATCTCTATTATCACCTCAACCTACACAGCACACAAAGAACAAGCCATTATCAAAATTCTTGAACCAACTCTTCGAAAACTCCAACAAAAACAAGACACGCCAATATCACACATCCGTGACCCCCAAGTCATACTTATAGGATGCGACCGTACAGGTAGTCATATCCAACACATGCTTGAAAAAAATCGTGTACCATATCTAATCATAGATCACAACCCAGAGATCATCTCACGACTCTTAACAAAAGGCATCCCTTGCAAACTAGCAGATATCTCAAATCCACATATCTTTGAAACCCTTGCGCTTGAACAAGCAAAGCTTATCATCTCAACATCACCCCACCTTGAATCAAACCTCCACCTTGCAAACTATATCAGCAAAGGCAAAACACACTCTATGCTAATAGCCTGTGCATCAAGCATTGAAGATGCACGAAAACTTTATCAACACAAAACAGACTATGTTATCTTGCCACACGCACTCTCTGGACAACACATTGCACTATTAATGAATGGAGGACAACTCACACCACAAAATCTTATGAAATTGCGTAAGGATCACCTTAATACCTTAGATACGTGTTAAGCCATATGGTGATAAATATTCTTCACTATTTTTTCAACTACCATTTCTCAAGATCTTTTAGAAATTCTTTAGCAGTGCTGGTCTTGAACTCGCCATGTTCATAGTGTTCCCATGCTGCTTCTGTTCGCTTTGCGAATTCGAGATCTTTTTTCAAGTTCTTATCCAGGATGTAATCTTGTTGAGGCTGTTAAAGGTATTGTAAAGCAAGAGCAATCTGTTTTTATTGAGGTTGCAAATCTGCGTTCACAATGGCAGTCTGCTGGTTCTGTTGATGAAAAGATGAAGATTGCGCAGCAGTCTGATGGCGCACTCGGACGTCTTATTGCAGTTGCTGAGAATTATCCTGATCTTAAGTCAAGTCAGAATTTTCTTGCTTTACAAGATCAGCTTGAGGGTACAGAGAATCGGATTACTGTTGCAAGGCAGCGTTATAATGAAGCAGTGACTGCGTATAATATCAAGACTCGTACAATTCCATCCAGTATTGTGGCTTCTGTTTTTGGGTTTAGGGAAAAGCAGCTCTTTGAATCAGTTGCTGGTTCAGAGCAGCCAGTGAGTGTGAAGTTCTAGAGATATTTTACCTGACAAGTTTGGATGTTCTTTCACAACCTAGTTTGAGATAGATAAGGCAGGCTGTGAGGTCAGCAATGATTCCTAGGGGCATTTCAGGTTTTTTCCGGTGAACCTCGTTATATACATATTGCATTGATTGTGAAAGCGAATCAGTACTACAGCAGGATAATTGTTCTATCATAAATCGTAATGTTGGGTAGTTGGTAACAATCTCATGGTTGTGGTATGTATCAGATGGTTTAATTGAATCTTTTAGTCTTCTTTTGTAATATGATAAAATGTTGGTGTCCTCTTGAGGTGCAAATGTTCTATGGGAATATCCACTCATTTCAAAAGCCAGATTTTGCATCTTCTGTAACCATAATGTATCCTCTGGCATTGTTTTATTTAGGATAGCAGGAACCGCTTGTATTATGTCATGTGGGCTTGAGAGTTGATATGATACATGCGATATAACAAGTGGGAAGAGAAATTCGATTATTCCCTGGTTTATCCTTCCACCACGTCTATTTTTTTTAGAATCTGCTTGTGCGCGATAGCAAAGGTCATATGTTTGGCAAGGAAATCCATTATTGTATATTCTGTGTGCAAGATCTTCGAATGCATCGCCAATATTGACCCCGGCTGTTAGAAAGTATTCCAGTTTCTGATATTTGCTGAGGTTTGTTGATCTTGTTGTGCAACCTTCTTTTTCAGCAACAGGTTCAAGAACACAGGCCAATTGGACATGTCTCCGTATCTCGCGTGGAGTGATCCTTCCCTCTAACTCTGACCAGACAATATCATGAAATCTGGATTTAGAGGTGATGTGTTCTATCATGTTTGCTAGCCTCTGAACGTTCTGCGAGTGTGAGTTCGTACAGTCTGGTGTAACGATATTTCAAGAGTTCAGGTATGTTTGTATCTTGTAATGCAGCCATATGCTGTTTCACTGCATGCATTGGCATGGTTGTTCGTGGCCATTGGATCAGATTTTTGCGATCGATGAGGTAAATGTTAGGGGGATTGTTTCGTTGCGACATGAGAGAAGCAAACCTATCTTTTCTACAATGATAGGAGAAAATCCTTTCTACAAGGTTGATATGTTTATGAGTCAATGCTGGGAGCTCGTATGTATGCTCTTGTAGTTTAAGGTCATAGCCAGAATGAGGTACAATGGTAAGTCTCCTGACAAAGATCTGAGCACCTGCGTTGTATAATTTCTCAATGCAGGTAAGTGTTTGCTGAAGATCATCTAATGTTTCTGTTGGGTGCCCTATGATAAAGTCTGCTTTTACCTGGATGCCTAATGTTGTAGCATACTCTGTAATATTAAGTGCATCTTGCGGATCTGTTTGTGGTCTATGAATAACATGACGAAGTATTCGTGGTGAGCCAGATTGTACACCAATCGTGAAAAAGCAAAGGCCTGCATCGTATAGGTATGGGAGTAATTCCTTCCAAGATTGATGTGAAAAAAATTTAGGGGTGCCATAGCCTCCAAACCTGACCCATTGAGAATATGGTCTTTTCTTGAGTTCTCTGGAAAAACATTCCCACCAAGATACATCATCAAAAGCAATATTGTCGACAAGATTGAAGAAGACGATGCCGTGGTGTTCATATAGGTAGTCAAACTCATTCACTGCACGTTCTGGAGACATTCGGCGTACGCCTGTTGTGGAGAGCATGGGTTCACTGCAAAATTCACATTTGTAAAAACAGCCGCGTCTTGTTTCAATATATGAATGAAAAATCGATTTCAGTGCAGTAAGTCTTGTTTCTAAATTGGTGAGGTGGTCATCGATTAGTGAAATTGCTTTCTGACGCATCTGACTTCCATCAAGGGAAATAAAAGGACTCTTCTCCAGATTTTGGAGCGTTTGGAAAATGCCATGTTGGATCTTTCCGTCGTGAGTTCTGGTCCAGACAGGAAGAGAATTCCAGGTATCAACAGGTATTTCTAACAATTTTTGGAAAATGCTCTCTCCTTCGCCTTGCACAACTGCTATGGGGTATCTAGATGGGATGCGGTGTAAAATCTCCTTTGGATCCACGGTTGCACCTGGTCCTCCGATGAGTACAGGTCTGGATGGTGTATGGGGGTTGCAGAGAATTCTTTCAAGCATAGAGATTCCCTGCGAATAAACACTAAATCCAAGGTATGTGTCTGGCGGTGATGATGTAATTCTATCTATAATAATCTGATGATCATATTGGTAATGAGAGGACTGGTAAACATAAGTAGTATAACCAAGAGCAGTAGCAATCGTAGCGAGCTTGTATACTCCCACCCCTTCTTCCCAATTCATGTTTTTTTCTTGGCTACTCTGTGGGATAGTCCAAAGCTGGATATGTTTAGACGTTGTAGTCATGGTCGTGTAGCATGATGAGTGTATCGTGCACTCTTGCTTTGAGAGTGTTATATGTTGTTGGGTGTATTCCTATGTTTGGAAAGTCTTGTAGATTTCTTATGATGCTAAGTTGTGGTGGTTCTATTTTTTGTATTTCTGCATGAATAAGTCTGAGCCACGGTTGTTTATGTTCAGGGTTTTTCTCGATGATTGTTTCAATTTCTATAGCTGTATGTTTCCCACCCTGATATGTTCTGTCTGGTTCTAGGAGTGAGCAGATTGCGTCAACCGCTCCAAGTTTCATATCTTCATGTGTCGCAGTTGGGTTTTGTTCATTCCATTTGACATGGTGATATTGGTGTCGGTGTCTTTCAAGCGATGGTTTTACATGTCTCTCAAAGAATTCCTGACTTCTTTCTCTGTATTGGATTGCAAATCCCTTGATTACTTCCCACTCAAATTTGTTTCCATAACCAATGATATCATGGGGTCTTTGTGGGTCTTCTTTGCCTATACGCAGTTGTTCAAGATAGTATTCTATGTGTTGTACATGGTGAACAGTTCCGATAAGCCAAGCCCTAATTTCCTGTGGTGTTGGGTTTGTTGAATCATTGTCAAGAGGTGTTGCGATCAACGCGCTTGCAGGTTCTACATTTGTCATGTTCATAGTAACTATTAATCAAAGTGGCAGAATTATTTATCATTGTGTTGTACAAATTTGTTCAACAATAAAAGAAGGTTTATATAGGACTATTGTTTAAGAATAGCAATGATCGAAGAGGAATTACGGGATTTAGGATTTAGAGATAATGAGGTTAAGGTATATATTGCACTCTTGAGGATGGGCAGGGGAAAAGCAGGAAGAATTGCTAAAGAATGTAGTTTGGAAAGGACAAGCACGTATAATGCCATCAAAAAATTACAAGAAAAGGGTTTGGTATCTTATGTTTTTGAGGCCAGCAGAAAAGTGTTTTCAGTTGCTGAACCAATAAAGATTTTGGATATGCTTAAAGAAAAGGAAGAACGTGCAAATCTCGTAATTCCCAAACTGGAGCAGTTAAAAAAGGCAGAACAGGAAAAGGAGAACATTCTAAAGTTTAGGGGTTATAATGGGGTGAAAACAGTATTAAATGATATTCTTAAGACGTGTAAAGATGGAGAAACACATTATATTATTGGGTCAGAGGGTCAATTGACAAAGAGGATGCCAACATTTGCAAGGATATTTGTAGTCAGGAAGGATAAGAAAAAGCTTCATGCAAGAGTCTTATTAAGAAAAGGAAGGCATAGTGATATTAGAAGCAAATATGCAAAGATTCGTTTTTTGCCTCAGGAAACAGTTTCAAAATCAGTTACTAATATTTATGGTGAGAAGGTTGCGATTATATTGTGGTCTGAGATTCCAGAAGCGATTGTTATAGATGACAAATCAACAGCAGAAACATATAAAGCATACTTTGAATTCATGTGGAAGAATGCAGGAGCAACATAAACAGGTTCTTCTCTGAAAAGGACACTGGTTAGTTAATGGGGACATTTCTTCATAAAATTCACCTCAACAAGAAATCTAGAATCACCCATATTTATATGTAACGTTAATTAAACACTGTCTTTGATAGCAAGGTATATAAATAGCATGATCACAAGGTAGGTATGGTAGTGAAATCTGAATCAGCAATAAAGCCATGGATGTGGGCTCTTGGCAGTCTTGTTCTGCTTGCATTACTCATTGTTGGTTGGTTTGTGTTGTCATACAATAATCTAGTCTCGCTCTCCTTTACTGTTGATAAGACATGGTCTAATGTTCAAACAGATTATCAGCGTCGTTTTGATCTAATCCCTAATCTTGTTGAGGCTGTTAAAGGTATTGTAAAGCAAGAGCAATCTGTTTTTATTGAGGTTGCAAATCTGCGTTCACAATGGCAGTCTGCTGGTTCTGTTGATGAAAAGATGAAGATTGCGCAGCAGTCTGATGGCGCACTCGGACGTCTTATTGCAGTTGCTGAGAATTATCCTGATCTTAAGTCAAGTCAGAATTTTCTTGCTTTACAAGATCAGCTTGAGGGTACAGAGAATCGGATTACTGTTGCAAGGCAGCGTTATAATGAAGCAGTGACTGCGTATAATATCAAGACTCGTACAATTCCATCCAGTATTGTGGCTTCTGTTTTTGGGTTTAGGGAAAAGCAGCTCTTTGAATCAGTTGCTGGTTCAGAGCAAGCTCCAAGTGTAAAGTTTTAGCGATTATTCTCAAATTCTACAGGTAGATAAATGATATTTTTAGATTCGAGTTTGAATCGAAGAAAGTGAAGGTGTGGTCTGTAAAGCTTGTCATGTTCTCCAGTTAATCCAATAATGGTTCCTTGTGATAGGTATCCATCCAAGATTAATGGGATAATATGAAGATACTGGGTAAAGGTTCCATCCAGGTGCCTGATAATTATATAATTGGTTGTGTGTGCTGCTGCCAGTCTTGCTTCAAGCGTGTTTTGATTTTGTGGAACAATGCCAATTGCTGCGCCAAAGATCTGTCCATGTTCAACTGCACGTACTTGTGTGCCTGGTTTTGCATAAAATAAGGCTCCATTCTTGTATTCGTTTGGTCCTGCGTATGTTTCTGCAATTTCGACATTGTAGTCGTCAAATGGAAGAATGTATGGCATAAAAGATGTTTTGTGCAGTACTATTAAAAATTTGTGAAAAGAAACATTTTTATAGTGTAGAACAAGGTTGTTGTGTAAAGAGGTGTGCAATGCAGTATATCTATATTCTAGTTGCATTAATAATACTTTTTGGTGTTTCTGCAAAGTATTCTCCTGGTCCTGGTTATGTTGGTGAACCAATGATTACGCATCAGTATCAAGTGAATCCAGCGTATCCTGTGTCTACGCGTATCTCTCCTGGGCTTGTAGCAGTCTCAAAGCCTGCTTCAAACTCGAAATATGTTCGTCCTACCTCAAAGGTGTATGCTCCAGGGACTCGTACATTAGCAAAGCGGTTGTGTCCACAAGGTGGTATTCCCATGACAAGACAGATTATTAATGAAGGCAGATCTGGTGCATGGGTAACTGAGTGTGTTCGTGGTGTGTCTGTAATAGCATCATCTGGTCCTACATTTCCTCCTAGAGAGTCAGGGTGGCATTTGTATAGTAGGTTTCGGTCTCCTGAGTTAAATAAAAAAGTGTATAGTTGAGGTGAGAATATGCTAATAAAACAAAATCCTGAGATGGTTTTGCCTGCAATGGTTGTTGCAGTTGTAGCACTGCTTGCGTTAGTGGGTGTTCCTAGTGGTAGCTCATTTACTGGTGCTTTTACAACAATTGATGTGCGTCAGCATGAGCCTGTGTCAGCGCGCTTGTGTCCTGATCCAAAGAAACCTGTGCCAGTGATGCGTTCTCAGGCAACAACAGGTACTGGAAAATTGGTTCTTGTAAACTGTATCTCAGCAGGATCATCAGTGCCTGCGGCAAGGGAATCATTTGGTCCTGAGATCCGTCGTAAAAAGCAGTATCAGAGCCCATTTGCGCAGTCGTATCGTGTCTTGACATAATGATCCTAAAATCTCTTTAGAGATTTTATGAGGTGAATATAAATGGCAAAAAACGAGATAAAGTGTTCAGGTTGTGGTACTTGGGGTTGGGTTGTTGTTGTGGCAGGTGTGTTGCTGCTGCTAAAGGATCTGAATCTTGGTGACTACACCTTTGGCATTGGTGGTACAACACTACTTGTGTTGCTTCTTGGTGCAAAGTTGGTGTGGTTAAGCAAGAATAGCTAATTTTTTTTTCTTTTTAGTTAACCAAGTAAATCATTACGTAGTTTGATCCAGGTTGTGGTGATGATGCTTCCAATACTTACTGCGATGATGTCTTGCATACTGTCAGCGTAGCCTTTTGAAGCAATGTTGATTCCTTCTGGTAATAAGGAAAATATCCATTCAAATACTTCCCATGTGCCTCCGATGGCAATGGCGAAGATGATCATGCCTATGAAGAAGATGGTGTTATTGGTGATATATTTTCTTGTTGTAACTGCTGCAAATCCTGCAAGCCATGCTCCAGATAATGCATGCAGGAGTTTGTCAAATCCTAGGATGTAGGGTTCTTTGTCATAGTAGTCTGTGAGAAATACTGATGTGTTGATAAGAAAGATAAGCATGATTGTAGTGTCAAGAGTGTAGTATGCTTTATTTTTTTTCGCAAAAAAAAGAAGTGGAAGCGTTACAAGATATGGCACTAAACAAACAATAACAATATTTAGCATGCCATTGCTTGCATACCAGGCAAGGAGTAGAAGGTAGATTGTGCGAAACAGGATAGTTGTATACTTCCAGTTTATGGGCATATGCTGTGGCGTGTTGTGAGAGGTCATTGTTAATGCTTCATAACTACCTATGGCTTATATAATAAATTTTTCTATCTGTCTTGAGCAAGCGTAGCGATCGATGACTGGTGGTTGGCGCTCGCAATTGACAAATTCGCTTTAATCATAAATGAAATTTTTGTTTTTGAGAATTATATCTGTCCTGTATGTGTTCTTATAGTATTGTTCAATATGATTTTTTCAAGAACTACGAGATGATTATCCCCTACCAGCTCTAACGCTTTTGCACAATATCCTAGCAAATCTCCAATGTATGTCTCGAATTCATCTCTTCGATTAAGTTCAGGAAGAAGTTTCTTATTGCTTTTCTTAAAATTCTTAGCAAGTCTTCCAATAGCACGGCCTAAGTAAGGGATATGCTCTTGAAAATTAGCCGGTTCTAGTTCATATATTGGCTTTTTATTAATTATATCGTCTGCATTGAGTTCGAAAATGGCAGATAATCCAAGACCATAAACCATTATATCACCAATGGCATCAATAATTTCAGCCTTATCATTTTTAATAAAAGCATCACACAATTCGCCATTCTCTTCAGTCATTAAAATAATCTCTTTACCAACATCAGTCGTATTGAAATTTCTATCAATTTTGTTTTCATAAATTTTCTGTTGCAGATTATAAAGTGACATAATAAGTGAGAATCAGCCTATTTTATAAATCTTGTTTGTTTAATACCTTTATGTTCTAAAAACCACACAATTATAAATTGCCTAAGTTCTCAGGTATAATAATGAAATCAGAAAAATCTTGTGGCGGAATAATTTTTAGAAAAGAAAAAGATACAATATTTTATCTTATCATAAAACATAATAGGCAAGGTGGTGGTCATTGGGATTTTCCAAAAGGTCATGTGGAGAAAGGCGAATCTGAGGAAGATACTGCGCGAAGAGAGATTTTCGAGGAAGTTGGATTGGAGGTGCGTTTTGTTGAGGGGTTTAGGGAAAGTATTTTGTACGTAAACCACATAAATAATATTAATAAGACAGTAGTTTTCTTTTTATGTGAAGCAGTTTCTTCTAAAGTTGAATATCATTGTGATGAAATTGAAAAGCATCTTTGGCTTGAGTATGATGATGCAGTAAAGAGATTAACGTATGAAAATGCTGTTAATCTGTTAAAAAAAGCGTCTTCTTTTCTCAAAGACTATGTTCCCCTATCTTTTTAAGGTTCTGTTATTATCCTGGGGTTGTGGTGATAAGGGGGTTTGGTGTGAGAAGATTTATCCTAATTGCTCTAATTGTCATTGCTATACTTATCATGATAATTATTCCAAAGTGGGTCATAAGTTCTCCTGATCTTGTGTCTCCGCATCCAAGGATTGGTCGTGATCAAATTCATTTTTATGCTGATAAGGTTATAATTGATGTGAAGAATCCGCAGTGGGCGATGTTTGCTGATACAAATTCTATGGATCCTGTTTTTGATGCTGGGCATTATGCTGTTGAGGTTGTTCCGCAGCAGGTTTCAGATATTCATGTTGGTGATATTGTGTCGTATGAGTCTGCTAGTAGTGATACAGCGCTTGTGCATCGCGTGATGAGTATAGGAGATGATGGTGAGTGGTATGCTGTAATAAAAGGTGATAATAATCTAGTGTCTGATCCTGGTAAGGTTCGTTTTTCTCAGATTAGAAGGGTGATTGCAGTTATTATTTATTAGGAGTTTTAGTACTTGTTTCGCTTCTGCCTTCAGAGAGGAGCTAAACAAGTACGAAGTTTATTTAAAGAATAAATGATTTTAGTTACAAATGAGTAAACTTGAAGCAGTGATCTTGGATTGGGATGGTGTGTTGGCGGATTCTGGGCCGCATGTTTTTGAGTTTCAGAAGAGTATCTGTGCTAAAACAGGTAGGTCTTTTCCACTAAAAAGTTATGGTGATTTTCGTGATAAAGTCTTTGATCCTTTTCCAAGATTTTATCAGGAGGTTTTAGGTTTTGATTGGGAGCGTGATAAGTGTTGGATTACTAATGAGTTTAAGGTGTACATGAATCCTGATAAGTATGTGTTGCAGTCTGGTGCAAAGTCGTTTTTGTCTTGTTTTGGTAATGGGGTAAAGCTTGGGATTGCAAGTTCAAATCTGCGTGATGTTATTCACGCAAAGCTTGCTGCAGAGGGTCTTGATCATGTTGTGAAATCCATTGTTGGTTATAGCGAGAATATACGTCCTAAACCATATCCTGATGCACTTATTGAGTGTGCAGATGCATTGCAAGTTGATACAAGTCATTGTTTGTATGTTGGGGATATGCCTACTGATGCTCATGCAGCAAGAGATGCTAAAATGCAGTATGCATTAGTTTCATGGGGTCTAAAGGCTCCTGAGTATCTTATAGATGAGAATCCGAATTTTTTTGCACAGAGTTTTGATGACTTGTTGGTATATATTACTCAAGCAAACCACGTATCTAGCATATAATCAGTACTTGTTAAGCCACCATCGGTTGCAGAGGCGCTGGCTTGTGTTTGCATTCGCAAACACACAACGCCGCTCGCACCTCACAGAACTATTCAAAGAAACCCTCCTATCTGGAACCTCCTCTGGTTTGCGTAGAACTTCATAATAGTGCTCGCATCCTGGCGTTCCACGCCAGCGCCTCTGCATAGCACCAGGCTTAACAAGTACTATAATCATATATATTTATAAATCATGCAACCTAAGTTATTGTTCTCAAAAGATATGTTTAACTAAAAGTGGTGAGTAGTATGTGTAAACAAAACTTGGGAAAACTGGATCGTGTGTTAAGGTTCTTGCTTGGGTTTTGGTGGCTTGGACCTTTTGCACCTCAGTATGGAGGAGCTGTATTGCCATGGTTGGTTCTTATTGTGGGATGGATCTCGCTTGTTGAGAGTCTCACAGCATACTGTCCATTGCATAACTTGTTTGGTATTAACAACAAGATGCAGTGATGTTTAGGAAATATGTTTTGTCTCAAAAAAATGACACTGCCATTTTTTTCTCTTTTCTTTTCCCACAAGCTTTTTAACATGACTGCTGTTTGTGGTTAGGTATGTTTACTGATGAGCAGATTATGAATTGGAGAAAGGCAGCGCAGATTGCAGCTGCTGCTCGTGAGTTTGGTAGGTCTCTTATCAAGCCAGGAGCACGTCTCTTGGATGTATCTGTTGCTGTTGAGGAGAAGATTCGAGAGTTAGGTGCTTTGCCTGCGTTTCCTGCTCAGATTTCGCTTAATCATACTGCTGCGCATAACTGTGCTGATCCTAATGATGCAACAATTCTTGAGGATCAGGTGATTAAGCTTGATTGCGGTGCTCATATTGGTGGTTCAGTTGCTGATAATGCATTAACAGTTGATCTTTCAGGTAAGTGGTCTGAGTTAGTCAAAGCATCTAAGGATGCGTGTTTGGCTGCTGGCAAGATTGCAGCTCCTGGCGTTTGTGTTAGTGATATTGGTAAGGAGATTGATGATGTTATTGCATCATATGGTTTTAAGGCTATTAGGAATCTGTGTGGTCATGGCTTGGGTTTGTATATTGTGCATACTGGTCCTACGATTCCTAATTTTGATTCTGGAGATTCTGAGATTTTAGAAGAAGGGATGGTTATTGCAATTGAGCCTTTTGCAACTCCAGGTGCTGGTTTGGTGCAGGAGATAGAGCAGGCAAATATTTTCATGTTTGCGCACAAGCGTCCAATTCGCTCGCCTTTTGCAAAAGAGGTGTTTGTTGAGGTGGAAAAGTTTAGTGGTCTTCCTTTTACAACGCGTTGGCTTTCTGATAAGATTCCTTTGGCAAAGCTTAGTTTTGGGATTAGGGAGCTTCTTGCAGCTGGTGTTATCAGGAGTTATCCTCCTCTTAATGAGGTTTCTAAGGCTGTTGTGTCTCAGTATGAGAATTCGTGGTTCATTACTGGGAATGGTGCTGAGTTGCTCACCAAGTAAGATGAGTAATTATAAAAACGCTTAAGTTGGCCAGAGGTTGACATTAAGCGTTTTTGTACCAAGAATACTGCTTGGTCTGAGCATAGCGCAAGGGGGTTCAAAAGGGGTGCTCCCATTTTTTCATGGCTGGAATTTGTTAGCAATGCATGTTGGGGTGGTGTTATACATGATGCAGAATGCATGTTGGAGCAATACTTGATGGCTTGTTTTGTAATGTTTTATGTCATTCTCAAAGTTAAGGTAGTCATGTAATTGTGGTTGTTTGCATGTCAGGTAGAAGTTTTCAAGCAATGTTTTGTATATTGGCGCGTTTTCTCCGAATTTTGAGTAATTCACATCCCACCAGAATTCAAGTCTGGTGAGCGGTTTTATCTCACGCCAATTTTCAGGTAGGGTGTCCATGAGTTTAAGTGGGTTGTTGTGATTTAATAATCTTAGTGTTCAGAATCTTCGTTTTGCTTTGAGATAGGCGATAAGTCCTTTGGCAAGTATTGGTTTTCCTTGCGTGTCTTGTACATATCGGTATGGGAGGTCAACAGCCTCATATTGGCCTAGTTCTATGCTCACGTGATCCATAAATGGAATTTCGCCAAGTTTTTTCCCATTACAAATCATCTTGGCAACGCGTACTGCAGTGTCTGTTGACATCTGGATTGTTCCTAAGTTTCGTGTTGAAGTGTGTAATTTTGATGTGATAGACTCTTTGGTGCGTTGTCGTGGTGGATAGTCTCCAAGGATTCCTCCAAAGACAAGATAGTTGTGTGTGTTGCAATCTTGTGGTCTGAGTTCTTGTGACGCTGTAGGATCAAGAATAATCATTTTTGGATAAGGCTTTGTAGTGATGCTCCATGGTTGTGTTGTTCCTAATTTAAAAAAAAATTTGTTTTTCCTCTTAATATTTGTAAAGATAAGGTTTCTTTTTCCAACAATGGTACTGATTTCTTTGTATTCAATCTTAAGCCAGGGTGAGAGTAATGCTTCAAGATGTTCAATGACAAATTTCATTTTGTTCAAAAAATGGGGTTCATGTTTAAAAAGTATGGTGTATGCTATGTGGTATGCTCTTGGATCATTATACAAAAGATGAGATTGCGTCTCATGTAGGGTCTATTATGGCATTGATTCGTGCAGGAAGATCAAGAGAAGTGTTATACAATAGTCTTAGCCTTCCAGATGCGCATGAGCTTGTGAGTATTGCAGTTGCAAGAATCAAAGATCGCAAAGTCAAGTTGCCTCTGCTTATGAATGAGGATGATCTGCGTTTTGCAACGAATAATCTTGTTGCAACATGGCGTGCAAAGCGTTTGTCTTGTAAGACTATTATTGAAATTGGTTGTGGGATTGGTGTTCAATCTATTGCCTTTGCAAAAACATGTGCTAAGGTTATTGCTATTGACACAGATGCGCGTAAAATCAGGTATGCTGTAGAGAATGCAAAGATGATGGGTGTTTCTAATATTACATTTCTGTGTTCAGATGGAGTTACGTTTTTAGAATCACTGCCTATGGCTGATACTATTTTTGTTGATCCGCAGCGTTTGGCTAGCGAACCAGTGCGTAGTGTAGAGACTATGCAGCCATCAATTTCTCAGCTTTTGCATGTTGCAAAACAGATCACAAATAGTATCGCAATTGAGTTGCCGCCACAAGTGCAGTTAGTACCATTGCATGGTGAGCGTGAGTATGCATCTGTTGATCATGAGCTTAATCGTTTGACAGTGTATAATGGTGATCTAAAGCACGTTGATGTAAGTGTTGTTGTGTTGCCTTCTGGTGATGTGTTAGCATCAAATCAGCGTTTACCTCAACGTAAGCGATTATCTGCGCGTTTTGTCTACGAGCCTGATCCTGCTGTTGTTAAGGCTGGTCTTATTGATGCGATAGATATAGATATTCTTGATTATTCAGGGTATACACTTTTTGGATCAGATAATCTTATCGATTCTCCTTTTTGTAAGAATATATTTAAGGTTCTGTATAGGGGAGCTGTTAATCTTGGTGCTATTAAGAGTGTTCTTCAAGATGCTGGTATAGGTAAGGTGGTGTTACGCACTGCTGTATCACCTCAGGATTACTGGAAGCAACGTAAGATCTATGAATCAGATCTTAAGGGTTCCAAGATTGTGCATCTTTTCCTTTTTGATGAAGCTTTGGTTTGTGAAAAGATCAATTAAATCACATGCTTTAAATAATTGGTTTCTTTGGCAGTTGTTATGACCTTTGTCAAGATTGATTTGGAAAATGATGGGAATGAGCATCCAGATAAGGTGATTCTAATTCATGGTTTTTCAGATAAGCAGCTTAATCTCTTTATTGAATATTATAAATCAAATCCTGATCTTCCTAAGACGAATTTTGCTGTTGTGACTTCTCATTCTAAGCTTAGACGTGTTAGGGATGTGATTAATGAGATTGCACAAGAAGGTAGGATGCTAAAAAGGCATCAATAAAGAACTTTGACAAACTCGACTTTGCCTCGTTTTTTCAAAGTTCTCTGACAAGTGGATATCTTTCTAAATAAAAAAATTGGCAATGCCAACTTTTTTATTCAATTGGAGTTTCAAATCCAACATCAGGATTATCCTCAATTTCAAGATCTGCTTCGTCAATGCCAAGATCTGATACAGTAACTTGTAGTGCAGGTTCTGGTGCTGGTGTTGGGGTTGTTACTGGTGCTGGAGCAGCAGGTACTTGTGTCGGTGCGGTTTCTGTCTGTGCAGGTTTAGGTGTGTTACATCCAGCAATGCTTATTATCATCACCAGGTTCATGAATAATGCAAGGATAAGTCTTTTATTCATTGGAACTCCCTCCTTTAGATGTGTTATTCTGAGTCTTGTTTTTCTTTAGCAAGGATTTTGCTTGCTTTATACTGCTTTTTAGTTTTTGGTTTGCTTCTTTGATTGCTTTCCAGACTGATTCAAATTCTCCTGATCCATAGGCTGTTCCAGGGCTGAGTAGGCCTTCTGCTTGTTCAAGTAGTTTTTTAGCTGGGGCAAGATCAATGTTGGTGTTATGTGTTGCTGCTCTTTCCTCAAGGGTGGAGATTGATGCGCGTAGTTTTGCAATCTCAAATCGTGCATGAATATGCAGGTTTGATTCCCGCCATGCCTTCATAGCATCTGTGAGTTCATTTGGATCTGATGTGCTTATTGTTAAAGCTAATTTTTCTTTTTCTGCCTTTGCTTCATCAAGCACGTTTTGTAGTTCATCAGTTTTAATTCCTTTTGCTTTGAAGTCATCTATTTTTTGCTGCCATCTCTTGGTTGCTGTGTCAGCTATATCATTCATTGCTTGAGCCTGTGTTTTAAGTGCATTGTTCTGGCAGGTTTTGAATGCTTCCTGTGCGCTTTGGAGTTGTTCTTTTGCAGCGTCTCGTGCAACTTTTTTGTTATCACGACTTTCTTTATCTTTATTCTCATTTTCACTCTTAGTATCTCTTGTTTCTTTGATAGTATCTCTGGCAATATTAAGATCAGTGCGTAGAGTCTTTGCTGTATCGTCAAATCCTTTGCGGTTTTTTTGAGTAACAAGTTCTTTAAGATGGGTTAGATCAGCATCAAGATTTGATTTGAGTTGTGTAACATCTTTTTGTGTTTGTGTGTTAAGAATGTCTAGTTGTGTCTTTGCCCTTTCAACTGCGCATGCAAGGTGTGCAGTGCGGGCTTGGAGTGCTTGTTCATGTGTATTCTGGATTGGTCCTGCAATAACAACAGGGACAATTACCAAGAGTATGGTTAATAGTATATGGGTTTTGTTCATGTGTTTCAACCTCCCTATTGTAGTTTTTTTAGCTTCCTTAAATAGATTTCGGGTAAAGCGTCTTGTAGTAAAGGTATGATGCTGGTTGTCTGTTGCAAAATTCGTGTTTGGCAAGAAAAGATTTCATAATATCTGAATTGGTTGATATATATAGGATATGCGCACCTTCTTGAGCACAATCTCTGATGATTTTTTTGAATATATCTGACCCAATTCCTTTTCGCATGTGCTCAGGCCGCGGTATCTTTCCAAGAGGGTAAAAGGTGTCTAGTTCTGCTTCAATTATCTTCTCGATTGGTATGTTTGGAAAGAGTTTGTTAGTAAAGGTTGTGTGTTGTGGTGGCACTTTGTGGAATCTTAGTATACAAGTGCCGTTTTGATTGTAAGCAAGCTGTATATTGTATTCATATGCATACATCATAAGGTAAGAAGTGTGGTTTAGCCCAGGAAGAAGTGTACGAATAAAAGAGACATTGTCTCTAAGATAGATCTGTGTGCCAATATTATTCTTTGAGATATTCATTCTACTGATGTGAGTGAAGAGTATTTAAGAATTTGATCTTTATACTTGGACTGTTCCTGTATCTTTAAATCCCATACGTGTAAGCTCTTTTTTCCACATTAGTCCTATTTTCATCATGTCATTATAGAACTTGGTTGATATCTTGTATGTTTTTTTGTATAAATCATAATCAATAAGTCCCATGGCTTTCATTGGTGTGAGTATTCTGTCGTAGAATTGTCTTTTGTTGTATGATAATCTTACCTTCTTTCCTTTGTATGGTCCATCGTCGAGAATAGTTTCGTATTTGTTATCGTGTAGCTCAGTTGCAAACATGCTCATCTCAGTTTTGGTAATCTCACTGCTGTTATGTATCATATATTTGATAAGTTCTTTTCCAACGATCTTTTGTTGGTCTGTGGCAAAGATAACCTCGAAAACATCAGCTGGTAGATTAAACCTATCGTATAGAATTACCATATATATCCACCCCAGTCCTTTCCAAAACTTACCAGTATATAAATCTTTTGTGTTAATATACCAAAGCGGAATATAAAATAACAATATTTATATACCAGTTATTTCTACAATAGTATACAAATTCGGATACTAGGTGACACAAAGACCAACGCAAATCATTGTGATATTGTTTCAATGATAAGCGCAGTTGGATCCACGTATCAGAACTATCAAGAACACACACATGGCAAGGAGGGATGAAAGATGGATTTTATAGTTGAGAGGGCAAAGGAGCGAGCCAACAACTTTGACGATTTTGATGTTGGTCAGGCAAACATCAAGGTTATTGGTGTTGGTGGTGGTGGAAACAATATGGTTTCCTGGCTTCACAAAAAAGGTATTAGGGGAGCAGAGATTGTTGCATGCAACACTGATAAGCAGCATTTAGATATTACTTCCTCTGACAAGAAGTTCTTACTTGGAAAGGATTTGACTAGAGGACTTGGTTGTGGTGGATTTCCAACACGAGGTGCAGAAGCAGCTCAAGAATCGCTTGGTCATATTCGAGAATTCCTCAAAGGCTGTGACATGGCATTTGTGTGCTGTGGTATGGGTGGAGGAACTGGTACTGGCGCAGCCCCTGTTGTTGCTTCTGTTGCGCGAGACATGGGAGCTATTGTGATTGGAACTGTAACAATGCCGTTTAATATTGAGCGTGCTCGTGTTGATAAGGCAGAGTTTGGTTTGAATCAGTTGCGTCAGGTTTCAGATACTGTGATTGTGATTGATAATAATCGTCTAGTTCAGATTGCTGGTAATCTGCCAGTGCAGCAGGCCTTTGCTGTGGCAAATGAGCTTGTTGCCACAATGATCAAAGGTATTGTTGAGACTATTGCGATTCCATCCCTTGTCAATCTTGACTATGCTGATGTTAAGGCAATAATGACTAATGGCGGTGTTGCTGCTATAGGTATTGGTGTGAGTGACACTGAGAATCGTGTTGCTGAAGCAGTTAAAGGAGCGTTATCTAATCCACTGCTTGATATTACCTATGAAGGGGCAACTGGAGCAATTATTCATGTTTCAGGAGGACCTGATCTCACACTTGATGAGATCAACCGTATTGGTGAGATGGTGACTGAGAATATGGATGCTGATGCCAATGTCATCTGGGGTGCTCGTGTTCAGGATGAGATGAAGGGCAAGCTTATGGTGATGACTATCATCACTGGTGTGCATTCGCCCTGGATTCTTGGCAAGAGTGAAAGCAAGTCTCAGAAGGCACGAACTGCCAAGATCAATGATGAGCTTGGCATAGAGACCTTATAGAACTCCTTTTACTTCTTTTTTATTACTTTTTTTAATTGTCTATTTGATTATGAGAGGTTAACTTATCCAGTATGATCCCTCTGACTTTGTAAAAGGAGAAATTACTCTTCCCTTCTAGGAAAGTAATGATTATTTGATATAAGTAGCTACTGTCTTGTACACATGTCCTTCTTTTCTTTCAAAATTCTTCTCCAGTTGAGTATCGTGCACGTTGATATTCTTTGTGTCGTTTCAGACGTGGGCTTTTTAGGTCTGATATGGTAATTTGTTGTATGTATGACTTGGCTCGTAATCTAACATTTTCCATTTTATCATTATGATAATTTCCATCTCCATTTGAGCAGTCAAGTGCTTTTTTGCAGCATTCGCTAACTCGTTTTTTCCATGCTTTAAGTAGCATTCTTCTGTATACAAATAGCGCTCCTGCTGCTGCAGATATAAAGGCGTGGGCTGCGTGTTGTTTGTAGTGTGGTGCATAAATTCCTTTTGGATTATCTGTTGGGTTGCAAAGGGTAAGTGCTAGTTTTCCTGCTTCTCTGTGTGCTGTATACCAGGATTTGGCAAATACAGTATCTGGTTGGAGTGTGCATAATCTGCGGTTAATCTGTCCTACGAGATTATAATGAAACATTGCAAATTCTGGTTCTGCATCAGTAGTCATGGTTGCACACTCAAGAGCTGCTTGACTTCCCTGGATTGCCCAGTGTATGCTGCCGCTAAGTTCAAAGAGTTGATTGCAAATTGTGGCTTTATTTCCAAGCAATCGTGATTCTGCATTGCGCAGTGTTTCTTGTTTATAATTAGTTACATGTTTGTGACGGGTGTTTGCAATACCTTCATCACAGTATGCAACAACTCTAGGAAGTAGGTCTCTTATGCGATATAGGTAATTATTCATAACTCCTTTGGCTACTCTCACTAGTCGTTTAATAAAAATAATATCTTGGCGTGCAACACTAGGTGTTTCTTCTATGTATGAAACAATGCGATCAACACAAGGTTGGGTAGGATCGGTATGGTAATATTCTTTTAATAGTGTTTCAAGGTTACTCATAGAACAAGCAAGCTTTCTTGGATATTTAAATCTTCAGAAAGACATTTTAAGGTGAACATCTTTATGTGTCTATGCAGTATCGCACAAAAAGTCTGGTGATTTCAAGGCGTAAAGTCAGCGCTTTAGACGATCTTCCCTATGTAGTTGATATTAAGTTTTTTGGCATTAATAATCCTCATTTAACAACTCAGCTTCCGCAACAAGAAGTAGAGTTTTCAGGAATTGAGTGTGTTCAGATTCGTGGCTTCTTAGTTGAATATTTTGTGCGTGGAAGTGATCTTGTGATTAATAATGTTGGAATTGTTGAGATTCATAAAGATGATACAATTGTGCATGTAAAAAGTGTATGAATATACATGCTTATTAGTTTTGACCATAAATGTTAAAGAAATTTTGCTAATTTATAAAGCTCTCTGACAATTTACCACTATTAAAAGACTACATAACCAAACGAAACATTTTTATAGTAATGGTAATTATTAATACCATATGGTAGATAAAACAACCAATAATAAACTTAGAATTTTAGGTCTTTATCGTTCAAACTATTTAGCCCAATATCACACGAGAGAAATGGCTAGATTAACCAAGAAAAACCACGTAACTCTTTTACCCCATCTCAATGCCCTAGAAAAAGAAAAAATCCTCATAGCAAAAACTATCGGAAAAAACAAAGTTTATACTTTAAATCTGGACAATATACTCACAAAAGATTATCTAGTGATAAGTGAACTTGTAGAAGCAGTGCTGTACCAAGAACAAGTATTTTTTATAAAAAGACTAAACACGGAGATTTCAAAACTTAATCTTTTTGGATCATTAATCTTGTTTGGTTCTTACGCTAAAAGAACGTTTAAAGAAGAGAGCGATATTGATCTTTTCTACTTAGGAGAACTGAAAGAAATAGAAATCACAAAAATAAAGTCTATCGGAAAGACCTACGGAAAAATCATTAATCTTAAAACTGTAACTGTCCAAAACTTTGAAAGTGGGTTAAGAAAAAAAGATGCGTTGATTAGGGAAATCTTAAAATACCATCTTATTTTACACAACCCAGATATTTTCATTAACGCATTATGGTGGTACTATCATGAAATCAGAGGATAAAAATCCGAAAAGCCACGTTACTTGGTGCTGGAAGCAGAAGCGAGGCATTAAATTTGAAGAACCAAACAATAATCTCTGTAATGCCTATATCGAAAAAGCGAAGAGCGCACTAAATATGCTTGACTCAGCAATTGAAAAAGAGGAAATTGATTGGATAGCAACAACAGCGTATTATTCCCGATATTTTGCTCTTTATGCACTGCTTCAAAAATGTGGCATAAAGTCAGAGATCCATGACTGCACTATTTCATTAATGCATTTTCTTTTTGTTGAAGAGAAAATTATTGGAGAATCACTTTATGTCGAACTATTGCTAGCAAAAGATTTACGTGTGGATACCCAATATTACGTAACCGAGCAGATAGATAAAGAAAAGCTGAAAACCGACTCAGCAACAGCGAGAAATTTTGTTCTGAAAATGGAAGAAGTTATTGAGACTATTACCCCCAATCAAATCACGAAAATCAGACAAAAACTGACGAACGCCAAAAATATGGAATAACAGATCAAGCCAAACTCTCAGCATTCATCTAAAAGCGAGTGCTACGAGTCCAGCAGGGCGAGCATGCCCCTAGTGTTGAGCAAGGAGCCGCAGCGACATCGCGATCACTAGGGGTGAGAACTCGCAATTGACACAAAACAAAAATAAATAGGAGAATTATTGGTAATGCAAACCAGCTAATCAAACTATATGAAACTAAATTTAGTACAATCTCTGCTAGGTTATGAATCTCTTCTTTCATTAGATTCTCATGTTTGTGTTCGGCATGTTTTTGTTGCAGTAATCAATAATTGTATAAAAGAGTGGATAAAAAAGTAAGATTGAGAGGGTGTAGTTGAGACTTAGCTCTACAATTCCGTAGATTGCTGGCGCAAAGATGACAAGGATGTATGTGACTGCTCTGATGCGTGCAAGTTGTTTTACATAGTCTCTGCCTTTGATGCCGTGATAAACAATAATGCATCCATACATAAATACTATTATAGAGACAAGGTATTTGAGTATGAGCTCGTGACTAATTGTAACGCTAGCCTCAGTGATTGTTCTGGTAAGGTATCGCATCCAGTCAATGCCGATAAGTCCTGCAACAAGTCCGTTTTGGATAGCATTTCCAAATGTGGTACCATTTTTTTCTTGGTAAAGTTCAGTGACTATAAAGTTGAGCCAGATAGGGATGATGATCCAGAGGATATCTGGTTTAATATTTGGATAGATTGGTGAGATAAAGATGAGAATCCAGGTTGTAAAGAGTGTCCATATTGTTGTTATGAAAAGTAAGATACCATTGCTAATGTTTGGTGCAGACTGTAAAGCATTAGGTTGTATCTTGACAGCCTCTTGAGTTGTGTCTGCAATGGCACTTGAGGCAAGTAAGAGAATGAGCAGAATCTTGTACATTTTGTAACATGTAATGATAGCTTATATAAAATTTGCTTTACTGCAGAGTGTGATACATAAAAATAGGCTCGCTTTTTTCATGGCTTATTGTTTTCTAAAACCACCAACTGCGTACCTGGCATGCGGCCCTTTTCCACCCTCTTTTTGATTCTCCAAAAAGTTCCTTTGAGAAGATCTTGTAAATCATAATCCCTACCCCAGCCAAGCATTAATTTAAGCGGATTAAGCAAGCCAAGCCATGTATGATGCATGGCAAACTGGTCAAAGATAATTAGTGTTGCTCCTGGTTTGGTAACACGTGCAAGTTCGATAAGTACTTCTCTTGGATTAGGAGTTACTCGTAGGACAAAGGTTCCCAGTGCTGAATCAAATGAGTTATCTCTAAATGTCATATATCTTGCATCCATATGCATAAGTTTTATACCAGCACGAGCATGTTTTTGTCGTGCCTGCGCAAGCATGGATTCTGAAAAGTCTATCCCTGTTATGATGACTTCTTTAGGATAATGTTTAAGATTAAGCCCAGTGCCAACACCGATTTCTAGGATATGCACTCCTTTTACTGGCTTGAGTTCTGCAATGACTTGTTTGCGATCAAAGGCAAATATCTTGTCAAGATAATTATCATAAATTCTCGACCACAATCTGTACACAAGTTGTAGATACTGTTTTATCATATTCTTAGCTCATATGCTTTTAGAATCGTGAGATTTATAAATAATGTGCAAGCTGTTCTTAGTTTATTGCCGTCGTGGCACAATCCGGTACTGCGGCAGCCTTGAGAGCTGCTTCCCTTCGGGGTCTCCTGGTTCAAATCCGGGCGACGGCGTTAATTCCTTCTATATAGGTTTATTCATGCACCAATCTATCAAACCGAATCTCTACACTTGGTTTTTTATTGATTAATACTGCAGGCATGTGTGAATTAATGCTGTAGGCAAATTCAAGTTTGTGTTTGGTATGTGCATAGATTGTAAAAATTGGTTCTCCTTTAGACACATTATCTCCCACATGTTTATGTAGATAGATTCCAGCTCCTTTATCTGTTGGTGCTCCTGCAATGCGTGCAATATGTGAGATAATCTCATTATTGATCATGGTTATCGTTCCTCTTCTCGGTGCTTTGATGGATTGCGTATATGGCCCTAGAGGAATGCTGGTTGGGTGGATGTGTGCTTCACCTCCTTGGGCTTTGATAATCTCCTGCATTTTAGTGTATGCTGCGCCTGATTCAAGAATGTGTTTGGCAAGCTGTGAAGGATTTTTTTTACCTGCAATCTTTAGCAGTGTTGTAGCCATCATAAGCACTTTTGTTTCAAGGTCACGTGGTTGTCTAGGATCGCGTCTGAGAATATAGAGGGCGTCTCTTGCTTCAAGTGCTGGGCCAATGCCATTGCCAATAGGCTGTGAGCCATCTGTTATAAGTACATGGCAGGTCATGCCAAGCATCTTGCCAAGTTTTACAAAATGTGCTTTAAGATGAAGTGCATCTTTATAGGTTTTGATTTTAGTGTGAGGGCCTATTGGGATGTCAATAAGTACGTGGGTTGCATGAACAGCAGCTTTTTTAGCAAGTATGCTTGATAGTAGCATAGCCTCAGGATCAAGGCATAGTGCTTGTCTAACACGAATAAGTTTATCGTCTGCAGATGCAAGATTTGCCCCTCCTCCCCATGCAATAAATCCGCCAACACGCTTTGCAATCTGGCTCATCTTTTGTGTTGACAACGTAACTGGTGCAAGAACCTCCATAGTGTCTGCAGTTCCTGCTGGGCTTGTGATAGAACGAGATGATGTTTTTGGCATGGTAAGCCCTGCTGCAATGATAATAGGAACCAAGCACATTGTTGTTCTATTTCCTGCGACTCCACCTGTACAGTGTTTATCAAGAATGCTTTTATTGCCAATAGTAACACTTCCGCCATGTTTGACAATAGATTTGGTTAGGGCAACAGTCTCCATATCACTCATTGTATGAGTGTAGCTTGCTGCTACAAAATATGAAACCTCACTTTCTGTAAGCTCATCATGTACAATATCATGGACAATAGCATCAATCTGCGTATCAGTTAGGGTTTTGCCATCGAGTTTTTCTTTGATATATTGAACTGATTGTGGTTTTTTGGCAAAGCTAATCTCAACCTCATCTCCTGATTTAACATTAAGTTTTGAGATGACTTCTTCAAACACCCCAATATAACCTTCTGGTACTGTATGGGGATTAGTTGTGATGTCAAGCACAGCAATAGTTTTGTGTTTGTTGTGTTTGATAAGAACCCTATCAAGTGGGTGAAGGTCTAGGATGCATGAGTCTTTTTGATTAAGGATGACAATGAGTGTCCCTCCTGTGGTAATCTCAACATCCTTAACATAGAGTTTCATACCTTTTTTTACGCATGCAGCTATTTAATTTAATCGGTCGATTCATCCGAAATGTTTAAATTGTAGAAGAGAAGGCTAAAAATGGTATAGTAGAGGTGATTGTATGGAATCAAAGACATTACTTGTCGTGCTGGCGCTTGTTGCGCTTGTTGCTGTAGTATCACTTAGTTTGTTCACTCTAAATCAGTTCTCTGGTGCAGTTACTCTTGCTTCTGGATGTAAACACCGTTGTGACAAGAACACGCTTGTGATAAAATGTCCTGATCAACAGCTTGTGTTAGATTGCAAGAATGGGTGTGATCTTGGGTCTCGTAAGTGTAAATAGGCAAGTGTAGGCAGTATTCTTAGATATGCTAACTAATAAATTGTAGTCGTGATTCTGTTTGTGCTCCAAGAATACCATCTGCTAATCCTTTTCCAATATAATATGATGCACTTGATGAAACATCACCAAAAAGATCTGCTAGTGTTGGAGCAGTTTTGAATTTTCTGATCTCTGCAGTAATATTTAGTTTATTTTGGATATATTCGATAGCCTCATCTCTTCCTCCAATCTCATCAATAAGCCCTGCTTGTTTTGCTTCTTCTCCAAGCATGACAAATCCGTCTGCTATCTTGATAACCTTTTCTAGTGAAAGATTCCTATTGGTTGAAATTACATCAACAAAATTAGTGTAGATTACATCAAGCCTTGATTGAATAAGTGCAGATTCATCATCACTAAGTCGCTTAAATGGACTTCCTGCATCCTTGTATGCTCCAGAAACCAATCTTCGATAGGTAAGATTATACCTATCCATAAGTCCTGCATATTCAATATAGGATCCAATAACTCCAATAGAGCCAACAATCGAATTCTTGCTTGCATAGATTTTGTCAGCTGCTGAGGCAACCCAGTATGCACCAGAGGCACCTGTTTCTCTAATCACTGCAACAATGGTCTTGTTTGATTTTTTAAGTGCATCTGCAATCTCTTGTGATGCAAGTGGGGATCCTCCAGGAGAATTGATGTCAATAAGCATAGCCTTAATGTTTGGTGATTCATCAGCTGCTTTGATAAGATCAACAATGTCGCTTGATGATGCAACTTGGCCAGTGGCAAATCCCCTGCTTTTATCCACAAGTAGAACACCTCGTATAGAGATAAGTGCAACATTACCATCTATTGGCGTATCACCTAGAATAATGCTGTATAAAAACGCAGCAGTTATTGTAAAAATCATAAGAATACTAAGAAGAAGCGCAGCAACAATCCACTTTTTCCACTGTTTTTCTTGACGCGCCATAACTGTTTTCCAAATAAATTCTTATTTAAATCTTGTTACGTCTAGACTTTTACTGTTCTGTTTATATCTGATTTTACGATTCTGCATCATGCTTTGATAGTGTCTTGCTTGAATATTGTAATATTGTGATTGCTTATTCACTGTACTCAAAGGTCACCGAGTATGCAAGGCAGAAATGGGTTCAAAAGTGGCGCTCCCCTTTTTTCATTTAAATCTTGTTATATAAACACGTCTTAGAAGATGTCTAAATATAAATGGGGATACAAGTGTGCTTACTACTGCCATAAAAATAAGGCTTGAGTAGATGTCTGGATTAATAATGCCTGCATTGAGTGCCATGGATGCTATTACAAGTTCAGTATCTCCTTTGCTATTAAGTGCCCAGCCTAAGAGAATGCCTTCTTTCCAGAGTCTAGTTGATATATAGTATCCGATTGCTGTTCCAACAACTGTTCCTGTTATGGCAATGGCTGTAATAATGATTCCAAAGTTGATATTTTTCCAGATAGCGGTAATATCAGTTTGTATTCCAACATGAACAAAGAATATTGGTACTAAAAATCCGAATGCAATGCTGTGGATGTGTCTACTAATGTGATGTGCTGCCCATGGGCGGTGTGGAATTGTCTCGATAACAAGCGCGTGTCTTACCATGATTCCACTTATCAGAGCACCTATAAGCGGGCTAAACCCGAGATAATTTGAGACACTAGCAAACATAAATGGGATAATGAGTCCAACCATAACAAGTGCAGACTCCTTATTTTTTTGAACATAATTAAGTGTCCATCTCACCAATGGTCTGCTTAGCAGAATAAAGAGCACAAAGAGTGTTGCGTTCTGCACTAATGCAATAAGTTCAGATTGTATTGCAACTGCCTCAATAAGTGATATTGAGACTGTAATAAGAATGAGTTCATATATGTCATCTACTGTTCCACTGCTTGCAATCATGTTAGCAATTCTAGACTTGAACATATTAAGTTCTTCAAGCATGTCAAGGGCAAGTGCAGTTGCGCTCACTGAAAGGCACACTCCAATAATAAAACTCACTCCTGGGTCCATACCAAATATATAGTGTGAGACAAGATATCCTCCTGCAAGAGGAAGAGTTGTATTCCAAAGGCTAATACCAGATGCTATTTTTATATTTTTTACAAATGCTTTAAAATTAATTTCAAGTCCTACAAAGAACATGAGAAGTACTATTCCAAGATCTGCAATTAATGAAATTGCATCCAAGCCTTGCTCTGTAAAAAGATGATGGATCATTGGAGTGCCAAGAATCATGCCTACCATGATCTGACTTACAACCCTAGGAATGTGGAATCGTGCAAGAGATTCACCAGCAACAGCTGCACTAAATAAGGCTGCCATTACAATAATAAACTCTTCCATACTCTTGCATACTACTTTTTCATGCTTAATAAGGCTTGTTATGTAGTCTGAGTCATTGTTGCTGGCATTACAATCTTTGATCCTACCAATCGTTCAGTAAGCCTCTGTCCGTCAGCGCTGTAAAATAGGTGGATAATATCAATAATTGCAATGATCTGAAATAACGGGTATGGTATAAGAAAGAGGTTTCGAAGCATGCATCTCCACAGGCTGGATTTGTTTTTTATCTGGGTGATATAAAGAGAAAAGATCATCATGCCAATGGTTTGATTAAGAAGATATTCAAAGAGAACAAAATAAAGCAGTGATACAACAACTACGATAAATCCTATCACACTAAGAAATCCCATGATCTGGGGATGTGTCAGAACATAGTCAATCACTGCACCAGGATTAGTGATGCCAGTCTTCTTTATGATAAGACTGCCAAATGGTGTGAGCAAAAACAAATCAATAAGAATAAGATCAGTAACAAATGCAAGGAAGCGTTTGAGATAGGATGCGTTGATCATAACTGTTTTCATGCAAAGATCATGTTATTATAGAGTTATTAAGTTTTGCTTAGGCAAATTATAAGAATATGATAACTGTTGAGAATGTATGAACATCCCATGGTTTGAACAAGAGCTTGCACACAGTTGCGGAGCAGCAAGTATTCGAATGGCGCTTGGATACTTTAAGATCAAAATCTCTGAAAAACTCATCTGCAAAATCTCAAAATTAACCTTAGAAGGATTATCTCATCGTGAGATGATCCAAGCAATCCAACAATTTGGGCTTTATGCCTTTGTTAAAAGAAATGCGACTCTGCAAGATCTTCGCACTTCTTTAAGAGCAGTATTACCTATTATTGTGAACTATAACCATATTCCTAGGCGATTTCCAGAGTCAGGGGAAGGAGGGCATTACGCTGTTGTAAAACGCATCAATAACACCCATATTATTCTCTCTGATCCTGTTGAGGGTCCTGAGCACAAAATCACTATTAAGGAATTTAAGGATAATTGGTTTGATCATGAGGAGCATTCACAACAATGGATAATGATGGTTTCAACAAAACCAATTAAGATATTGGTAAAAGGAAAAGTGTATAAGCCAGCACGTAATCGATGGTTGAGAGTTAAACAAACATTATAGAACGTCATCTTTTTGTGGATAAAGTAGTGTTGTAATCTGTGGAACATCATCTAATGTCACATGCGTAAACCACTTCTGATTAGGATATATAACAACTGTAGCACCTAGATCATTGCAAAATCCCAAACATCTAGCTCTTGTCACCCAGACTGAGCCTACAAGACCATGATCTTTTACAAACTGTTTTAGTGCTAGGAACACATCCATGCCTCCTACTTTATTACAGCAGGATCCAATCTGTCGCTCGTTAGTACACACAAAGATGTGTTTCTGACAATGCACAGCCAGGTCTTTCATGTTGTATGTGTGTAAGTTACATCAACTTAAATATTAAGCGAATTATATTAAGCGAATTTTTACGCGTAACCATTATAAACATAGGCCAACACATTGAGCCAATGGAAGACATTAAAATGTTGGTGCATGATCTTCTTATTGGCAAAGAAAAGAATGTGGCTTTAGTCCATACAAAACTCAAGTCTGCCTTAGATATTGGGTATTTTGGTCTAAGAAAGACTTTTACCCAGGAACAGGTGACAGCGCTCTCAGAGATCAACAAACTGGTTGCAACATGGGACAATTCTGATAGTCAGAAGGCATTTGTTCAGTATTATTACAATCAGCTTGGTGGTCCTCTTGTTGATATTGTTGATCATTATGTTGTTGACGCGCAGAATAAAGATGTGTTTACAAAGTTAGTGACATTCATGATTGGTGCAGGAATCCCTGGTAATGATTTGGACGAATTTGAATCTTGGCTTGATGGAGATGATCTCAAAGTAGGTGATGGATACCGTCTTGTCACTCCATCAAAAAACATATACAGTCTTGTGGTTGTCAAAGAGGTTAATCCTAGATCATGGAGAGTGTCTTTTTTTGGTGCTAAAAATATTGTTGCACAGATGAAAAAAATCTTTAGCCAGTAACATTTATAAGCCGACGAGCTTCTTGGTTTTCGAGATGTCTAAGAAGCAAGAGGCGCAAGAACGTTTAGAGCAGGAGCAGATGGAGTTGCGGCGTGTTAAACTTCCTCGCGATAATGAGACCCTTGGTGTGTGTGATCAACGTGTTGGTGGTTCACGCATGCGTGTGCGATGTATGGATGGCAAGACCCGCATCTGTCGTATTCCTGGTCGTTTGAAACGAAAACTATGGGTTCGTGAAGGTGATATCCTGCTTATTGAACCATGGGAGCTATCTGGAAATGAACGTGGCGATGTAATTTTTAAGTACAAACCAATTCAACTTGCTGCTTTGCGAGAACGAGGACTGCTTAAGGGATTGGAAGGAACAGATGAATTCTAAGAAATATAAAATGTATCTTCACTATTCACTACTTTTGAAGAGAAACATTTAAATAACATTGTGAAATCTCATATCTTTGTGGGAAATCAGATGCTTTATACCATACTACTAATTGCAATAAATCTTGTTGGCAGTCTTCTCTTAGAAATGTCTATGTCATCAGCATCAATTCTAGAATTTGGAATCTTACTCTTTTTATTGGCATTCTCAGCTTATATTATACGCTTACAACGTGATAGCAGAGAAGAAGCCTGGAATCTGCTTGTTGCATATTGGTCACTCTCTATTGCAAATATAACCTTTCTTTTTTTCCAGACTCAGGAGTTTAGAACCTACATTGTTCTAATGCTTCTAAACCTTGCCGGTCTTTTATTGGCAGTCTCAAAAATAAACAAAACAGGATCAGCACCTGTGCAGACACCAAAAACACCTATTCCACAACCACAGGTTGTAGATCTTCTAGGAGAACAGCCAAAAATAGTCCCCTACAATGACAGTCCTAAACTAGAAACATATGATACACTAGGCTCAGTTATCGAACCAGACACCCTGTATACATCATCATTTCAGACACGACCTGAGAATGGAGTAGTACAAACACATCAACAGCCTGAATTAATTGTAAGATTACCTTCACGATCTGGTAAACATATCACTAGCAAATCATTAGCTTCAAAAAAGCCTGTACAGAAGAAGCCTGCACACAAAAAGCCTGTGCAGAAAAAACAGCTTCCAAAAAAGACACTCAAAACAAGGCAACAAAAAAAAGCAGGCAAGTCACAGCTCTTAACAAAACGATCACAACAGCCTGCAAAAAAGCAATCACCAACTCGCGTGATTAGAGCAGCACCAACAACACTAAGGCGAGAAAAAGGTGAGTCAGGTAGGCGAAGACTTATTCTGGATTTGTAAGATTCTTGCATGATAACAGAAATATGGCAAGAAAACTATCCAAAATGTGTTTTGGGAATTGTGAGACTGCTTCTCCTGTTAAGTTCGTTTCCAGCTACGAAGTTCTGGAAACTTGCGTCCGCAAAGTAAAATTCGAGTTCCTAATATATTCGACCGAAGGGGGAGTGTAACTGTCCGAAGGACTGGGGGTTCAGTTCCATCAATAGAGCTTTAGCGATACATCAAGAACAAAATAAAGGGCAATTTCTATTTCATCCAGCACGAAGTGCCATTTCATTAAATGACGTATGGGAGCACTGTCAGAAATCGAAATATTTATATATTAATGGTTCATATTTGGTACATATGGTTCAAAAAAGAGACAATATTGTAATGGACATTATTGAGCTGTTGCTCAGGGCGGATAATCACGTTAGAGGTATTGCTAAGAAGCTTAACGAATCTCATTCTACAATTCTAAGAAAGCTAAATAATCTTAAGAAAGAGAATGTCATTGATTCTAGGAAAGAAGGAAAAAACAAAATCTTCTTCCTCAAAAAAAATCTTGTCTCAAAGACTTACATCTTACAAGCAGAACTACACAAATTAACTAAATTACTACAACACAATCCGGAATTTAGCATTATTTTTGAAGAGATTTTGAAAAAAACCGATGAAAAATTGATAGTTCTCTTTGGGTCGTATGCAAAAGGATTAGCTAAGAAAGATAGCGATATTGATATTTACATTGAAACCAAAAGCAGAAGTGTTAAGAAATCAGTTGAGGACATTCATTCAAAGATAGATGTCAAGATAGGGTCATTTGATATTAAGTCTCCATTAATCAAAGAAATTATAAAAGATCACGTAATCCT
>CAZQZJ010000012.1:0-32694 GCA_964597775.1 uncultured Methanosarcinales archaeon
AGATAACAACATCTGCCTCTATCTTGGTCCAAGTCATTTTGAAGAGCACGCAGCAACCAATATCAAATCAATTAGTGATCTTTCGTTTCGAGAAGAACTGCTAAAGAAAGGTGTCAGAGACTATGGAGATCAATTTGCGTATTTCGCAGATAATCTTGCACTCAATTGTGTCGTCCTCACATCAGAACAGGATGGTTCAGAACGTGTATTGATCGGCAAACGATCAGCTCAACAAAGATCATATCCAGGATTCTGGCATAATATTGGGGGATTTGCTGATTCAAAAGATATCTTTCCATTGCTGCAAGCAAATGACAGTGATGGAATCAGGTCTGCATTAGGTGCTGCGATGAAAAAAGAGTTGCTTGAAGAGGCTGCTATTGCAGATAATGATCTTGTAAGCATTAAAGAAATAGGAGTATCTTATGGTTGGAACAGTTTTGATATTAATTACATTGCAAAGATTACGAGTCCTGCAGATTATGTGTGTACCAAAGGTCATTTTAAGAGCAAAGATAAAGAAGAGCATTCAGGATTTATCTCAACTACATTTGAGGATCATGTGGCTGTACTTGCAGGAGATAGCATCTTTGATTCTAAGGATGGTGTTATTAAAAGACCTGCAGATGCAGCACCTAGTGATGTTGTACCTATTGGGCTTGGCGGTTTGTTAATTTATATAGGACAACGCGATGAAGAATCACTGCATCGTATTCTTTCGTCCCCACAATATCGAGGCTTGCGCAAGTGATTTGTGTGTGCCAACATCAAACCATACACCTTTGCTGACATATGAACTGAGTTTTTTTTGTGTAGCTAATATTGGGTACACATGATGCTCAAGAGAGAATCTTCCTTTAGGAAGATGATCAAATATTGAAGGTTCCATAATACAATATCCTGAGCTCACAAAGTTGGTTGGAGCTTCTCCAGGTTTTGGATTCATAACAAATGATTTGATAAAAGATCCATCAAGATCAACAACACCATATTCTGAAGGATTCTCAACTTTTGTAAGTAAGATGGTAGCTAAAGCTGCAGATTGTTTATGTTGTTTATATGCTTTGGAAAGATTGCATTCCAAAAATGTGTCTGCATTCAAAAGCAAGAATGTTCCAGATGGCGCAGACACTCTGGCAAGCGCACCCCCTGTGCCTAGTAATTCTTTGTCATAAGAATATGTTAGTTTCATTCCAATCCTACTACCATTACCAAGATAGCTCTCAATCATTTCTCCAATGTATCCGACACACAGCGTGGCCTTTAGAATGCCTTGCCTCTTAAGCAAGTTCAAGATAGCATCAATCACTGTACCTGATTGAAAAGGAACCAGTGGTTTTGGGATGGTTTTTGTTATTGGCAAAAGTCTAGTGCCAAGACCGCCAGCAAGGATGATTGCTTCTCTGATCATAATACAGGGCACACATATTACTTTGGTTAAAAGGTTATCCAAAAGTACAACCTGAAAAAAAGATCTCGCAGCATCCCATGTCTACAGCCTTTAATCTGATTAGGTTTGATAAGAAGCAAAGGCGAAAAAGATGGTTCAAAAGTGGCGCTCCCATTTTTTCATACGATCTTTTATATACAACATCATTTTCTAAGATTCAGTTATTCTCTACCATGCCAGCAATTGAACAATTCATTGACATCATCATCCACCTAGATAAGTATATGCACTGGATTATTCAGGAGTATGGTTTGCTTACTTATCTTATCTTGTTTCTAATTGTTTTTTTTGAAACAGGATTTGTTATTACTCCTTTTCTTCCTGGTGATTCCCTACTCTTTGTAGCAGGAGCATTTGCAGCATCAGGATCTCTTGATATCATGCTTCTTCTTTTGTTGTTTGCTAGTGCTGCAATACTTGGTGACACAGTCAATTATTGGATTGGATCAGCTATTGGACAGCGCGCATTTGAGCGTGATATCAGATTTCTTCGGCGAGAATATCTTGAACAAACACGTGAGTTCTATGAAAAATATGGTGGTAAAACCATTGTTATTGCACGTTTTCTTCCTATTGTTAGAACATTTGCTCCATTTGTAGCAGGTATTGGCAAGATGAACTACAGGCGATTCATATTCTTCAATGTCGCTGGAGCACTGCTCTGGGTAGCAACATTTGTGCTAGGAGGTTATTATTTTGGTAATATTCCTTTAGTAAAGGAGAATTTTACACTCTCTATTCTGGTTATTATCTTGGTTTCATTTATACCGCCTATTCTTGAGTATGTTAAACATCACAAGCATCAAAAAACAGTTTAAGAGGAAAAATACAGGAATATTTATATAACAATATTCCAGGATTTACTTCTAAAAAAAGAGGGATTTTATGGGTGAGCTGCGTAAAGATTACATCCTGGATAGGTGGGTTGTTATTTCACCAGCACGAGCAAAGCGACCACATGAAGTTGCTACACACCATGATCAAGCACCACAAATATGTTCTTTTTGTCCAGGAAATGAAGCAACAACACCACCTGAGATTGGCAGATTAGAACAAGATAATGCATGGAGTCTAAGGTGGTTTTCAAACAAGTATCCAGCATTTGCACCACAAGGAGATCCACTTATTCAAACTGACAACACGTTCTATACATTTAGTAGCTCCTATGGCTATCACGAACTTATTACTGAAACACCTAATCACGATTTGCAGTTGTGGGATTTTAGCACTAAAGAACTTGCAACACTACTTGAAGTATACAACAAACGCATTGAAGAACTTATGCTTGCACAATATATCAAATATGTTGATATTATCAAAAATCATGGTAGCGATGCTGGCACATCCATTATTCACTCGCATAGTCAGGTCTTTGCACTTAATCACATTCCTGCACTTATTAGAGAAGAAATAGAAGCCTACAGGAGATATCAAGTATGTCCTTATTGTAGCATCATTGCCAAAGAAAAAGATTCGCACAGGCGCTGCTATGAGAATAGCGATTTTGTTGCATTCACTCCGTATGCATCAAGATACAACTATGAGATTTGGATCTTTCCAAAACATCATGTAAAAAATCTTAGCAGTATTGGAAATATGGATGGACTTGCAGAAATCCTTGGTTGCATCCTGCGTAAACTTCGAGAGCTCAATGTTTCATACAATTATACATTTCACTACAGCCCTGTTGATGATTTTCACTTTCATATCGAAATCACTCCAAGAATCTCAATACCAGGAGGATTTGAAATAGGAAGTGACGAATTTATTAATATTATCTCTCCAGAAGACGCTGCAGCATTTTATCGAGGAGAACATGGTTCATACTGATGTGTTTGGACTTCTCACTGATAAGCATGGTGGCTATACACTTATAGGTCAACCTCAAGCAACCTCGCGATATCAAGGGTTTTATATTAGAACACAAAATCAAGAAATGTTTCGCATTATTGAATCATTATATATCCCCTTGCCATTATTGGAGATAAGTACTGAACTTAATACTATTATACGCACGTATACTGGAGTCACTGAAGAGGTTAGCTATGTACCAGGACAATCCAGTCTTTTGCAACGATTCTCCTCGCCAACAACAGTACATGTTATGCTTGATGGGAAAAAGATTGATGACCACTGTGTTTGGGGAAGAGATTATGCCATAAACAATGATGATGATATCATTACTATCCATTTCCAGAAAAAATATGACACCAGAGAACATACAGAGTTTGGAGAATATGAATGGTATCTTGCAATCATTGCCATGCCACACCATGTACTTCAAGCCAATACCTGGGTTGAACACGCCTATACTTATGACAAAAATCGGAAATCACCTCCTGAAAACCGATATGTTTATCATGCACTAACCATCAAAAGTAAAGAGATTGTCTATGCAGTTGGAGCTACAGCAACAAAAGCACAACAAAATGCAAAAATAGCATGGAAAAACAGAGTAAAGAAAGCTACACCAAACTCATCACTCCCTATTTTAGTACAAGGAGATCTTAAGAACGCCTATGCTGCAGCATGTCATGCCCTAGCTTCACTTATTACACCAGATGGAATCATGGCAGGACTTCCTTGGTTTTATCAGATTTGGACACGTGATGCTGCAATCACGCTACCAGCACTCTCTATTATTAAAGAAGAACAAATTGCACGAACAACTGCACTAGAACTTATCAGATCAATTCGTGATAACAGTCTCTTGCCTTGCAGAATCAAACCAGCTTCATCTGAAGATTGCTTTGATGCAGTAGGATGGAGTTTCTTTGGTATTGAGACACTGCTATCCACAAATCCAAAGCTCTTTTCAGACGATGACAAAAACATTATCCTATCAACTCTCAGATCAGTTATCTCAACTATCAAAAAAACCATGTTGCAAGACAGTTTGGTATATACGCCACCACGTATGACATGGATGGATACTGTATGGGAACATGATGCTAGGGAGGGATGCCGGATTGAACATCAAGCACTTTTGCTTGCGATGCTAAGATTGCAACGTACCATATCAAGGCGAGTTGATCCATTTGAAAAAGAACTTGCAGCAAAAACGCGATATGCATTTTTTAAGAATGGATACATTTTTGATGGCAGCAATGATCCAATCATACGACCAAACCTGTTTCTGGCATATTATGTATATCCAGAATTACTCAGTGTTGCTAACTGGAAAATCTGTATTGATACTACGCTTCCAAAACTCTGGCTTGCATGGGGAGGAATATCATCAATAGACACCACACACCCTCTTTTTGTCGGACTCTCAACAGGAGAGAATCCACAATCATACCATAGAGGAGATTCATGGTATTGGATTAACAATATCACAGCACTCTGCTTGCATCGGCTTGACAAAACCAGATACAATCATTATATCACAGCAATCACTGCTGCCTCAACAAGAGACATTCTTGAAATGGGAGCTTTAGGCCATCACTCAGAAATCTCAGATGCACTTACCCAGCAAAGTAGTGGATGTGTTTCACAAGCATGGAGCAATGCGACGTATATTCAGCTTATTTATGATTTATATGTATTGGGGAACCCATGATTGGATCTGCGTAGCATAGCGGAAGAGCCTTGGTTTATAAACGTATTCTGCGCAAAAACCCTGTAGTTGTTTTCCAACAGTTTGCCACAGGGCACGCTCCTCTATGCTAATAGTATTCTCAAGATTAGTAGAATCTTTTTGTACTAGGTTTAATGCCATACCATCAACAGAAGTATGAACACGAAGCGTAAACCCTTGAGGTGCTATAAAGGCTACATCACCCTTGAAAACACGTGAAAGATTACTAACACTGCCTAACTGATCATAGTGAATTGTAATTATCTTACCATGTTCTATCACAGATAGTCCAATATCAAGTGTTCCTTGGCTTATCTGTTTAGAAAGAGGACAATCTAATACCTCTACAGGCTTATTGTGCACATACAATGATTCAAGAGAAATTCGTGCTTCATCAACAATTGTCTTGAATGTTATGGTATTAACTCCACGTGTCAAACGCAATGGTTCCTGCACTATGATTTGAATCCCAGCTCTATACATTGGACCTTGAGGAGCTATTTGTTTTGTCATGTTTACACCTGTGCAACCATGTGCAAACTCTGTGCCCATGCAAGCGGTACATTTTCATTGTGCATTCCAGATCTTACCATATACAGCTCAGGCAATTCTCCTAACTGATTCATCATCGAACCTGTTTTTGTTAGGTAATATTTGTACTTCTCAACATTGCCACACAGCTTGTAGATCATAGCAAGCCAAGCAAAACCCATTGGCCACTGTGCTTCTTCATCTTCATAAAAATATTGGTCACCAACATACCGAATAACCCCCTGTTTGCGAACCAAATACTTTTCAACATTATTTACTATAATCTGCGCCATCCTAGGATCAACAACATTATAAGGATAAATCAATGAGAGTAATGCAAGGTCTACTTTTTTTGAAACTGACTCACTTGGAAGCAGCTGCCAGAGTGTTTCTTTGCCAGCATTAATTAGCCACTTGGGAACATCAACCACTGAACTGATTTTTTCAAGTCCTGCAACACACGCACCTATTGATGTTGCATGAACCTCTTCAGACTCCTCCCACATTCCATTGTCTGCATCATTCCAATATTCAATACTTGCCAAATACAAGACTAACTTGTGCAGGATTCTATGGTCATGCTCATCACGAATTACATTCACTCCCTTAGACTCTAAATCCCCAACCTTCCACAAAAATGCTCCTATTGCATCATTCTGTTTATTTCCCCAGGATTCATCAAATTCTTCTAATGTAGTTGGATCATATCTTGCATGAATATACTGATATGCGTGTTGCGGTTTTTGCTTGATTGCATAATCAATTTTGTACTCGTGTTTTTTAAAGATATCAAAAAGTCCATGAATCCCTTCAATCACTGTTTTTATGTCCTTGGCAGCCTCAAAGCCAAGCAAGGTATAGATAGTATCCCTAATCCAGACTTTGTTGTATGCAGAAGAAACACTTGCACTAAAAAGCCCTGATTTGTGACGAAGAGTCTTTAAGATCTGTACTGAATCTTGTATCATGTTAGGCTCCTATTTTTTATTTGTGTTATGATATATACAATAAGTGGCCTGTGGGAGAAACAATCAGGGTTGGGGGGAAGATTGCAAATGTCCACAGGCCATTTAATTGTAACTAGGTGGTGATAACTTTAGATAGTATATAAATGTTTCGTTACTAAGCAGTAGCAATAACGCTTTTTCTGAAATCCGTTATTCAGTCTGATGACTTCAAATAGATATTCCTACTGGTCTTGAGCAAGCCTTAGGCGAGCGATGACCGGTGGTTCTTGACATGTTAAATCATCGCTGATGGTACGCTATCAGTTGTTTGGAAAGGTCGTAGGAATATCCAGAGAGAGCGAGGTCGACAATGAGATCTTATGAAAACAGACTACACAAAAGATGAGTTCCAATCGGTCATTGCTATGGTAAGGTTTTTATGCAACTGAATGATATAGTGTGTATGGAGACGATAGCAGAACCAGGATTCTTAGAAAAACTTGCAAACACGACTTCCGGACTTACAAAACATGCATTTATTGGAGACCTTTGTGTACAAGCATACCTGTACCGATTTAATGGAAACAGTATCAAACGAGCAGAAGAATTTTTTCGTGCTATTACACAAATAGAGGCAATATCATCAACCCCTAGCAGATACTACACACCCCCAGAGAAACTCGGGATATTTGCATCACATTATTATGCTATGATCTCTATGCGGAACACAATAGAAATCTCGTATGATTCAAAGAATATACAAGTTCCAGTAATCCCTGTAGAGCACCTTATTGCAATGAAGTTATGTTCTCCACAGATTCCTCATTCGTGGGATATAGGATCCCTAGTCAAGACTGGTCGAGATTATATAAATAGTGAAATGATTCGAGGAATTCTCAAATCAGTTGGAAAGGAGTCAAACTTTGAGAGATACAAGGAGATGCTCTATGATCTGTAATGATATCTTAAGATATGGTTCTATGCAATTTCTGAACGTAACTGTTCTATAATAGCATACTGCTCTAACCTATGAACATCTTCTAATATCCCTTTAATGGTGTCATAATTGATAGATCTTCCTTTTCGTTTTGATTCACGTAATAGGGTTGCAAGATCCCAGAAGTCCTTCTCCTGAATACGGTTACCGGTTAACTTCGCTGCAATGAGAAATTCGATCATTTGTGTTTTGATGCTAAGTGCCTGTTTTCCATATGAAAGCCTGAGTTTGTTCGCAGTATCTAATGTTCTTAAATAAAGATGTCCAAACCATTTGAGTTTGTCAGCTGAGTCCATGTAATTTATTGTGATCTTGTCAATTAGTGCATAGTTTTTGGCATTGACAACACGAAATTGGTTGTGATAATTTGCGAAATTGTTAAAAAAGTATACCATTGGGAATTCCTCTGATTTTACGATGATATCAACATCTCCTGTTCTTCTAAGAAGTGTATCCAGCCCAGGGCATTTGTTGACTGGATACTCTCCATTATTACTACGCAAAGCAGCAATATATAGTTGTACTGCAACACCTCCAATCACTGCATACGTGACATTCACTCGGTCAAATTCTTCAACAAGGGCGGTTAAAGTATCGAATAGTGCTTTATCTTGTATATTGTAGTCTCCTTTCATTCTGTAAGGTAAATTATCGTGGTTTAAGAATTTACTTACAAAAAGGTCTTTTAGTATAAGATTTAGTATAAGATTATGAACCTACATGTGGGGATTCCAAGAATCATTTAGTGTGTCAAGCGTTGCACTCGTATCACCAAATTTGGAAAGAACAATTCTTTGGATCAGAACGTTAGTGAGGAGACTTCGAATCTCCAATCTTTATGTAAACCAAAGGGAGAAACTGACTACAAATACAATGCGATAGCGGGGATTCGAACCCCGGTCACAGCCTTGGCAAGGCCATATACTAACCGCTATACTACTATCGCGAATAGTCGAACAAAAACGATTTTCTATAAAAGGTTTGTTCTTTGTTACACACCTGAGCCCAGCCGGAATCGAACCGGCGATCTTCTCCGTGTAAGGGAGATGTCATAGCCGCTAGACCATGGGCTCAAAAAAACAATGGCAAAGCCATTGTTTTTAGTATCATATACAGAGCTGTTAAAAAACTATCGAAGAATGATAGAAAGATTTATATTATACAAACGTAATACAATTGTTGAACATGGTAACAGAACTTACAGTAAAACGAATTGGAAACTCACTTGGAATCCTCCTACCTAAATCATTTGTAGAAAGGGAACACCTACAAGAAGATTGCAAAATTCTTGTTCAGATCACAAAAAAGGCAGATATTCGTGACATCTTTGGTATTGTAAAACGTGATATGTCAGGTCAAGAATTCAAAGATGAGACAAGGAAGGGCTGGATGTGAAAGGCTATTTCTACGACACATATGCAATCTTTGAAATACTTGAAAAAAATAATGCATACCTTGCCTATATATCTGACGTTGCCATTGTCACCACAAAGCTCAACCTTATGGAGATTCATTTCCACCTCTATAAACGCCATAGCCAAGAGATCGCGGATCGTGTCTTTGACCGTTTGACAAAATACACTGTTGAAGTGCCTGATGATATACTCAAGGCTGCAAGTGCCTTTCGAGCACAGTGGAGACGTAGAGATCTCTCCTACATCGATTGCATAGGATATGTACTTGCCAAGAGGATCGGCATTCCATTTCTCACTGGTGATCAGCAATTTGTCGACATGGAAAATGTTGAGTTTGTTAAATAGTTAACACATCTATTATCTACAAGAAAGGATTGAGACAGAGCAGAATTATAGATTATAAGACCAAGGTTGTAATTACTCTTTAGATCTCTTGGAAACATCAGTTTGTCTTCGTAGCAACTCATAACAGATTTGCATACCGCATTCGTAATATGCTCTTGCTTCTCTGGTTGGCGCAGCTTTCATTCCAAGTTGAAGAATGCGATAGATTTGAGGATTCTCTCTTTGGATCACCAAAGTTACTTCTGGGTTATTTTGAGCAGAAGAAAGATCATACACTCTCAAAAAATCCATAAATGTTTCCTCAGTAACTCTTGGTAAACCATCAAGTTTCCTTGTCATTGTAAAGGGTTTATTGGGCTAACTTTTAAATGTTTGTATACTAAAAAAGAAACATTCATAGACGCGTGAACGAATTGATCTTAACAGATCATCAAGGTCATAGCAACAAGATTTATATCAGGAACGCAATGTACTTTCTGTGTTGGCCCCATAGCTCAGCCTGGCCTAGAGCGACGGTCTTATATGGCACAAAGGGGAAGACCCCTTTGAAACCCTTACCAATCATATGGTGGGGAAAACGTCGTTGCCGAAGTGAGCCGTAGGTCGCGAGTTCAAATGAAAAAAGAAAGGGCTCTGTGCCCCTCTTTTTCTGAGAGTCTCGCTGGGGCCAGCTTTTCTTCTTCCTTTGAAATTTATAAAAAACGCTTAATGTCGGCCAGAGGCCTACATTAAGCGTTTTTAACAGGTTCGTTGCATAGAAGCGGCTTTGTAAAATAAGTCCCTAAATTAGCTTACTTTTTTTACAGAAAATTCTAGGAATAGCTCTTATATTAACTATAAAGGGGTAAATTTATAAATTATATCACTTTATAAAAGATATGACAAAAACACCAGAATTAAGCGTTATTGTCCCAATATATGGGTGGTTTGATTTAGCAAGAGCTCGTGTGTCAGTCAAGTCAATTCTATCTCAAAAAGATATTGATTATGAGGTAATTGTATCTGAACAAGGAGAATCTCGTAGGTTTCCAGAAATGCCTAATGTTAAGCACGTTTTCAAATATCATAGACCACAAACGGAATTAAGTGATTTTAATACAGGAAATGTGCGTAATGAAGCGATAATGCTTGCAACTGGGAAATTTGTTTATACAAATGACGCAGACATTATATTTTTAGAACCAGATTATCTTGCTAAGTCTGTTGAAGCAATAAGAGAAAGCCCAAACAAGGTTTTATATCGTCCATTTATGAGAAGGCTCCCTTTAGATGAATTTAATGAATTTGAGAGAAGAATTCAAGAGTTAGGAATTGATAAAGCAGTTGAATCCCTTGATCTATCGCAAGAATATCTTGCTACCTTAAATAGTAAATCAAGAAAGATTAGGGTATTCGAGAAGGATAGTATTTACCGTAAAATATTTACAGCATTTGAAGAAGACTTTCAGTCTTATGTTGGAGATGATAAAAATAAAGGAAGAGAACCGATGTTTTGGAATGAAAATCGACATGGTGGAGGAAATTTATTTCGGATAGAACAATTTAAAGATGTCGGAGGATACGCTGAAGAATTTATTGCTTGGGGGTGTGAAGATTCAGATTTACAATGGAAATTTCGTGAAGTTTATAACTTACAGTTTTTTCCAGAGAATTTAGAAGTAATGCACCTTGATCACCCCAAAGGATATTTTTCTCCAGAGATATGGGCACGAAATGAAGAGATTAGTCGAAGGAGAATCCAAGAGGGATTAGAAAAGATTATAGAAAGAGACAGGAGGAATAAATTATGGCATCAGTAAGCGTTATAGTGCCTTTTTATGGAACATCTTACTCTAAAAGATTGGAGTTAGTAGCAGAATCAATACTTTCACAAAGAGGAATTAATATAGACTTCATTGTTGTAGGATTAAATGCAACTACAAGAGTTAATGATGTTTCAGATTTACCAAAGAATTCAAGAGAGAATATACCTGATATTGTTAGAACTGGTGCAGTTATAAATAAAGGGTTAAGATTAGCCGATGGGGAATTTACATATATTACTGATGCTGATGTTCTTTTACAAAATAGGCATTATTTAGAGAGATTAGTAGGTGAGTATTCTTCTTGCGGAAATTCGTTAAAAAGACCTCCAATGAGAAGATTACTTTTACAGGATTTTAAATGGTTTTGTCAAAATGTTTCTAAAAATGGTCTAGAAGACGCTATGAACAATTTAGACTTTTCTCAAGATTATATAGTTAAGCCAAGAGAAACGATAAGACCTATGAAGATATTTCCAAAATTTGAAAATGGGGGACAAAAAATATTCATCGCTTCGGAATCTGATTTTCAAGACTATTTATCAAATGAAGAAAATAAAGGTTCAGAACCAAGATATTTTAATCAGGATAGACATTGTGGAGGAGTTTTTGCCTCAACAGAAGCATTAGTTAAAATTGGTGGATATCATGAAGGATTTATCAGTTGGGGCGTTTGGGATGCAGATGCACAGTGGAAGTTAGAAAGTCAACAAGGTATGAGATTAATCCCATATCAAAAAGAATTTGAAGTTATTCATTTAGATCATCCAAAAGGTTATTTTTTTAAATCTAAATGGGAACATGATAAAGAACTACAAATAAGAAGAAGATCTGCAGAGACAGAAGAATGTATCAAAAGAGATAGAGAAGATTATTTAGGGGGAAAAGATGAGAGATAAATTACAAAGAATAAATCTTGAATTAACCAGCAGATGCAATTATGCTTGTGTTGGTTGTCCTACTCACGAATTAATAAGAGGCAAGGGTTCAATGGAGGTTGAATTATACAAAGCAATCTTTGATGAGGTTGGAAATGATCTTAATAGAATTTTTTTATGGGGTTATGGAGAACCATTACTTCATCCTCGAATAACAGAACTTCTTAGATACACAGGCAACTTTTCTGCAAAAAAGATTATGAGCACAACTGGTTGGAAACTTGAGGATTTGTCTGATATTGAGTCGTTAACTGCTCTAGACGAACTTATAATTTCTATTAACGGAATTACTCCCAAAGTCTATTCACAACATCAGATGCATGGAGATTTGGAAAAAGTAATTCGTGGTTTAGTAAGAGTTTCTCCTGTACTTAGAGATTCAGAAACTAGATTCATAATGCAAATGGTTGCGCATAAAGGGAACATTGATAAAATTATCCAAGCAGAAGACTTTGCAAGAGAATATGGGTTCGACATGCTTGTTGTTAAATCATTTAATGTAATGGATAAAAAACAAGATACTTTTGATAGATTTGTGCCTCTTGGAACTACTTATTCAAGATATCAAAAGGGACTTAATGATGCTCCTAAAAAGCCACAAAACGGAATATATCCTTGTGAAGAATGGATGGTTATAAATTGGGATGGTTCTGTAAATCCTTGTTGCTGGGATTATAAGGGAGAATATAATTTTGGAAATGTTGGTGAGCTTGGAGTTCAGGGGGTTTGGAGTAACTTTATAGCTTCAAGACATAGAAATCAAATCAGACAAGGGAAATTCTTGGATATCTGTGTTGATTGTGCAAACAGTAAAACAGTACAAACAAAATTACTCACAAACAAAGGAGGAGAAGATGTCAAGAAGAGTATTTGACTATAATGGAATTACGTCAATTGAAATCGAAGGTTCAACAAATCTATTAGAAAGAATAGCAAGAAATGTTGAAGGAGAAATGGCTGAAACAGATTTTGTAAATCCAGATTGTCGAATCAAAATAAATGAATCTGATACTCTAGCCGAAATTGAAAAAGATAAAAGATATGATTATTTAACCGTGAGCAATATTGGCACTCCAGATAGACCATCTATCAAATACACAAGATACAATACTCCCGTTAGGACAATTCATCATAAATCAGATCGAGAATATATTGTAGACATTAATGTTAAACTAGATGAGGCGGCAGGATTAATATGTCTTAGAAATTATCTTAGTAATAACCAACAACTATCATCCTTTCCTTTATTACACGCGTCTCTTTTAAGTGTAGATGGAAGAGGAGTTCTAATCTCTGGAGATTCTAGACAAGGAAAAACAACACTTGCAGTTTATCTTTTACAGGAACAAAAAGCAGATTATGTAAGTGACGAAAATGTTATTTTAGATACTGACGGAGAAACAGCAAAAGGATTATATGTTCCAAGAACTCCAAGAGTTAGATTTTCAACAATTGCTAATTCTAAATTATCAGAAGTTTTGAGAGATGTAGATGTAGAAAGAACTGATGCAACCCAATATATTGATCGCGATGCTATAGAGATGATTATTGCAACTAAGAGTTTTCATGTGGATGCAGGGCTTGCTTTTTCAAGACAATCTTTTTGTGATCTACTTAAAGTCAATTCAAAAGAATCAGCTCCTATTAATACAATAATCTTTTCAAAGTACATTGAAGAAGGATTTAATGTAAAAACAATTCCCTTCGAAAAGGGTATTGATCAACTTTCAAAATTTGGGCTTAAAAGAAAAAGACATATCGATCCTAGGGAGTTGGAAGAGACTAGAGTTGATTTACCTATAACTAACTTAAAAGGCGTAGACTTTATCGAAGTGGAATTTTCTGATTTTAATAGTATTGCAAGAGGAGGTTTCAGGTTATGAAAGGCGTTCCGATTGGATATTATAGCATGAAGGTATTAAAAGAACCAGAAGAGAAAAACAAAGGGGCTCTGATTCTTTCTCAAGTTGACGATGTTGTTTCAAGATTTCCATTTATAAAAGATAAATTCTATCTTATTGAAAGAAGGGGATGGAGAGGACTTAACGATTCTCAACATACAGATATAAAATTAGTTGAAGATTTATCTTATTGGGATGAAACTCTTGATGGGTTTCCTAATTCTATTTGTTTAGATATCGGCCCTGCTGATTTTGTTGACACTAATGCTTTTAGGCCACTTCACATTGTGAAAGATTATGACGGAATACAAGTATCTCATTGGACTAATTTTAAAAGGCCAGAAATGTTTATCAGAGCAGCAAGTCTGTTGCCTAATAGAAGATTTCTAAAATTAGGACATTTTGTTGAAGGTGGTTCCGAATTAGAGTTAAAATTAAGAGATTCTTGCATAGGACTAGCAAAAGAAGTAAGAGCAAATATAGATTTTCCTTATTCTGACTCAGTAAACAATGTTAGTTTTCCGGATTCAACAGATATAATGAATCTTTACATCAATAGATCCAGTGTCGGAATATTGACTACAAAAGTTGAAGGAATTAATAGGTTCAAGATGGAGTGTTTGGCTACGGGGGTACCGGTATTGGTTCCTGCGGATGCAAGTTATCCAACTAAAAAACACATTAATAAAGAAACTGGGAGATTTTTTGAACCAACACCAGAAGGATTAGCAAGCGTAATCGAGGATGTTATATCTAATATCAGGCAATACAATACAAGAAATTATATTAGACAAACCACAGGTAAACCTATTGCATTGAGAAAGTTGAGGGGAGCCCTTAAACAACTTTGTGAGAGAGATAATGTAGAATACAGATTTTATGATATTGATTGGGATGGAAGAAACCAAAGCCTTATATGGGATGAAAGAGTATTTAGAACATTAAGGAGGTACGAATAAAATGACATTAAAAGTATATCTCATAAGGCATGGGGAAACAGATTTTAACAAACAAGGCAAAGAATGGGGGCAACCAAGTGAAGCCAGCTTAAATAACATTGGCATTAAGCAAAGCGAAGGATTAGCCCAAGAAATAAAAAACATTAACTTTAACAGATTATTCTCAAGTGACCTTAACAGATCATTACAAACTGCTGAGATAGCAAGCAAGGTTATAAGGGTCCAAACAACTACTGATAAAAGATTAAGAGAATACGAACCCGGTGAAGCAGATCCTTCTTCAGAAAAATGGATTGATGAATATAAAAGATTACTGAATTTAGGAATGTCAAAATATGAAATAAGACCTTTCGGTGGCGAAAATATCTGGGATTTAATTAAAAGAGTAAAATCTTTCTTAAACGACTTAGAAAAGGAAACAGGAACAATCGCCATAATATCCCATTCTGGCGTTAATTCAACATTACTTAATTTATCCCAAGGTAGAGAGAAGGATAATTTTTTGAATATCAAACAAGACAATGCATGCATTAATATTTTAGACTTTATAAATGGAAAATGGAAGATTAGAATAATAAATGATTCTAACCATATGACAGATATAAAACCACAGAAGAAAGATTATGAAAATCAGGAAGAAATTAAAAATATAGCAAAGAAATATGTGCTTGAAAAATTGGATGGTATAAGTAAAGAAATTTATCTTGTTGGCGACATTGTAGCAAAACAATTCGGCTTTTATAATAGACCATATAAAAGATATAAGGGTTCAACCGTCGAAACATTAATTGTTCCAAAAGAAGATTTTGAGATACCGCAAAAATGGAAAATTTCTTTGATAACTGAAAATACTGAGAAATACGAAGTTGGAGAAATAAAGATTAATAATACCAAGCACAAAGTTAATGCAATAATAATTGAAAATCTAAATAAGACTGATGATAAACTGGAAAAAATAAAATGAAAATACTATCTACAATAACTGATAAAGAAGTCGTTGGTGGCAAGGTAAAAGAAATAGTTGAATCTGGAGGAGGGGTTGAAAATAAAGAGGAAATTAAAGATAAATCTTGGGTAGCAAAATGAAAAATGTTTTAATTATATCTCTAAATTCTGGCGGTACAATGGGGCATGGTAAAATAATAACTTCTCTGTCTAATTTTTTATCACAAAAAGGAAAACAAGTAAAAATTTTGTCAGATATGTCTTTCTCAAAAAACTTTGATGTTGATTCAAAAGTAAATACAAAAAATATTAGAAAAGTTCCACATATTAATTATACTATTGGCGGAATGTGCCATTGCAGCCAAAGCAACGAAATTTATGAATTTGCAAAGGAACAAAATATCGAATGTGTGATATTTTCAACATTTTTTGATTTGGATTTAGTTAAGAGATTTAAGAACGGCAAAATCAAAACAATTCTATTGAGTTACCATATTCGTGATACTTATAGACTGGCGCTTAAACAAAATGGGGCATATTCAACATTTGACCGAATAATTACTCTTTATGGACCAGAATTCAATGATAACAGAATGCCAAATGAAATTTTGGTAAATCCTATTAATATAGCATACAAAAAAATAATAAACATGAAAAAGAATGATATTTTAGTGACTTGCGGCGGGGGTGGAAGGCCTTCTTCTAAAATGTTTTTAAAAAAAGTTACTTCTTCACTAAAAAAATTAATAATTGATAAAAATAATGATATTAAAGTGATAATGATAAAGGGGTGTTCAAAATCAAAGATTCCAAATAAAAACATTAAAAGCATTATATGGACAAAAGATTTTGGTAGCATGATGTCTTCTTCAAAATTAATAATTTCAGAAGCAGGTTATTTTACCATGTTAGATTTAATTAATTATAGGAAAAAAGCCATCCTGATTCCTGGTAAGAGAATAATAGATAATCAGGAAATTCGTGCATTAAAATTACAAGAACTTGGAATTGGAAAAGTATTCTTCCTATTTGAAAAACCAGAAAAATTGTCTGATTTGATAATTCAAGGACTAACCAATAAATTCAACGACAGAAGCGTCTTCCAATCTGTTTTAGACAGATTTAATAAATATCCTGAATTAGGCAAAGTAGTTCTAGAAGAATTAAAATGAAAATAATGTATATTTGTGGTATGTATGTTCCGTCTCATGGTGGTGCTGAAATAAGTATGTACAGTCTTCTTAAACAACTTAAGAAGAAGTTCGGATGGGAAATTATCTCTATAACCGATTCTAAATATGAAAAAACAAAAAATAACGCTTTATTTAATGAGATAGAAATTAAAGCAGTTCAACACGATAAGATAATCAAAGAAATTGGAAAAAACATTTTAAACTTTAAACCTGATGTAATTATCACTCAACTTATGTGGAGTGATATTGCTCTTAAACTGGCGAAAAAATATAAAATACCTTCAATCATGAGAGTTTGTAAGGTACCATTAGAATTAGACTTAAACGAAGATTCAGAGTACTCGCCAACTGAAATTATCGGAACTTCTAAACTTATAAGGGATCATGTCAAGAAGAAATGGAATCGAGAAGCTATTATCATAAATCCTTTAGTTGAAACTAAAGAATATGTAATATTAGATAAAGAATTTAATCCTACCAATAATCAGCTTATATTTATGTTTAATCCTCTTGCAAGAAAAGGCGGAGAGATTTTTAAGAGAATCGCACAAAGACTTCCAAATAAACAATTTGGAACTGTTTTTGGTTGGTCTTCCTTGAAGGAGAATCCTTCAAACAAAAACTTTTCTAAAAGGTATATCAAAAGAGTAACGGAATCAGAAGGCTCTTTATTTGATGGCGCATTACCAGATTATGTAAGTTTTAAGGATATATTAAATGCTAGAATCTTAAATCCAGAAGATGATGTAAAAGTTGTTTACAAAAAAATTAGGCTTTTACTTATTCCTTCTCAATGGGAAGAAGCTTTTGGCAGAGTTGCAATAGAAGCAATGGTAAATGGCATTCCAGTTATTTCAAGTAATATTGCGGGATTAAAGGATTCTGTTGGCAAAGGTGGGGTGCTTGTCCATAAAGACAACATTGATGAGTGGATAAGGGAGATATTGAAATTTGATAATCCAGTATATTATAAGAAAATGTCAGAAAGAGCTAAAGAATGGGTAAAAGAAAATTATTCAGAAGAAAAAATAGTCAATCAAAATTATAATTTAATCGTTGATATAGTGAAAAAAAGTAAATAAAAAATTAGTAAAAAGACTTATTTCTCAACAATAAACTCTCCCTTAATTCCCAATTCTAAAATTTCCTGAATAACAACACAGATATTATGGCATAAGATTTTTAGCAATAACTCGTTAATTTGAGCTATCTTTCCTTTGCTTCTCAAATTATCTTTAAATTTTGTCTTAATCATATGGAAGCAAGTTTCGGCGTTGCTTCTTTTGTGATAATGCTCTAAAAATTCTTCATGCTTGTATAAGAAATAATGATACATCTTTTTCCAGACAGCACAACCGCCTTTTTTACCTGTAACATTCTTCTTGAATGGAATAAATGGTGTTGCCCCAACTTCTTCTATTACCTTAAAGTTTTCTCTGCCGTTGTATGCTTTGTCCCCGCTAACTTCATTCATGTTAAAAACTTCGGCAGTTTTTCTAACTAATTCTGCTAATTGTGGGCTGTCGTTTTCCTGTCCTTCTGTTATTTTAACACATGTGATTATATTAGTTTTTACACCAGAACATAAATGGACTTTTAACCAGATCCTATGCTTTCTTTCTTTACCCCATTTATAATCAAACCATCTCGCAAACCTGCAAGTTGAAAACCCAGAACTATCAATAGTAAAATCGTTTTCAATCTCTCTTAATGGAGTTGAACTAACGGAGATTAATTCTTTAAGAATGGGTGTTAATTCTTCTTTGTTCATATAATTGCTAACACTCATATAAGTAGGCACATTTTCAATTAATCCAAAATTATGGGCTATCTTAACATCAGACATAAAACGCCTTAAACTGAAAGTAGAATAGACTTTAAGAGCAGATGTAAAAATCATTTCTGAAATAGGTAAGTTTGGTCTGCCAAACTTATACTCTGGCTGTTCCACTGAATTGCACAAATCCCTTAACAATTTCATAAAGATTAATTTCTCATTTGTTTGTGCTGTATCGTATGCTTTCCAATCTTGTTTATAGGTAACTCTTACGCCTTTGGTAGTTGTTATCTTGCCTTCTTCATCAATCTGTTTTTTAATGTAATATTCAACTGCATAGATATGTTTGCATTTCTTCTTTCTTAATTCACAATCAGGACAAGAACAGACAGGGTTTTCTTTGTCTAATCTTACCTTGTATGCCTTGAAAGATGTTTGAGAGCCAACTACCCAAAAGTTATCTTTCTTTGCTATCCTTCCTCTTTCAAAGATTAACTTCCCTCGTTCTTCTCGGCTTAAACTTCTTATGTCTTGAGTTTGTATTGTGTCCTTCATATAAGTATATAGGTATGGTGGTATATAAATATATCTATACTGCACTACATATATACCAGAATACACATATATTTAAATACCCTTAAAGGTATATCTTTATATGGTTAAGAAAAAAACAAGTTTGGTGATTGATGAGGATTTGTGGCAAGATGTTAAAATCTACTGCATTAAGCAGAAAAAAGATATTTCTGAATGGTTATCTGAATTAATCAGGAAAGAATTAAAGAAGAAAGATTAATTTTTTTGGTAGACTTTTTTTACAAAAGCCACTTATTTTACAAAGCCCATAGAAGCGAAAGTATTTTATAGTTATATACTATAGCTATAGCAATGGCAACTACAATTCAAGTCTCTAAGACAACCAAACAAATGCTTGAGATACTAAAAGCACAAGAACATGCAGCAAGCTACGACGCACTGCTACTAAACCTTCTGCAAGTTCATACAAATATGCCTAAGTCAATGTTTGGAGCTGACAAAGGAATCAAATGGAAAAAAGAATTCAGAATGGACTCGCATGACCTACACCTATCTCATTGACAGTTCTGCGTGGATTGAGTATCTTGGTGGAACTAATAAAGGAGCAAAAATCAGGCACATCATCGAGGAGGAAGAAGTATGTTGCTCAATAATTGCAATTGCTGAGATAGCGGATGCGTATGATAGAGAACAAAGGCCATGTGAAGATAGACTTATATTTATCAAACAAAAGGCAGTTATTGTGCCTATTAACTTTGAAATTGCTCGAAAAAGTGCTGTGCTTAAACATATGCACCGCAAAAACCATCCAAAGTTTAGTCTTGCTGATGGAATCCATCTTGCCACAGCACAAGTTCACCAAGCTACTCTTGTTACCACTGACCATGATTTTGAAGGCTTACCACAGGTGATGCTCATTGTTTAATAAAATCAAAGCTAGGTACAATTACTAAAAGTGAGGCTATGTACAATTACAATGGTCCCGCCGGGATTCCCAGAGACCGAACAATGTGAGGTCGATGGGGCTCGCTACTGCGTAGCGAGACTTCGAATCCCGGCAGATTAACAGCATGAATAAAGGCGAAGCTATGTACAATTACAATGGTCCCGCCGGGATTCGAACCCGGGTCGCCGCGTCGAAAGCGCAGCATGATTGGCCGGACTACACTACAGGACCATAACAGATGCAAAGAGGTGAGCAATTTTTAAATCTTGTTGTGATCACTTTGATTAAGTTCATTTTTCTAAACTCTTATTAAGATGTTCAAACATCATAATGACATGAAACTTCTCTCCTGGAATGTGAATGGTATCAGAGCCATCCTTGGCAAAACATTTAAAGAATTTGTAACAGAACATGATCCTGATATCTTATGCCTGCAGGAAACCAAGGCGCACCCTGAGCAGGTTGATCACGAGTTTTTGGGTTATCACCAATTCTGGAATACAGCAGAAAAAAAAGGCTATGCAGGTGTAGCTATATTTAGCAAACAAAAACCGATCACAACCATTTATGGCATGGGAATCCAGGAGCATGATACTGAAGGCAGAGTGATTACCTTAGAATTCTCTGATTATTATCTGGTCAATGTTTACACACCAAACTCTCAGCGTGGACTAACTAGATTAGATTATCGCATAAAATGGGATGCTGACTTCTTGAAATTCCTAAAAAAACTAGAGCACAAAAAACCAGTTATTTTTTGCGGAGATCTTAATGTTGCACACCAGGATATTGACATTGCAAATCCAACAACAAACAAAAAAAATCCCGGGTTTACTGATGAAGAACGTAGCAACTTTGGGTTAATCTTAAACTCAGGATTTATCGACACTTTTCGTGAATTCAATAAGGAGCCTGGACAATACACATGGTGGCAGTACATGCATAATTGTAGGGCACGAAACATTGGATGGCGCATTGACTACTGGTGCATCTCAACAACACTTCGCCCAAAACTCAAGGGCGCATTCATCCTCTCAAAAGTTATGGGATCAGACCACTGCCCAGTTGGAATTGTGTTAGAATCAGTTAGTTTTAAATAACTTAAGCCTAACCGTCTTATCGTGAAGAGATCATCCAGACGATGGAAGAAGAAGCGTCAGATGCGTTGGAAATGGCAACGTAAGCGTATGCGTAAAGAGAAACGCAAGCGAAAGCAAGCAGCAAAAGGATGATAAAAATTCGCAATCTATTTATACTACTTAGTATAGATTTTTGTATACCAAATAACTCATATATCCAAAGAGGTGAGAGAATGAAAGTATTGTATATACTCTTAATAGGCATACTTCTTGTTAGTCTGCCATTTGTTGCTGCCAAAGGATCAATGAGGGCACTTAGAGCAGCTGTAGTTTCTCAGCATCAAAAATCTGTTGCAGCAGCACCTGTAGCACTACCATATGCAGTTGTAACAAAATCCCGCGAAGGAAAAATTAGCAGTTCAACAGCACTCAAAGGCAGATTTGACACGTTAATTAAGGTTGGATCAGAACCTGGCAAAAGCACTAAATATGAGAAACTAAATCGTGACTACCCACGTCCACCTGTGCTCAGCATAACAAAACTAAGCGGACAAGTTACTCCAGCTTTTAAGAGACGCTAATTTTTTTATTTCGGGATGGGTTTAATACCCCGGAGCTCTGCTCCGGATAAGCTTTAATTCCTTTCTGGTAATTTGTTCCTTATGCAGGTTGAATATGCTCCTCATTGTAGCTTTCGAATCAGGTACCATATGGTTTTTGTCGTGAAATATCGAAAAGACATTATCTCTGATGAAATTCGTGATTACCTAAAGATAATCTTCAATGGAATTGAACAGAGATATTACTTCAAGTTCCATGCCGTTGGTACTGATGGAGATCACTTGCATATCCTTGTTGAGACTAGGCCTCGATACTCCCCTTCCCAAATCATGAAAGTGTGCAAAAGCATAACTACCAAAGAGGTCTTCAAGAAGTTTCCAGAGGTCAAGGAAGAATTGTGGGGAGGGCACTTCTGGAGTGAAGGGGGACATATCGACACCGTAGGCGATGGCTATGGTGTTGAGAAGATAAAAGAATACATTCGGAACCAGGGGGGGAGATCCGAATCAACTCAAATTAATCAACTTTTGATTGATACCCCGGAGCTCTGCTCCGGCGGGAGGTTCATTCAAATGGCGAGAAAACTATTTTGGAAATCTTCCGGAAAAAACATCACAAACTATTTATATTTGTTACACTTTACATCTAAATATCAATCATTAAATTAAAAAACTTGGGGGGGTAAAACAAAAATGGCTTTAGTGGATTCCAACCATCTGGATTTGGTGTTCTCAGAAATGACCTTGGATTTGGACTGCAAGAAAGATATGATTTTAGTGGTCATAATGGAACAGAACCACACCTTAACTATGACCTGTTAGGTGCAAACAAAAAATTTAGTAAAGATGCTTTAGGAGATGCACATTGTATGGATCTGTTTAAAAAAATAGATTCATTTTTTTAGATTCATTTTTTATTTATTTTTAAATGGAGAACAATATGGAAAAACAAAAAATTTTGGCTATAAGTAACAGAGAGAAATACATTTGTTATAAATTAGAAAAGAAAAGTTCATATTATGATTTCCTTTTCGTATTATTAAAAGAATTTAATGTAAAAATTCCTGACTTATATGATAATTATGGAAAATTACCTGATGTTTTAAAAGAAGAAGATAGTCACTCAAATTATGAGGGAAATGATATAGAAATTATTGAAATTGTAGGACATAAATCAATTTTCTTAATCATCAGTACTGATTTAAAAGATAAATTAAATAAATTTATGGAAAGTAATTGTGAATTTATTCAAACAAAACCTGTAGATTAAAATGATCTCTCTTGATTCTTTGTTGCAAGATGCTTCTTCTTTTGTTGTTTCGGAGTTTGGTTTTGATATTGGGCAATCTAAATTAAAACCTTATTCTCTTAATAATTGGCAAGAGTTTTGTCAAGTTAATGGTTTTGATGTTAATAGTTCAGGTATCTATGTTCCTGCTTCTTATTCTGCTTATGTAAAAAATGATAGTCCTTTTTTGACTTCGAATATTTTTCATGAGTTGTATGGCCATGGTTTGTTTGTTGAGCATTCTCAGATTGGTAAAAAATTAATTGAAATAATTCAAAGTAAGGGTGATGAAAAAAAATTTATGTTTGATGAAGTTAATCATCAAGAGCAACTTTTTGGTATTGCTAAACGAAATGTTCATAATTATGAGGGGTTTGCTGTTTGGCTTGAAGCTTTGCTTTGTAGAGAAACTAGTAATTCAAAAGTTTGGAATGCTAAAAAAGATGATTTAAGAGAAGATTATGCTCAGTTATTTGAAATTTTTAGAGATGCTGAAAATCAGCTTTCCCGTTTTGGTTTGATTTCACAAATGGGTTTTCCAAAACATTATGACAAAAATAAAGTTTTAGGTGTAGTTAGAAGATTGTATGATTCTGATTTTGGTAATGTTGATTTCGTTATTCTTTATGGTTCTCAAAAACCTGAAAGTGATGTTGATTTATGTATTGTTTCAAGAAATCAATCTAGGCAGTATTTTAATGGTTGGCTTGATATTTCTGAACTTAACATTGAAGATTTTAAATATAGGTTAGATAATCTTGATATTGCTCTTACTGATGCAATGTTTTCAGGAAAATTAATTTTTGGTGATAAAAATACTTTTCATCAATATAAGAAAAATATTTCTGATAAACCAATTTCAAAAGAGATGATTGAACATAACAAAAGAAAATCTGAACTTCAAAAAGAATACTTAAAAGGATATCAAAATAATGAACGAATAAAAAGATTATGTTCATCCTACATTGATAGTTTCTCTCAAAATGCAGAACAATTAAGTTTAGGAAATAAACCTTTAACCTTAACAAATCTTAAACAGGTATACGCAAAATAGTTTTCTCGGCCAGATGCATTTATTTGATAGAGCTTTTGTGCTTGATGATAATAAAATTATCCTTTGATACTTGTTCTTAATTGTGCTTCGCACTTGATAGAAACGCCCTCGAAAATAACTCTGCGGTCGCAGGTCGCCAGAACTCAGCTTCGCTCGTAAGCTGGCGACGCAACTAACAGGAAAAGTCGTCTCATAATTTTTTCCAGAAATGTTTTTAAAATAAGTTTTCCTACCGGTCATTGCTCACCTACGGGCTCGCTCAAGACCGGTAGGAAAACTTATTATAGTAGCATAACACTATTTTATCTATGAAATTACAATTAATCATTATGTTGGTACTTCTCACTGTATCCTTGGTTGCAGCTGCACAGGATTACCCACGACCAAAGATTAGAACCATTCTTGACAAACCATATCTAGACAAAGGAACACGTTCTATTATACCATCAGATCCAAAGGCATGGCTTGCTGAGAACAGAAAACCAATATCAACAGTATTTTCACAAAAAAAAGGAAAACTTGAAAGCCTCACTAAAACTAGATTAGAACAAAGACCAAAACCAGCACAACCCCTTGCCTCAGTTATTGCACGATCATCCTACAAACCAAAAGCACCAACATTTACAGGAGCTGTCATAGGAGCACCAACGGTATTTAAACTCAACACTGGAAAAGAACGAAGAACACCAGGTTCAAGATTTTTATAAGGTCTGAGATTTGAACTTATCCTTTTGCCTTAACATTATCAGAATAAAGTTACAATAACATATCTTTCTAAGGAACCTTTGTCCTATTCAAAAAAAGAATAGTCTTTACCATTAATATGTGTAGGATTAACATATGTACTAGGTTGTGCAGAGGTTCTCCTAAGACCTACAAATCCAATACAAAGAGCAAAGGAAGGTGACAGAGCTGGATTACATAACTGAACAATATCAGAAAAAGCAACATTAATAAACCCCTCTCTAATTCCAAACTCTCTGCATCATCGACGATGCAGAATCAACGCCAGGCCAGAGATAAGAGCGTCGTCACATAACGCCGCTTTGGTCGTTCTTAAGAGGAGTGCCTGACGAACAAACCAGGCATGATGCAGTCAACGTCTATAAAACGCAATTCCAACAGTAAATAATTATTGCGACCGATACAAGCAACGTCATGTCAGAGGTTCTGTTAAAAGGATTCAGAATAATAAATATTTTGGCAGAGGCGATTACCCGTTGATCCTGCGGGAGGTTGCTGCTATCGGAGTTCGACTAAGGCATGCAAGTTTTCTCTCTTCGGAGGGAGGCAGAAGGCTGAGTAACACGTCGATAACTTTCCGTATGGTCTGCCATAACCTTGGGAAACTGAGGCTAATAGCAGGCAGGATAAGGATACTGGAATGTTCCTTATCTTAAAGGCAACGCCATACGATAGGTCGGCGGTGGATTAGGTTGTTGGCGGGGTAAATGCCCACCAAGCCGAAGATCCATAGGGGTCCTGAGAGGGATAGCCCCCAGAAGGACACTGAGATACGGGTCCTAGCCCCACGGGGTGCAGCAGCCGCGAAAACTTTACAATGCACGCAAGTGTGATAAGGGAACTCCGAGTGCTCATGCTATGCATGGGCTTTTGCCAAGGGCAAAAACCTTGGCGAATAAGTGGTGGGTAAGACGGGTGCCAGCCGCCGCGGTAACACCCGCGCCACAAGTGGGAACCGCATTATTGGGTCTAAAGCGTCCGTAGCCGGCTTTGTAGATTTTCTGTGAAATTGTATTGCTTAACAATACAGCGGGCAGGAAAGACCGCAAGGCTTGGAACCAGGAGAGGTTGGAGGTATTCTTGGGGGAGCGGTAAAATGTTATAATCCCAAGAGGACCACCGATGGCGAAGGCATCCAACCAGAATGGATTCGACGGTGAGGGACGAAAGCCAGGGGAGCGATCCGGATTAGATACCCGAGTAGTCCTGGCCCTAAACGCTGCAAGCTAGGTGTTGCGGAATCTACGCGATTCCGCAGTATCGTAGTGAAGATGTTAAGCTTGCCACCTGGGAAGTACGGTCGCAAGACTGAAACTTAAAGGAATTGGCGGGGGAGCACCACAAGGGGTGCGGCGTGCGGTTTAATCGAACTCAACGCCGAGAATCTCACCAGGAGCGACGGCAGTATGATAGACAGTCTGAAGGGCTTTCTTGACGAGCCGAGAGGTGGTGCATGGCCGGCGTCAGCTCGTGCCGTAAGGTGTTCAGCTAAGTCTGACAACGAGCGAGACCTGTACCTATAATTGCTAACGGCGGAATTTCCGGACTGAGCACATTATAGGGACTGCCCGGGAAACTGGGAGGAAGGTGCAGGCTACGCTAGGTCTGTATGCCCCGAATCTTCTGGGCCACACGCGCGCAACAATGGTCGGGACAATGGGATACAACTCCGAAAGGAGAAGTTAACCCTCGAAACCCGATCCCAGTCCAGATTGAGGGTTGCAACTCACCCTCATGACGTCGGAATCCCTAGTAATCGGAAGTTATCATCTTCCGGTGAATATGTCCCTGCTCCTTGCACACACCGCCCGTCAAACCAACCGAGCATGGTTTAGGTGAAATTCATTTTTTTGAGTGAATTGAATCTAAGCTAAGTGAGGTGGGTTAAGTCGTCACAAGGTAGCCGTAGGGGAACCTGCGGCTGGATCACCTCCTTTATTTTTTTCCATAGCTACCGGCTATTTCAATGGATTTATCCATTGATCATGTCGCATGCTAGGAACAAGCCATCAGGCGAAGTGACTTTGCCTGCGGCTGGATCACCTCCTTTATTTTTTTCTTTCTTCGAACGAAAAGAATAAAAGATAATGCGAAAAAATGGAACGTTGGCTGCATCCCCTCACTTTCCTAAGAATCCACAACAACAGTTGTGGATTTCATCACAATAAAAATCTCGAACTCTGTTCGAGATTTTTGGGCTCATAGCTCAACGGCAGAGCGCTCGCTTTGCAAGCGAGAGGCTTCGGGTTCAAAAGAAAAAGGGGATGAAAAAAGTGGCTTACCCCTATTTTCATGAAAGTCCCGATGAGTCCATACAAAAAAGGGTGTTGCCCCTTTTTTGATCATATTCATCACAGCGATGAACAATGAGGGTCAAAATCCCTCTGATCTGTCCAAAGATCAAGTCTTTGGGCAGTAGGTTAGAATGAGAGAAGAAATGAAGTGATTCATTTCGTTATCCCATAAACTCACATTCAATGAAGCCGTGCAAACATCAAAGTAAGTAAAGAAATAAGCTTTGCGGTGGAAGACTTGGCTTGAGCGCCGAAGAAGGACGTGGCTAACTGCGATAAGCCGTGGCGACTGGTATGCACAGGTTGAACCACGGATTTCCGAATGAGACTTCTCAACAGATCCGTAAGGATAGGCAACGCAGGGAAGTGAAGCGTCTGAGTACCTGCAGGAAAAGAAACCAATTGGGATGCTGCTAGTAAGGGCGACTGAACACAGCATAGGGCAAACCGAATCATATGCGAAAGCAGAATGAGATGTGGTGTTTGGCCGGTTGCTAATGCCGAGAGTGTCGACTCGAAGTTGTCTGGAATGACATACAACACAGGGTGATAGTCCCGTAGAGGAAGACATTTCAGCTACACGCAGCCGATACCAGAGTACTACGCATTGGATATTGCGTAGGAATACCGGGGGCATCAACCTCGAACCCTAAATACGTCTCAAGTCCGATAGCGAACCAGTACCGTGAGGGAAAGTTGAAAAGAACCCATAACAGGGTGTGAAAAGAGTCTGAAACCGCAAAGTCAACGTAGGATACGGCTCTTAGGAGTTGTATCGTCCGTTTAGAATAACGTGCCAGGAAGTGCAGGTGAGTGGCAAGGGTAATCGACAATCGTCGAGGACCCATAGCGAAAGCGACATGCTCGCAAGTAATGAGGAGCGCGCTATGAAAGTGGCGGGAGTCACTTGCCTGCGACCCGAAACCGCTCGATCTAACCCAGGGTAAGGTGAAGTGGGGGTAAAACCCCGTGGAGGCCTGAAGAGGTTCTACGTGCAAGTGTTCTTCTAACCTTGGGCTAGGGGTGAAAAGCCAATCGAGAGCGGTGATAGCTGGTTCCTATCGAAGTTGGCCGCAGTCAAGTCTGCGCAGAGGTTGGTACTGGGGTAGAGCGACGGATTGTGGATTTAGGTTCTGAAAAGGATCGGTCCGCTGTCCAACTCCGAATACAGTACCGCCATAGAAGCGTGGATACGTGGCATCGGCGTAAGGTTGATGTCAGAGAGGGGAACAACCCAGACTGTCGTTAAGGTCCCAAAATATGGATTAAGTGCTAAAGGCAAAAGGGTGTCCACACCCTGAGACAGCGAGGAGGTAGGCTTAGAAGCAGCCACCCTTTAAAAAGTGCGTAACAGCTCACTCGTCAAGGGTGTAGGCCCCTAAAATGGACGGGGCTAAATCCATTACCGATACGGCAGGCCATCCAATGGATGTGCGGTAGGTAGGCGTTCTGGTCGGGCAAAAGGGTCTCCAAGAGGAGATCTGAACCAATCAGAAATGAAAATCCTGGTGTTAGTAAGATCTGAGCAGAGTGAGAATCTCTGTCACTGAAAGGGCAAGGGTTCCTTGACAATGTTCGTCAGTCAAGGGTTAGTCGGTCCTAACTAAACCCATACCATGGAGTTTGGGAAAGGGAAAGCGGTTAATATTCCGCTACTGTTTATGTATGCGCGGCAACGCACGGCGTGTTGCTGACGCATTGGGCTAGGTGCTCATGGTCCTTCGACCATGCTAACTGCAGCAAAACCTGGGAGTATTGTTATGATGAGAACAGGTTTAATTGCAGGAATGGTGCTTCGGTATTGCGCTCATGCCTGGTGTCCATGAAAAAGTAACACGCATAGATCATAAACATCCGTACCCAGAACCGACACAGGTGCCCCTAGGTGAGAAGCCTCAAGTGTGTAGGTGAAAATCCTTCTAAGGGAACTCGGCAAGTTAGCCCCGTGCCTTCGGCATAAGGGGTCCCTGCATTTGTGGTTGTAAAATTGTGAATGCAGGGCGCAGTGACTAAGGATGTCCGACTGTTTAACAAAAACTTAACTTTCTGCAAAGCCGCAAGGCCGTGTATAGAAAGTGACGTCTGCCCAGTGTCAGTACCCAAAACCTGGTTTCAACCGGGCCAAGGGCTGGTAAACGGCGGGAGTAACTATAACTCTCTTAAGGTGGTTTGCACTGCCTTAGTAAAATCTGGCTATATGCTGGAACATCTGGAAGAAGCTCACTACCACACTAGACAAGTATGCATCAAGTATGTGTATAAGTTTGGTATGGTGAAAATGTGATGCAGACAGACAATCAGCAGGAAAGACTAGATCCGTACTGGATTGTAGGATTTGTCGATGGAGAGGGTTGTTTTCATGTTGCTCTTAACAAGCAGCTGAAAATGATTCTTGGTTGGCAAGTTCTGCCTGAGTTCCGTGTTGTGCAACATCAACGAGATGAACAGATATTGCATCGAATCCGAAATTTCTTCGGGTTTGGTCAGGTCGTGGTGAATAACGGCGATCGTAAGGAGTTCCGTGTTCGGGGTAGTAAAAATCTTAACCGAATTGTGGATTTTTTTAGGCAATATCAGTTGCAGAGTAAGAAGTCGCGAGATTTCGATAGTTTTGCAACAATCATTGAAATGATGAACATGCATCAACATCTAACTCGTGAAGGCCTTGATATCATTGCTCGCATCACTGCGACGATGAATAGGAAGGTCAAGTCAGTATATCTAGAATCCTCAGAGACTGTACGCCAGACTCGCAATCGCGAAGAAGATACAGTCCGACCCGTGCAGCGATGTACGGAGACCCAGTGAAACAAAGTTTCCTGGGTGCCAAGAAGTTCTGCTTCTTGTGCACACACAGAAATGTTGTGTCCGCCATCAGATGATGGTCAGTAGTCGTAAGACGAAGTAACAGATTGAGCGTAATACCTTGTCGTTTGAATGACGACTTGCATGAATGGCGTAACGAGATATCCACTGTCCCTAGAAGGAAACCTCCGAAACCTCTTCACGGTGCAAAGGCCGTGGTGTTCCAGTAGGAAGCGAAGACCCCGTGAAACTTTACTGTAGCCTGTTGCTGTGGCGTGAGTTCTGTTGCATAGTGTATGCGGGAGCTGTTAAGCATAGTCTTTCGGGACTATGATAGGTGCCAATGTAACACCGCACTCCAGAACTTGCGTTGCTCACTGACGTAAGTCAGGACACCAATTGGTGGACAGTTTGGCTGGGGTGGCACCCTGCTGAAACCATATCAGTAGGGCCCTAAGGTTGGCTCATCGCGTTTAGAAATCGCGAGTAGAGTGCAAAGGCAAAAGCCAGCCTGATTGGATCCTAACCAAGAATGGATCCAAACGCGAAAGCGTGGCTTAGCGAACCTCGGTACCTCCTTGATGGGGGTCCGGGATGACCGAAAAGTTACTCCGGGGATAACAGAGTTGTCGCGCCCGAGAGCTCACATCGACGGCGCGGCTTGCTACATCGACGTCGGCTCTTCCTATCCTGGCTGTGCACAAGCAGCCAAGGGTGGGGGTGTTCACCCGTTAAAAGGGATCGTTAGCTGGGTTCACAACGTTGCGAGACAGTTGGTATGATATCCACTGGAACTGTTTGATGTCTGAGGGGAAGGAGCTTCTAGTACGAGAGGAACGGAGCTTCGAGGCCTCTAGTTTACCGGTCTTCTGAAAAGGAGCGCCGGGCAGCCACGCCTTACAGGGATAAACGCTGAAAGCATCTAAGTGTGAAACCCTCCTTGAAAAGAGACATCATAGGACTAGGGTAGAAGACCCTGTTGATGGAGTTGGTGTGTACGCACGAAGCTCACGCGACGTGTTTAGCATGCAACCCCCAATCGTCCATATCTTTTACTTACTTTGATGTTTGCACGGTTTTCATTTTTCTTTTTGTTTTGTGTAGAGGATTAATAAACAAACAAGTATTGGATAGTTATATGGCTCAAAGATTTAACATCATTGTTGAAGAAGATGAAGATGACTATTTTACATCTGGTTAGTCTTCAACAGATCCAGATTAAAGCATGAAAAAGATTCCACTTCTAAATGCAAAGGAAATGAAGGTACTGATTTTCACAGCTGAGCTAAGAACTCTTCGCGCGTGATGTTTAATTCTTTCTTGATGATCTTATTGAGAAGTCCAGGTCCAATCTCTTCACCTGCGTGATGTGGAATCACTGTTTTTCTACCGTCCGGATGATGGTAGACCATATGGCTTCCTGTTGTGTGATTGTGTATAAAGCCAAGTTTTTCAGCAATTTTCGCCACTTCTTTACCAGTTAGTCGTGGCAGCTTTGACAATGCTACATCTCGATTTGTTGTACTCCAACAAACTGTTCTGCGATCTCGAATTGCTCTTCGGTTTTAAGGTAGGCTTGGATAGCTTCTTTGGTTCGATGAAGAAGTTGATCCATGGTCTTGCCTTGTGTGTGGCATCCAGGCAATCCAATTACTTCAGATACTAACCAGCCATCCTCGTCTCGTTCTATGATAATAGTGTATGTTTTTGACATAATGCACATCGATGGTTGTTGCGTTATAAACTTTGTGAAAATGGAGTTGGTTGTGTTATAAAATTGTAGGGCGAATACCCACAGATTTATCTGTGGCATGAAGCCCGTCGTCTCAATCAAATGTTTGTGCGAGAGACAGAAAGTTTACAATTAATCATCTAAAGGGCTTTTAATATTCCGAATGTTTTTGTTTGAAACTTTTGTATAAATCAATGTTGTGCTAATATCTGAATGTCCTAATAAATCCTTTATATATCTAATATCGGTGCCATTCTCTAAGAGATGAGTTGCAAAAGAATGCCTCAATGTGTGTGGAGTAATACTTTTTCTTATGCCTACCTTTTTAGCTGCATTCTCAATAATTTTCTGTATTGTCCTCTGAGTATATTTGCTCCCTCTATTTGTCAAGAAGACATATCCTTTTTTGTTAGGTGTCAGATTCATTAAATTTTCTTTTACTTTCAAAGAGAGCATGACAATTCTGTCTTTTTTGCCTTTTGCTCTTTTCAAATGAATAAGGTTTCTGTCAAAATCTATGTCTTGCCACTGAAGGTTTATTATCTCGCTGATTCGTAGTCCTGCCGAATATCCTACTTGAATGATTAACCTGTGATTGACGTTTTTTGTTGATGAAATAAGCGATTCTATTTCTTCTTTAGAAAGTATTACTGGAAGTTTCTTCTCTCTTTTGATATTTGGTAAATTGTCTAAAACTTCTTGAATTTCTGCGCTTTCCTTTTTGATAGTATTCAGATAAAATTTAATTGCAAAACATGCAGATCTTACTGTTTCGTCAGAATCGCCTTTTTCAATAAGTCCAAGTAGAAATTCTCTTGGCTGTTTTCCTGATGATACAAATTTCTTGATATGATGTAGATAATTATCTATTGTTTTTT
>CAZQZJ010000013.1:0-31949 GCA_964597775.1 uncultured Methanosarcinales archaeon
TTCCATGCAGCCGAGAAATCACGATACTCATTGGCATATGGGTTCTCTTCTGTTGGTTTGGCATGCAGAACCTGTTTTGCAGTTTGGGCATACAGAACAGGTTTCTGTGGTATTGAATAACACGCAACAAGCCCTGCAAGCCCTGATAAGAAACCTCTACGAGACAGCAATGTTCTCTTCATAGATCACTGTAAGGTTACTTAGTATAAATAGTTATTGAAACAATAACAGTACATTAAAACCCCACAAATCTTAGCCATTCTCTCCAATAAATATTTATAGTGTGTTTTAGTCATAATTATCTATGGTGAACCGCTTTAAAATACCTTTTTCAAGAATTGAAAAGTTTATTAATCACGCAGCAAGTTTATTTAGTGTTCAATCAGTTTCAAAAGGTGTGTATAAGGATGTGCATAAGGGATGTAGTGATGCTGTGTTGCATCTTGATAATGTGCTGAGCATGCTTGCTGATCTAAAGCAGCAGCACAAGGCTGATGTTAATATGCAGGAGCACATTGTTTCTATGATCTTTTTTGCTGATAAGATGCGTAGCGAATTAAAGAGTCGCGTTCCTGAAGCTATGATAACACAGAATTCAGTGCTTGGATTGGCATCTCTGCAATTGCTTAAAAAAAGCTGGTTTGAGGTACAAGAAGGATATTCAGGGCTTCTTGAGAAAACAGGAAAAAGTGAATGATTCGCTTATGCAAATGTTAATATTGAAGAATTAAATCAGAATGACATTACAAATTTAAAAAAGTTGAATTTCCTAAAGTTAAAGTAAGAATATTAGAGAAATTTCGACTTGAAAATATTAATAAGAACTCATTTTGTACTTATGAGTTAAACAAACAAGAAGTCTACTAAAATGCTACAAAAAACACTAAATAAAGAAGATATTAAAGAAGAAGACAGTTTTTGGGCAGAAGGCTCTTTTATTGAATCAGTAAGTCCGAAAGAAATAAAACAAAAAGAACGCACCATCCGCATGAAGCACAATGAGGAAATGGATTACAACTGCAAACAATGCAACACTAAAATCTCCACTCATAACAAAGACTGGCACGCAGGAATGTGTGATAAATGCTTTGACAAGATGATGGGGGCTGATTAAAATGATTAAAGAAAATAAAGATTTAGCCATTAGAAACAGCACCGCTGAATTTTTGATATTTACTTCACAATCAGGAGAAAAGAGCATTGAAGTTAAATTTGAGGATGAAACAGTCTGGCTGACTCAGAAAATGCTGGCTAAATTATTTGAGGTATCCATCCCTACGATTAATGAGCATCTGAAGAATATTTTTAGTTCTGGGGAATTAAGCGAGAATTCAGTTATTCGGAATTTCCTAATAACTGCCAGTGATGGGAAGAAGTATAACACTAACTTCTATAATTTAGATGCTATAATTTCAGTAGGATATCGCATAAACTCGCACCGAGCCACACAGTTTAGGCAGTGGGCAACCAAGATTTTAAGAGAATTTTCCATTAAAGGGTATGTTCTTGATAGTGAGAGGCTCAAAAATGGTACTTTTTTAGGGAAAAAATATTTTGAGGATTTATTATTAGAAATTAGGGAGATTAGGGCTAGCGAAAGAAGGTTTTACCAGAAAATTACTGATATTTACGCTACCGCAGTTGATTATAACTCAGAAGATAAGCTGACCAAAGAATTTTTTGCAACAGTTCAAAATAAGATGCATTATGCCATCCATGGAAATACAGCGGCTGAGTTAATCATGCAACGAGCAAGCAAAACAAAGAAAAATATGGGATTAACCACTTGGAAACACTCCCATCAGGGGAAAATTATTAGAAGCGATGTCAGTATAGCCAAAAATTATCTGCAAAAAGAAGAAATACAATCACTTAATAGGATAATAACCATGTATTTGGATTATGCTGAGGATCAAGCAAAGAGAAAAATACCAATGAATATGGGAGATTGGTCCAAAAAATTAAACGCTTTTTTAAAATTCAATGATAGGGAAATATTGGAGGACTCAGGAAAAGTAACTGCTGAGATTGCCAAGCAATTTGCAGAAAGTGAATTTGAGGAGTATAGGATAATTCAGGATAGGCTGTTCGAATCTGATTTTGACAAAGCCACTAAGAAATTGCTTAAACAAAAAGATAAAACCAGTTGATGCAAAAATGCCATACAAATTCAGCCCATCGAATTTAAGTTTGCTCAAAGAATGTCCTAGATGTTTCTGGCTTAAGTTCAACAAAAACGTCAAGCATCCTGATACTATCTTTCCTTCTCTTCCAAGCGGAATGGATAAGATTCTCAAAGAACACTTTGATCGATTTATGAAAAAAGGAGAATTGCCTCCAGAGCTTCAAAAGCTAAACAACGAAGTCAGGCTCTTTGACAACGAAGAACTGCTTAAAACATGGAGAAGTAACTTTAAGGGAATCCAATGGAATGATAAGAAAGGAAATTTATTCCATGGAGCAATAGATAATCTTCTCAAAAAAGGAAAGAAATTGATAGTTTTAGATTATAAAACCAGAGGCTTTCCATTAAAAGAAGACACGCACGAACACTACCAAGATCAGATGGATATTTATAATTTTCTTTTAAGAAAGAATGGTTATGAAACCGAGGACTATACTTACTTATTGTTCTACCATCCTAATCAAGTCGAAGAGAATGGGTGTGTCTGTTTTAATACTGATTTAGTTAAGATTAAAGTCAATATAAAAAATGCTGAAAGTATTTTTGGGAAAGCGCTTAAAGTTTTAGAGGCAGAAATTCCAGCCCCTTCTGAAGAATGTGGTTTTTGCAAGTGGGTTGATAGCTATAATTGTGAATTAAAGTAGAGTTTTCTCACCTTGGGATAGTCAGTTTTCAGGCAATTTCTTTATTTTATTATACTTTGTGTTTGATAAATATTGGTGTTATATAAAATCTTTGCACGTTTCAAGTATTCTTTGTTCAAATCTGGTTTGGGTTTCTCCTTCATGTTTTTCTGTGTCAAGGGTGTGTAAGAGATTTTTGACTACGGTTTGTTCTTCTTTGTGAGTGAATAGGTTGCTTTTGCCTGTGTTTTCTACAATAACGCGTTCCTCTATCTGATCCAGAGTTCCTGTTTGTACACTGACCTGTTCAAATTCTGGTGATACAAGTTTGGTTGTATTTTTTAGTACAAGGTATACTCCTGCAGAATAGAGCGTGTCTGTAATAATTGTAAAAGGAATGTCTCCGATCTTTCCTTTGATTGTTCCCTCGAATCTGATGGTGATGATGTGGTTGGTGCAGTCTAAGGATTTCAATTCGTCTTTGATAAGGTTGGGAATGTCAATTGGTTTTTTGTGGTGGCAGTTAATGGTAATAGGTGTGGTTGGGTATAGAATAACTGGTGTATAGGTTGGTTTCCAGTTCTCAACAAGATAAAACCCGCCGTGTCGAAGTTTTTCTAGTTCAGAGAAGTTGTTTGGGAAAAGTGGTCCTGGAAAAACAATGTTGTTTCTCATGTCAAGGTTTGCATGATCTACAACATGGACATGTCCTCCTGCGTAATAGTCAAATCCAGGAGGAAGGAATGATGCAGGAAGTGCATCTATCATAGAAAGGTCTTCTGGTTTGAGTTCTGTGATTGCTGAGTGAAAGAGAAATATTTTAGGGGACGGAATCGCGTTAAGATGTTCATAATCAAGATATGGGTAGTACATCTTTTCAAGTCCTCCTTTTTTTCCAATCATGCCTGTGATGTGAATTCCTGTTTTTGGATCATGGATAGTATTGAGTCGTAATTTTTCATTGTGATACTCGCCTGTTGCTACATTTGTCATAAGGCCTGCGCTTGCAAGCACGTCAAGCATGGTTTTTCCTGATGCTGAGAAGTCATGGCTTCCAGGGATAGAGTAGACTGGTATCTGGGCTTGTTGTAGCTCTCGAAGTTTGAGTACGACTGTGCGAAGTTGGTCTATAGGTGGCATGGATGTGTTAAAAAGGTCTCCAGAAATAAGGATAAAGTTAACACGTTCTGTAATGCACATATCAACTGCTTTGCAAAATGCCTGTGTACAAGTCTCTCTAAGTTTTGGTTCTCTCCATCCTCCAATATGTACATCAGCCATGTGAGCGAATTTCATAGGGTGTGAGAATTAGTAGTGCTTAATAGGTGTTGTGGAAGTAGGGATTGAAAAGATATATCAAATCACTTTAATTTTCAGATGTTTTTCCCGAATTAAAGTGATTTGATTATTAGGAAATAACTTTACTTTAGTTATTAGAATATCCAAAAATTAAGGTTATTTCCTATAGGTCTAGGCACTATTTAGGTAGTGGATTTAAAAAGAGTATCCCTATCTTACCTATTGTGAGTGGGGTTATATGAAAAAATATCTTGCATCTATGCTAGGTATAGCAGTTCTATACAATATCAATTACATAAATCCTCTTCTTGCGCAAGACATTGGATCATTTAAATTGTCAGCTCCTGTTGCTGCACAACCAAATAAAGATAAAGATCTTGATAATGATGATATTCTAAATTATATGATTAATGATCTCACACAAGCATATCAAAGAAGCGAGTTTTCCAAAACAACACTTGATTCGTATCTTGATTCAATGAAGAATCATCTATTAGTTCTTCCAGAGATCACAGGAGATTCGCTGATAAATTCTTCAGAAGATGATTCGTATTATGATTGGAGTAGTAATTTTATCATGAAAATCAAATCAAGCTATAAGTTAACAGTGTTTATGGATGGGTTTCTTGAATCAAAGAAAGTATTGGAAGAGTATGTGAATGATGCAAGACCAATTGATTCGTTGTATAAGATCATATCTGATCCAGTGTTAGATCCTGAACGCAGGATTATACAAGCACTTCGGCAACATGGCAATAGCAGGTTATATGTTTTTGATAATTACAATAAAGAAAAAGGAGAAGATCAAGTATTGATTGATGATATTAGTGAGATTAAAAGAAATATACAGCCTGGTTCACAACATCTTTTAAGTGGCTATGTTCCAGGAACCTTTGGCATATTCAAACAACTTTGCAAAGAGTATGATCTATCTTTTCGTATGATTATTCCACTAACAAAGAGTACAAAAGCTGATATTCTAAAAGCCAAGGTTAAAAACGCTATTCAGTCTGGTTCAAAGAATGCTTTATATTGTGATTATGATGTTTGGGATGGGGAGATGGTTTTGTTGAGGAAGAGGCGTTAATTAAAGAGTCATCTTTAAAAAGAAGAATGCTATACTTATCGTGGTGGCTTGTATGAGAAAATATCTAAGTTCTACTCTTAGTATGTTGTTGATGGCAAATCTAGGTTCTGTTAGTCCTGTGAATGCACAGAATGAACCAGTCAAGTTAGAAAGTCCTGCTGAAATGGATGAACGAGTTAAACGAGAAGAAAGAGAATCGGATCTTCGAGATAAGATCAAACAGCAATGGATTGATGATCTCACAAGAGCATATCAAAGAAATGAGTTCTATTCAATATCACTTGATTCGTATCTTGATTCAATAAAAAATGATCTGTTGGTTCTCCCACTGATGCGACGTGATTTATATTTCTCGCAAGATGATCCTAGTTCAAATAAATATGCTTGGGGTACTGATTTTCTTAGTAATGTTAAATCAAATATTAGTATAACATGGTTTGATCCAGGAGAGAGTTGTTGTGGAAATGATGAAAGATGGGAAGATTATGTTAAAGGAAAAGTACCTTTTAATGCATTGGAGAGTATTGTATATGATGAACACGATAATTCTCCTAATAAAAACTGGGAGATCAATAAATGCTTTGTACTTAAAAAATTGAGAGAGCAAAAAAATAGTAGATTGTATCTTTTTGATCATTTTGATGATGGAAAAACAGCAGAACAAGGAGTTATGAGTAATATAGCTAAGATTAGGAAGTATATGAGGCCAGGATCACAACATATTATAGGGGAAGTTCTAGGAGAATATATGTGCATGTTTAGAGATCTTTTTGTCAAGAATGGTTTGAAGTTTCATATTCTTCTTCCGCTTACTGCAAAGGCAAAAGCAAATATTCTTAAAAGAAAGGATGATGATAGATCTAAACAAAGTGAAGGATTATACTGCGAGTATGCTGTCTGGGATGATGAAAAAAAGAAGGTGTTGACAAGAATAGAGACGCGTTGATTACAACGTGTTTTCTTGATTCAAAGACTACAGAATGACAATTTCTGAGTGGATAATCTTCAAAAGGTTTAAATAAGTAGTCAATCTAAATGGCAAGATACCAAAGCATTGGATTTGTTTCAGAGACGCAATCATGACCAATCGTACATTGCTTGCAGAAACCTTGGCAGGAATTCTTTCAGGGATATCTTATCTTTCTACTCCCTCTCTTGCAAAGGAGCCATCTGTTCAACCCTCACCTACACAGTCTGACACCACGCAGAGGCTGAGATGTTTCTAGATGCTAATCCTTAAAAATCCCATGAATCTACATAACCCGATGAATCATTGCGTTTACCTATTTGATTTGGATGATACTATAATCAGTACGTCTGTATACAAAGAGATCTATACCCCTTTCTTGGAGGCAATTTCAAAAAAGCGCGGCATCTATGGTGGTACCCTTGAGAAAAAAGCCAAGGGATGGGGGCTAAAACCCAATAAATTTGGCCGTTTGGATACTGGTGATTTGGCAAAGCGCCTTGGGTTGCTCAATGAATATTACTCCATCTTGGAAGAGGGCATCCAGGTAGATAAGGGAGTACAGCTAGAAGTTAAGGCATTATTTAGGAGAATTAAAAGTCAACATTTTAAAATAGGCATTGTGAGCAACTCCATGAGAAGGACTATCAAGCTCTTTTTGGAAAAATATGGTTTCATGAATGACCCTAACTTTATTTTTTGCAGGGAAGATGCTGATTGTAAAAAAGATTCTCTCCGTTTTTGGAGGATTTTGATTAAAAAGCAGAATTTAAACCCACAGGAGTGTTTGGTTGTCGGAGATGATGAATTGCAGGATGTTGAAGTCCCAAAAAAGGCAGGGTTTAATACGTTCCTAATAAAAACCAGAAAAGACATTGGTAAGGTCTATCCTGGATAGTGTTTTGTGTAGATATACATCTCCTCCCCAACTCGATAATGATCCTTAAGAGTGCCCTCCCGGTTAAACCCTACAGACTCGAAAAGCGAAATATAGCGTTTCTCATGTTCTGAAAAGTGCAACTGAATCTTGATACTTTTGTTCCTTTGGAGAAGGCGGTCTTCAACCTCTTTTATGGCAGTTTGCTCAAACAATCTTCCCACTTCTGATTTGAGGGCAAAGTGTTTTAGCTTCCAAATAGAATGTCCATCCTGGATGCTCTCATCTTTTTTTTCAAATACAGTACCTCCTACTACCTTTCCATCAAGGAGGAAAAAAAGCAGTTCATGTTTTTTTTGGAGCCCTTGAAAGTAATCCAGAATAAATAATTCATCACGCTGGAATATATTATGTGGTCCTAATTCCTTTTTATAAATCGGGATGAGCTCCTTAAAGAACTGATTGAGCATTTCTTCGCGTAACTTATCTCGAACAATACCATCTTTTGCCACTAGCACATTAAACCCTCCGGTCTTGGTTTGCGCAAATGTTTTTGGGAAGTTTGGTCTTCCACTGTAATTATCTTCAATGTGTTGTATCTTACATTTTACTTGAAACAACCATTCAGGATTAATCTGCACCTTGTTCTTTTCAACAAAAGTGAGGCATCTATCACTGATGAGTTGCTTGACTGCCTTTCGTACAGCCTGGTAAGAGAATCGACGATATACTTGTTTACTAATATAGGAATGTACATCTGTTACTGAAAGTGGCCATTTGACACTAAGAAGATCAATAATTTGATTCTTTAGCGAGTTGTCTTGCAGAGAGAACGGTAGAATTGTGTTTGTTTGCCCCCACGCCGTTCCTTGAATGCTCTTTTTGCTTAAAAAGGTTAGGTTCAAAAATAAGTGAACCATACGCTAAAATATAACGAATCCTTACCTGTAGCTTATGATTAAACAATTATCTAAAGTAGAGATTCAATTATTAGGGAACCGATACTTGGTCTATCTCAAAGAGGTTCCCACAAAAATAGGTCCGGGAGGCGCATGGATGCGTACCACAGTCCGTGCATTTGTCAGGAAGGTAGGTTAAAGGAGTGGTAGCCGAGGGGGTTACCATGTCAGCAAAGAAATAATTGCCTGATTAGACCTTTCAGACCAGTGAAGAGGAGGAGCATCTGAACATAATCCTTGACAGTTTCGCTTTGAGATAATCAGCTGGAAGATTCATCTCAAACAGAAACGAACTAACTATTTCTTCACCATCGCAAAGGAGCTTGTTGTAGATAACGCCCTGCACAAAGGCAATTAGCTGTTCTACTACCTTGTGGATTGTGATGGCAGATCCCTGTTAAGATGTATATAGTGATTTGTGCATGTGAATCCATGTCTTATTTGGTAATAAAATCTTATTTAAATATTTATTAGTAACTAAAGAGTGGTAAATATAGAAAGATTTAAATAGGAGAACATATTAACGCAGTCTATGAATAATGTCTTAAAATATATTCTTGCAGGTGTTTTAGGAGTTTCTTACATTACAAGCTATGTCTGCCCTCTTGCAGTTGCCCAAAATTCTAGTGCTGCTAATAGAAAAGCCCGTGCTGATGCTGTCAAAAGATTGCCTTTTTCAAAGACCCCTAGTATCAATGATAAAGAAGCCTATGACACACGTAGTGATGCCTTTTATGGAAATGATTTCTGCAGTAATGAAAACGGTATCCCAGACGCAACACTGGCTCTTATCTCTAAAGCTCATGATAAACCATTTGAATCTTTAGAATCAGTTTTAGAACAGATTAAACCTGGAGCAATCTTAATTCTAGGTGAAGATCACGAATCTGAGGAACATAAAAGACTGGAAACTGCTATCATCTCGTCTCTTGGTAAACGCATGCAACTTGCTATTGGATTAGAGCTTTTTTTTGAAAGTGAGCAGAAAAAGTTGGATTCTATCCAGGATCCTAATTTTGATATTCCCAAGTATAGTGCCACTTCTGTAGTGAAACAAACTGGAAGAGTTGATGATTATATTGACGTATTATCTGCAATAAATAGTTGTCAAAACAGGGTAAGAATCATTGCATTAAATCCAGATCATTGGTCTTCTAAACAAAAAGGTTCTACCTATGACTGTGAGACAAGAAGTGCCAGAACCATTGCAGAGTATCATTCCAAGAATCCGGATGATACAATGATCATTGTGTATAGATTAGGTCACTTGTTGGATAGCAGGCTTGATTTGATTGTGAATAATGAATTGAGAGCAAAAGGAGAGTATAAAAATGTGATTGTTGGAATCCTTGGTGTAGGAGATGCAATAGGAAGATATAATGATGAAATAAAAGACCTTAGTATTCAAAAAGCTGACTATAAAAGTTTTCTTAGTGAGAGTTTGAGTCGTCCAATAGATCATGTAGATTTTCTATTTGAAATCTTTTCACCAAGAGTGTATAATCTTAAAAAGTGACTGTGCCTGGATCTACTGATCTTCCATTCTTTTTTACCTCAAAATGAAGATGATACCCAGTACTTTTTCCTGTTTTCCCTACTTTACCTATGACTTGTCCAACATTGACAAAAACACCTTTTTTTATTCCTTTTGGGATTGAACCAAGATGGTTATAAAATGTTTTATATCCATTTGGATGTTCAATAACAACCTGGTTTCCATGATCTCCTGATTCTCCAGCACTGATAATTATTCCTTTCATAACAGGGCTTATAGAAGTTCCTTTTTTTGCATGTATATCTATGCCATGATGCTTAATTGTCATAATCTTGCCAGAAAAATCTTTTCTACCAAAAGGATCTTGACGATCCCCATACCCGCTATTGATTGTAAAAATTTCCATATGTTTACCTGGAGAAAAAATCTTGCTAAGCGAATCTACTAGATTTTTTTTAGCTGTGTCACTAGAGTACCTTTTAATATCATCTCCCTTAAATCTAAGACTAACTCCTTGAGGTAAAGAGATTGATGGATATGATTGTGATTTAGAGATTTTCATAACTGTAGCCCCACTCCATCTCTTTCGTTCTTTTGTTTCAGCTTTGGAGAATAGTTCCAAAGCAACTTTGCTGTCAAGGGCAATAAGTGTTGCCTCATCCAAAACACCATCTTTGCGAAGACTGGAAGACTGATAATTATTCTGAAATTTTTTAAGGGCTGCAGTTGTTAGTGGTCCAAAAAGTCCATCTGTTTTTAGACGGGCTCCGTTTGCATTGAGTAACTGTTGTGCACGTTTGACTAGATCTTTACGATTGTCAAAACCTAAAGTACGATCATATGAAACTGGTTTTTCCTTAATCTGAGAAATAAAATTTGATATTTTTGTGTCTGATTCAAGTGTGAGTATCTCTCCTTTGGGATTTTGCATCTCGATGCTTCCTGAGGTTATGCCAGGATAGGTTTTTTGCTTGTATCTTCCCTCAGATGCAAATACAAGCAAGTCTCCATGTTGTATGTGTACTGTTGCTTTGTTGTTTACCATAATTTTGTCATCAGAAATACTAACTGCAGCTTCATTGATGTTGTAGGGATCTTTTCCATCAAAATAGACTGTGAGCGGTTCTTTTGTAGAGAGAAGGCGACTGCTTTCTTGGAATAGTTCATAAGTTGTTTTTGCAGGAAGCTTTATTGAGGTGATAAATCCTTTGCTGTCACGTTGTGCTTCGATAGTTTGTCCTTCTTTTGAAGCAGGAGAAAATCGAACTCTTGCATTGTCAAGTGTAAAAGTATTTGTTTTTTTATCGAAAAGAATCTTCTCAAATCCCTTGATGTTTGTATTAGAGATGCTAAAACCACCTTCACGAAGTGGTGTGATACTAGTGCCTCCAGGATAATCAATAGGCTGTATAGTAGAACCTCCATTAGTAATGGTTTTCTTTTCCAGGTCTAATAAAAGACCGTCGCTTCCTGTTAACACATTAACCTCTGCTGTAACTTTCCATTGCTGCAATAGTTTTTGCACGCTATAAAGTGTTTTGGCAGCGTTTCCTGGTGTTGAAAAGAATTTCTTTTGAGCTTCATAAGTATAGGTATCAAGATTGCTGGGATTGCTAAAGTATTTGATATCGCATTCACTGCAAATGCCAACGAATTGTGGAGATGAGTGATAAAATTCTTTGAGGTCTTCTGCTTTAAGATTGGTAATATACTCATTGGTGGTCTTACTGCCAACTCCGTCTTGTCCAAAAACATGTAAGGAAAAGATTCCTGCAAAAAGTATTGAGATAATAAGTAATGGTAAGTATTTCATTTCTTTATTCACAATTTGTATATGTGTTTTCATAGTGTCACCATTTCACTCCAAATGTATACGCATGTGGTATTTCTTCAGAAAACAGTGTAGATACTGATTCAGGTTTAGGTGTTTGGTCTATTAATCTGATAACAGCTTGTTTGTTTAAAAATGGTTGTACATAGACTGCAAAGGACAAGTTGTGTAATCTATCAATAGGTAAGGAGCCTGGTTCTTTGATAAATTCTTTGGCTAGGATTTCCGCTGTTTTGTGAAGGTCATACAAAGAGCTGGGTATAGTGAGTGCGTGAGTTCCTAGATTCACAACTTCTAATGATTCTGTTTTTACAATGGTTGGGACATGAATTTCAAAGTAGATATTGTTTGATAATATGTCTACCTTGGAGGTAGCGCTTTCAAAATCTTGTTTTATAGTAAAAGGAAATTCCTGTTCAGGTTCGCATGATTCATACCATTGTAGTAGTTTGTATGCTAACTGCTCTTCTAATTCTTTTTTTGATGGGATCCTGGAAGTGTCTTTATCAACAAGAATGGTAACATCCTGTTCTTGAAAAGGGATAGTATCTAAATCAGGATCTAGGGATCCTACTTCCTCAAGTTGAAACACTGTGCTGTAGACAGAATATTCAAAGCATTGGTAGAGATATTCTTGTACACTACTTGTGTCAAAATTAGTGATAAGTGTTTGACTTGATTTCTTCAGATATGGCTGTTGCAGATGAATTAAAAGTGATGCTAAGATAAGAATAAGTATCCCAGTTAAGATGTAGATAGTGATTTGTGCACGTGAATCCATCTCTTATTTGGTAATAAAATCTTATTTAAATCTTTGTTTTAGAGATAAAAAAAGGGGAGCACCCTTTTTGAACCCCCTTGTGCCTTGTTTTATTTCAGAATTGGGTTCAATACTCAGTAGCTCTGCTACGGTTGCACAACACGATTCTGAAGTTAGAAATTGCCTGTCGCGAAGCGAGAAAACTGACCAATACCACACAGCGTTTTGCGGAGTGAGCGAAGCGAACGGTGGGATGGTCAATTTTCAGGCAATTTCTTTATTCTTGGCACAAAAACGCTTAAGTCGGCCAGAGGTCGACATTAAACGTTTTTTATAATGTCTGTAAATGATATTTTTGTTGGTATATGTGTCTGTTTAGCAGTGTCCTGTATTACCTCTTCAAAGAGTGGTATGGTAAGTGGTGTTGCAAATCTGGCAAAGTTGCTTGTTAAGATTGCCTCTCCTTTATCAAGGGATGCAATGTGGCGGTCATCTTCTGACAAGTCTTGTGCAGCTGATTCAATAAGTGCTTGTCGTTCTTGTTTCATTTCAACTCCAAGGATGATTTTGGTGTTGATGTTTGCTAAGATGTCACGTGGGATAAGCGATGGTAATTGGGTAATGGCAGTAAGCCCTACTTTGAATTTTCGTCCTTCTCGTGCAATGGTTGAGAAGATGTTTGGTCCTTGTTCAAGGACATCTTTACCAAGTACTCGTGGTGCTTCTTCAAGAATAATGCTAATAACTGGTTTGGTATGGAGTGTTCCATGATTTAGGTGTTGTTTGTATCGTTGTAAGATTTCGTTTGCAATAAGGCTTCCGATGAGAAGTTCGACACTGCCTTCAAAACTTGAGGTATCGATAATAACTGTGTTGGCTTGTTCTAGGGAGTTAACAATATCAGTGAGTGTGTTAAGTCCAATAGTATCATCAAATACTCCAGAGCAGTGTAATTTCTCATCAACAGTCTCAATATGTAGTAGTAGTGCTAGTCTTCGTTTCACAACGCCTTGGGTGTGTTCATGAAATGCGTGTTCAATTGGTTTAGAGAGTAGAATAGAAGATATCCAGTGATCACCATACTTTCGATAATACGCAGCAAGAAAATCACGTTGTGCATCTGTCCAGTCGATGACTCCTATAAAGTGTGATGGCCGAAGAAGTGATAAGTGTATTTTGAGTGTTCTAGCTCCTGGTGGTGGATTGCGTAGTGTATAATAGATTGCTTTGTGCTTTAATGGATGATCCTTGAGTCCAAGAGTTGTTCTGCCATAGTATTCATCATGTGGATCAAGCACAAGAATACCGCAGTATGGTTCTGGAAGTGTTTTCCAGAGCATGACAAAGCACAGGTTTGATTTTCCTTTTCCAGTTGTTGCGCTGATAAGTATGTGGTGTGAAAAGGCTTTTTCTCCATCTATATATACAGGGACTCTAAGAATCTTGCTTCCTGATCTTAGGTTTCCAAGATAAAGTGGGTTGTGTGGTTTGGTCATGAAGCTTAGGTCAGTATCAACAACTTCTCTGACAGGTGAGAAAAATAAGGGTAGATTTTTGCATTGAACTGCGTGTTGTTCTTTAATTAAAATAAGGCTTTTGAGATGTGCAATGTTGTAGTTGCGAAGGTGGGAGTCAAAGAGTGGTTGTTCTTGATGTTCTTCTAAGCGCAGGCCTGAGATAAGTTCAAGGTTTTGATTTGAGATTTGTGAACCAAATAAAAGGTTGTATACTTGCAAAAGGATTTTTCCGTTTGTGGTTTCTGCAATAAGAAGTTCGCCAAGTTCTATGTTAGTGTCTTGTTTTTCGCGCAGAATAATCTCTCCAAACTCACCTCCAATAATGATTCCTTTCTCCATTGTATTGGGGAGGATGGTTTTGTTTTTAAGAGTTGGGGAAACTATTATATAATGTGGTTACAGGAGTATGTTAATGGCAAAAAATGACAGGAGTTATAAACTCTGGGAAAAGGAGATTAAGTTATTACAAAAATTGCATTCTGATAAAGATCATATAAAGGAGCAAGAGATTCTTAAGAGTGTCAAAGAGGTTGAGTGGGTTAAGGTGCCTACTGATGCGCAGATTAGAGGAGAAATTAAGAGATTAAAGAAGATTGAACAGGAGGCTGCGCAGTTATTAGCTCCAGAACCTCGTGCATATCCTCACCTGCCAAGGATGAGAAAAGAGATCAAATCTGAGCTGAATATTGTTACAAAAAGAAGAAAAATAAAAAAGAAGTCAATAAAATAAGGTTTTATCTTCCGCCTCGTGCCATTTTAGCTCTGGCAACATGTCCGTTCTTGTCGATAAAGTATAGGTATCCAGATGCTTTCTTAACGCCTACCTTTACGACTTTTTCCGGTTTTGATTTCTTTCCGCCTTTTCGGCCTCTGGCCATCTTGGCGCGGGAGACATCTCCCTGTTTGTCAACAAAGTAGAGGTATCCCCCCTCTTTCTTGACACCAGCCTTTGCAACTACTTCTGCCATTGTGGTGTTCCTCCATTACTGTTTACATCAACGTAACCGTCGATAAATCAATTTTAACCAACCTTGTGCTATTTAAATCTTTCGTCTATAAACCTTTTTTTATCGTCAATAAAAAAACTTCAGAGAGCCTACCTTAAAGTGACAAATGAAAATGTAGAAAACTATATAAACGATACAGAACCCCGTGTTCAAAAGAGGTGCTGCCTCTTTTGTGGTGGTTTGATGATTAATCTAATCAAAGAATTTTTCAATAAGTTCTTAAAAGATCTTTTCAAGAAAAAACGTCATTTGAGGATAGGTTTGTACGGTCCTCCAAATGGTGGAAAGACAACCTTGGCAAACAGGATTTGTAAAGACTGGTTAGGTGAAGAAATGGGTGAAGTATCAAGTGTTGCTCATGAAACTCGAGAGATCCAGATTAAAGAGCAGATTAATATTAGGTCAAAGGGTAAGGAGTTGACATTTAATCTTATTGATACTCCTGGGATTGCAACAAAGGTTGATTATGAAGAATTTGTAAAGGCAGGTATGGCTGAGAAAAAGGCTAAGGAAAGGGCAAAGGAGGCTACTAAAGGTGTGATTGATGCTATTAAGTGGCTTGATGATATGGATATTGTTGTTATTGTATTAGATGCTATTCTTGATCCGTATTCTCAGGTGAATATTACAATTATTGGAAATCTTCAGGCACGTGAGATTCCAGTTCTTATTGTTGCAAATAAGATTGATCTTAAAAAATCAAATGTAAAACGTATTGAAGCTGCGTTTCCGCAGTATGATGTTGTGGGTATTTCAGCTAAGTATGGAAAAAACATGGATGAGTTTTACGAAGCACTCTTTGTTTTGGCAGGCTAACTATGGTAACACTACATATTGTTCCTTATACAGAAATTGAGGAGTTGACCTCGCTTGGAAGAATCAGAAAGCTCCTTAATATTGCTAAGGAGAACAAAATTGTGCTTTTACAAGGTAGATTACGAAAAGAGGAGGAAGCAGAGCTTATCAAGGTAACAATGGAGGAGATTAATAATGAGTTTAAGGGGATTGAACTTGCTGTTATTAATCCAATTGAAGGCAAACATTCAGGGATTTTCAAGCTGCGAAATGATATGATCTCTATGCTCCTAGGTGATAGGCATGGTCTTACTGTAGTTGGTCCTGCAAGTATTGTGAAGAGTATCAAAAGGGATCCGCATAAGATTGAATTGCTGACAAAAGAGTCAAGAAAGACAAGTAAGAAGAGGCGTTAGATGCCGCATCAGTGTGTTCGTTGTTCTGCTATGTATGCTGATGGTTCGCATGATTTGCTTAAGGGGTGTGGGTGTGGTGGCAAGTTGTTTTTCTTTATTAAAAAGGAAAAGCTTGAGGAGGCGCAAAAGGCTGCGGATTCTCTTAAGCTTAGTCAGGAGGAAAAGCATGCAATTGAAGAGGATGTATTTGAGATGTTATCAAGTCGCATGGATCATGACGCTCCGGTTGTTCTTGATCTTGAGGCAGTGCGTGTGCTTAAGCCTGGGCAATACGAGCTTGATTTAGTGCATCTGTTTCATGGTCAGCCTCTTATTTATCGTTTGGAGGAGGGTAAATATGTTATTGATTTGGTTGAGAGTTTTCATCAGTTACGTAAAGATAAAGAATCCTAGATTATTGGTACTTGTTTAGCTCCATGTACATGGCAGGAGCGCTGGCGTGGGACGTCAAGATGCGAGCACTGTTTTAATGTAATGCGCAAATCCGACGAGGTTCCATGGAGGAGGATTTCTTAGCATAGTGATATGAAGTGCGAGCGACGTCCCATTTTTGCGCAAGCAAAAATAAGCCAGCGCTTCTGCCAAAAGAGAGGAGCTAAACAAGTACGATTATTGAAGTTTGTGTTGGTATTCTTTTTTAATATTGTCTAGATCAAAAATGGTAAAGTATGTATGTGTGATACCTTCTTGTCTACAAAACTGAGCCAATGTTTTAGTAGTCCAGTTTTTTACTTCAGATAGTTGTTCTTGGGCTACTGGTTTAAAGTATCCTTTATTTTTAAGTTGTTCAAACACCTTATAGTCTGTGTAATTATTTTGTTCAACCATAAGTTGGTTATAGTATGCATCACCAAAAACAGATGCCATCTCTTTTGCGCGTGTGCGAATCTCTTGGTGTGTCATGGGTTTGTTTTCATCAATAATCTTAAGAAATCCTGTTTTTTGGCAGCCTTCGCAAGCTTTTCCTGCGGCAAATCTGCCTGGTCTTGCAGGATCAAGTCCTGTGGATTGGACAGGGTAGCTTCTGCATACAAGTGGTCGTTTTTCGTAGATTCTGCATTCCATGTTTTCTTTGTTAAGAAATGGGCAGTTGGTTTCTGCAAGTTGTATAAGGATGATGACCTTTGTTTTGGTTTTTGGTTCGAGTTTGATAACGTATTCAAGTTTTGGTATATGTCCCAAGTTTTTTCCTTGGGTGAGAAATTCTGTTGCTTCTGTATCAAATAAGAGTAGGCCAAATCCGTTTTTGCCTTTGATGTTAGTGCAGCATTTTCCAGTTCTGTAGCATTGGAATGGTTGCATTGCAGTGTGTGGTGTTTCTATGATTAAAAAGGTGATGTTTAATGTTTACTAACCAAACCTTATTAACCACACAGTGCATCAACCACGCATGCAATACAAAACATTTGTACTTGACAGATTCCAAGAAGAAGCTGTCCATGCTATTGAGTCCAATGCTTCAGTACTAGTTTCAGCTCCAACAGGTTCTGGAAAAACCCTTATTGCAGATTATATTATTAATAGAGATATACAAGAAAAAAAATGTGTTATCTACACAGCACCAATCAAGGCACTCTCAAACCAAAAATACCGAGATTTTTGCAGAGACTATGGGCATGAAAATGTTGGCATTCTAACTGGCGATGTTGTCATTAATCCTAATGCCATGATTCTCGTTATGACAACAGAAGTCTATAGAAACATGGTACTTGTCAATGATCCGCTTGTTGAACAAGTAAGCTATGTTATCTTTGATGAAATCCATTTTATCTCAGATCCTGACCGTGGACACATCTGGGAAGAATCTATTATCTTCTCCCCAACCCATGTGCGCATGCTCTTTTTATCTGCAACAATACCAAATGCCAATGAATTTGCTTTTTGGGTTGAACTTGTAAAAGGGCATCAGGTTGTTGTTGTTCGTCACGATCACAGGCCAGTTCCATTAGCAAGCCTATTTTTTGACGCTGACCTTGGGATCACTATATTGCAGCAAATCAAAAAACAGATTGAACTTGATACTTACCCACATTATGACCAATTCAACAAGAGAAAACGCCATGCAAAACAATTTATTAAAACACCATCACATATTGATCTAATCAAAGATCTTAACAATACAAAAAATCTTCCAGCAATATATTTCACATTTTCCAGATCATCAACAGTTGAGAAAGCAAAACATCTTGCACAAACACACGATTTTCTAAACCCGCAGGAACGTCATACAGTTGTTTCATTTGTCGCAGACGAACTGGAGCGCTCTGATGAACAGATTAAGCGATTTGACTCAACCCAGGTCTTGAGAATGACTCTTGCCAAAGGCATTGGAATCCATCATGCAGGCCTACTTCCCAAACTTAAAGATATTGTTGAACAACTCTTTGCAATGGGACTTATCAAAGTATTATATGCCACAGAAACCTTTGCAGTAGGCATTAACATGCCAGCAAAAGTAGTATGTTTTGATTCGCTTGAAAAATATGACGGCCGCGGCTTTCGATACCTCAACTCCAAAGAATACTTTCAACTTGCAGGCAGAGCAGGCAGACGAGGAATTGACAAAGAAGGAAAAGCTATAGCCATGATCAACCGTAGATTTGCTGATATAAAAAAAATACAGCATATTACATCAAAAGATGTTGAACCACTCAAATCACAATTCAAACTCTCGATTAATACCATTCTAAACATGATCCACAGACACAACCCTCAAACAATTGAGATCATCTTGCGATCAAGCTTTGAATTCTACCAAAAATACGGCGCCAAGGCATTTCACGAAAAAAAGAACCCATACAAAGACTTGTTTGAACGTAAACGCAAAAACCTTGAAAAATTAGGATTTGTACAAGGATATACTCTAACAAAAAAAGGATTATTTGCAGCACAGATCTTCTTTGAAGAACTACTTATCACTGAAATATTTTTTGAGAACTTCTACAAAGACCTAAACGACTTTCAAACCTTAGTATTACTTGCCATACTTTTGTATGAACCAAGACGATCTGACAAATTTGAGAAAGGTAATGAAGATGTAAATGATCTTGACATCATCTACCACAAAATCAAAAACCACCATATACTCTACAAAAAGATTCATCTGGATCGCGTGGAGAAATTAGCACCATTATTATCTGCATGGTTCAAAACAGCAAACCTGCCAAAACTCCTTGAGATGACAAACCTGCTTGAAGGAGACATCATCAGATTCTTCCGCCAAATTATTGACATGTCAACCCAAATCAAAGGAGCAACAGAGGATCAGGAACTACGTGATCGTATGGATAATGTTATAGGAATCTTAAATCGCGGACTTATTGAGGTTGAATTCTAATCAAACAACAATCTTAATATCCTTACTCCATACAATCTTTTCAATACTATGCGCTGCCACAAGATCTTTTTCAATAGGCTCAAACGTCTTTGGAATCATGATCTCTTTAAGAGGGGCTTTAAGGGAAAGACCAGCATCCTTTTTCGCTTTCCAAATCTGGGAATTCAGAACACAAAGTTCCTGTGTAACAAGAGAAGTAGCATGCTTACCATGCTTGATTGGAAACGATTCTGCATGAATATCTTTACCATGTAATGCCTGATAAATATGGGCTGTGATCATAGGAATAACAGGCGCCAAGAGTTTGAGCATGATATCAAGACAATATCTAAGCGTATGAATAGCACCACACTGCTCAGCCTTAGTAAACACTTCTCCAGAATTGTATGCTCTAGCCTTTACCAACTCAAGATAATGTGAGGCAAAGGTTTCCCACAAAAAATTACGCAGAAGAACAGATGGAGTGTGAAAATCATACGCATCATATCCATCCTTTGCAGCGTGAATAATAATATCAAGTTCATTCATAATCCACTTATCTGTCTCAAGAAGTTTCACTTCTGTATTTGGTTGTGAAAATGCACTTACAAATTTTGCAATATTCCACAATTTATTAATTGTTTTTCCTGCACCTTCGATTCGCTCAAATGAACAACGAAGATCAGTCTGGCTAATATTACCCTCAACAGCACACCACAATCTGAAAGGCTCTGCCCCATATTTGTCCAGAATAATATGAGGATCAATAACATTACCTAATGATTTAGACATCTTTTCCCCTTTCTCATCAAGCACATGATAATTAATCCAGACATCAGAAAAGATAGGTTCAGCAGTCAAATGCCAACACTTGAGCATAGTATAATACAACCATGTACGAATAATCTCTTTTCCCTGCGGTCGCAATGTTACAGGCTTTGCCTTTTTAAAAAATGACAAATCAGAACCCCACTTCAAGATGTATAGAGGTGAAATCGAAGAATCAAACCACGTATCAAAAACCCGAGTCTCACCTTCAAATAAAGCAGTTGAACATTTTGGACACTTTTTTATTGGGCAAGACTGTCTCCAAGGTTGATAATACACGCCAGGCTTAGGCAGAATCGGTTCTCTACACTTTGTACAATACCACAAAGGAACCTCAGTTGCATAGTATCGCCTGCGAGAGATTGGCCAATCAATCGACACACTATCAATCCAATCCAGAAGAATCTGCTTTGATGATGGATCATACCAATTAAGCTTCTCTGCAAGACTACGCATTGTATCTTTAAGATACACTTGTTTCACATAAAACTCAGACATGCCAATAAATTCTACATGATCCTTACTACGTTCACAAATAGGTGTTCTGTGCATAATACTACGCTGCGCAACAATAAGCCCTGCTGCTTTAAGATCTTCAAGAACCTTAGCTCTTGCTTCCTTTACCTTAAGACCTTTGTATGATCCTGCATTTTCATTCATGCGTCCATCAAGACCAATAGAAATCCTGGGAGTAAGATTCTGTTCTCTAAAAAATCTGATATCAGTATAATCTCCAAATGCACACATCATCACAAGACCAGTACCCTTATCAATCTGCGCAAGCGGATGCGCTTTGATAAGAACCTCACGATTATATAATGGAATAATAGCTTTCTTACCCTCAAGATGCTGATACCTTTTATCATCAGGATGATAAATAATCATTTCACAAGAACACAGAAACTCAGGCCTTGTTGTACCAACAGTAATCGTTTCCTTATGATCCTTAATTCTCCATACAATATCACTAAACAATGAAGCATCATCAGCATAATCAATCTCAGAATCTGCAATCGTAGTCCTACATCCTGTACAATAATTATTAGTGCGCTGAGCCTCATAAATAAGCCCTTTTTTCCACATATCAATAAAAGTCGCCTGTGTTAGTGCACGATATGCTGGAGAATCAGTGAGGTATACATCCCCAATCCCATCTCCAGGATCAAAGGAATTAAATGAAATACCAAGCTTAAGAAAAGAATCAGTAGTTTCAGAAGAGGCAGCCTCAAGCACCTGCTCGCACATACCAATAAATTCCTCACGACCAACCATATTAGCTTTCTTTCCAAACTTCTTCTCAGCAGCCATCTCAATAGGCAAGCCATTACGATCAAGACCTAAAGGAAACAACACCTCATAACCAATCATACGCTTATATCGCGCAAACATATCCATTAGAGAATAGGTTGTTGCATGACCGATATGAATTGGCGTGTTAACATATGGTGGAGGAGTATCAATCGAATACATCGGCTTTTTTGACTTTTTATTAAACGCATACTTCTTAGCATTTTTCCAGCCCTCATACATAGGACGCTCCATATCCTTTGTCCAGGACTTCTCTACAAGCAATGATTCTGCCATGCTAAGAAGGCATAAAGAATTTGTTTATAAGACTGTCGAGATTTTTAGTGCTGCATAATAGCAGCATTAAAAATCCAAGAGAGAGACCTAATCAAATCATCCAATAAAAACCCATATAAACCAACAGATATTTATCACCATGTGGCACTCTCCTACCTAACAACACACCAGCCACAAGATGTCTGCGAGCTTCTTGGCCAAGACGCAGCTTTGCAAGAATTAGATGATTTTATTACTAATTTCAAAACGCAGAAAAAAAAAGCAGCACTCTTATACGGACCACCAGGCTGCGGCAAAACTATTGCTGCAATCCTACTTGCAAAAAAATACCAACTTGAACTCATTGAAATTAATGCATCTGATCAGCGAAATGCAGGAGAGATTGAAACACGAGTAGGAGCAGCAATCAAACAACAATCCTTATTTTGCAGTGGAAAACTCATCCTTATCGATGAAGTCGATAGTCTATCAGGAACCAAGGATCGTGGCGGCCTAGGAGCAATCAAAGACTTACTACCATCAAGCACCTACCCTATTATCCTCACAGCAAATGAGATTTGGGATAACAAATTTTCATCACTACGCTCTGCATCACGACTCATTAAATTTACAACACCAGACCATGAAATTATAGCCAAAGGATTAGCACGCATCTGCGCAAAAGAAAGCATCCTAGCCACACCCCAAGCAATACGCGAACTTGCAAAACAATGCAGCGGAGATTTTCGCGCTGCAATCAATGACTTGCAAGGAATAAGCCAGCAAACAAAACGTCTTGAACTAGAAGCATTACATGACTTGTCACACAGAGATAAACTAGACTCTATGATATCTGCTCTGCTTAAACTATTTACAAGCACAACTCTACAAAACGCAAAAACAGCATTTGAGAACGTTGCTCAAGATCCTGATGAGATCTTTTCATGGATTGTAGAAAACCTACCCTATGTATATACTGATGCAAAAATCCTTGCAGCAGCTTATGAATCACTAAGCAAAGCTGACGTGTACCGCGGCAGAATCCTTCGACAACAATACTGGCGATTCTTAGTATACAAAGGAGCACTTGAGACAGCTGGTGTGAGATGCACAAACAACAAACCATCAGATTATACAATCTACAAACAACCACAACGAGGATTAGCTATATGGAGGTTAAACCTCAAATACCAGAAACGAAAAGAGATCAGCCAAAAACTTGCAGACAAAATGCACTTATCAAGAAAACGAGTTCTACAAGATGTATTACCTTATATCAGATTCATTGCAAAACAAGATATATTTAAAACAGCACTTGCAAAAGAGTTTGAACTAGACAAAGAAGAAATCACTTGGTTAACTTCTTAGACAAAGAAAACAAGAAATTCCTCAAGGTTGTACTGGTTTACACACTCCCAAACTCCTAGCATCAGCAATGGATTTCACCTCATTAGGTTGCAAAACTCCACTACTAAACCTGAACTCATCAATAACGCCACGAAAAGACCTAGGTTTATATTCATCAGGGGCATTACCAATAAAAAGAGGGGTTGAATCATACTTAATCCTAAAAGATTTGGTATAATTACGAACCTCAAAACTTACTTGATCTTGCTTTCCATCAATAAAAATAGCCCCATCACTAGCATTAATCCACTCCTTCTTATACGTGATAGCAACATGACTAAAACGCTCCTTTGGCAGTCGAACAATGCTAATCCAACGTGGCCAGGAATCAGTATCCTTATTTTGAACTGTCCATGACAAGCGGCCATCAGGAAGAAGAAACAGACCATAACTAATCCAATTTATATCATGAATTTTAGCAAACAAAATCCTTGTTGTCCCAAGAAAATCAGGCTTTATCCAAAAATCAAAACTTAACCCTTGCTCAGACTCTTGGCGCAGACTTGCAGAATCATTGATGGTAATCATGCTAATCCCATTAAAATTATAACCATCACCAACCATCCCAGAACGAGATCCGGGAAAGGTATTCCCTACACCAGGATAAACATCTGATGCCTGATTTGAGTTACCACTTAACCACACAACAACATCATCAACTGCTGACACACATTCAGAAACACCATCCACTTTCACAACACCCTCATGTTTTGGTACACTACATGATGAGATACTCATCATTACCACAACAACCAACCAGAATATCTTTTGTTTCATTCTGTAACCTGCTCTTTTACACCAGAGGATTATTTATATCTTTTGTTAAAATGAAAACTCAGGAAATTAAGAAATTGTGGTGGGTAATGGCTTGGATCAGATATATCCCCACCATTTTCAAGCCTATATCTCTGGGCTTCTAGATCATAAGGCATTCCAATCTCTGGTGAGATACCATGCAATACACTTATATAGGCATGGTGTGCTACGTCTACATCATCTCTTGGCAGAGCCATATATCTCTTAGGCCCTCCATAAGGCTGTCCTACTGGTACAGCAACATACTCCCTCTTTTTTTGTTTCAATAAGACTTTGAGCTGATTTTCAATTATTACTATATTCTCTAATGTTAAAGGAGAAAACAACCTCTCCTCTAACTCAATACCTTTTTTAATAATCGTTTCATGCTCTTTCCTACTCATTAGGGCTGATCTTCTTGTCATGGTTTCTTATTATATGTTCTAGCTATTTAAATGTTCGTGGATTTAGAATGCTTCTTGCTTTTTTTACTCTTTCCCAATGGAGTGTATTAATCCAATCTGCAAATAATTTGTTAACACTAACAGCAGATATCTTGGATTTGGTCCCTGTGTAGTCAAAGTATGATCTTAGCGTAGGATATTTAAGCCCTGTTTTTGGTTCTACAAGATATTCATCCCACTTCTTGTCTATTAGTAAATTTATATCTACATCGAAACCTTCGACTGAAATTTTTTTAATGCTTTCATACCCTTGTAAATATAGCGAATCTTTTGATTCAACGGTAATGTATGGGATTTCCCATGCGTCCCTTATCTTGTATTTTTGATTTCTTTTTCTTTTCAGCCACTTTGAATGCATGACTATATTCCCTGTTCTTTTATTAATTATATAAGCGTTGGCGTGTCTTCTGAAGACTTCTAACAAGCAGTCTAGGCTCTTTCTGTCATCGATGCCAATACGTAAATCATATTGTTTTGAAATACCAATTATAGGTACTCCTTGTTTAACAAGGTTATTGATTTTATCATCTTGGACTCTATTTCCTTTTATATCATAATACTGTTCAGCTTGCCATCCCTGTTCTAAACGATATATAGCTGTTCTATCTACACGATGGCAGCATTGAGAACTAAAGACTGTGCTTATGCCATACTCTTGTACCTTGCGTTCTAAATCCTGGTGATGTTCATCATCAGCTCTTAGATTACTGTGTAGATAGCTCACTAGGAATTTTGTCTTTGGGATTATCACTGGTTTTTGGTATGTATTGTACCCTGTGACGATATCGATAGCTATTGCGGGAAAGAGTATGGTCTTTACATTATCTATCTTTGGTGTCATATTATCTAATAAAAGACCCAGGATTTAAAACTTCCTATTTTTACTACTTATAAGTACTAATAATTTTACAATTTTTGGGATAAAAAGGATTTATATTATAGCTAATACAAGAGACCCTCTCATCTAACATGTTCATTTACTTGCGCAAGCTTGATAAAATATGACTTATCCTCTGGTGTGATATCTTCAGAAGATACTAAGTATCCTGTCTTACCAAATACCCACCTGATCTTTTGAGGTTTTTCAAAATACTGCCCGACCCTCTCACCAATCTCACACAAATTATCTTTTTCCTTAATAAAAAGAGGAGAATTGATAGTGAAAAAGTCCTTTTCATTAACCACTGAATAATCTTCCTTATTCACAAGAAAAAAATAATGCTTTGGAGACTGAACCTCAATAATCATTTTTTCTTTTGAATTAGTAAGGGGATTAATTGTAAAGAGTTGACCATATTTTGTCTCATGAACTGCTGGCTGAACAATTACTGCAGGAAACATGTTATACGCATTAAGATGCGCAGCGCGCTGCGGTGTGTAAATCGATGCCCAAGCACGTTTCACACCCTCAACAAGCTGCTCTTCAGCAAGATTCTTAGAATCATACTCTTCTGAAAACACAGTTGAAACCCTCGCTGAAAAGCCATTCTTTTTAACATGATGAATCTCATTAATAAGTTCCTCTTCAAGATATGATGGAAATTTACGTTCCTTAACAAGTTTTTGAAGCTGCACCATTTGCTTTTCCCGAATCAAGGAAAAGAATCGTTCTTTGATAGAGGACTCAATAAGAAATTCTTTAAACACTTGAGATGTAAGAACAACACCATCAGGTACAGGAAGCCTGGCTTGAATAAGTTCTGAAAGCTTGCGTGCTGCATGACCTACCTTTGGAGGCTTGTGCATATTAGCCTCATGCAGTGAAATAATAGAACTCATGCTTTTTCTTACTTAAAACTCTTTTAAATACCTTTTGAGTAAAAACCCACTGATCGTAAGTCTACAATGGTATCGCAATAATCACATCGGTAGCGCCGTGTTTTTTTGTCCTCAACCTTAAACACAGATGTGACATTCTCCATTTGTGAAGGGTGAGATATACATGCATCATTACTACATGGAATTCTTCCCTTAACATAATTTGGAAACGAGGCACGAACCTTATATCTCACTCTTCCATTTTTGATAATATTAATAACCATTTCTGGATCCAGCATAACCAAGCGTTCTGCTAATTCTCTATTCAAGGCAGGAGTTCCCATTTGAACAAGATGCATATCACCAACCTCTCCAAGACTAGGATCCTCAATTTTAATAATCCATTTATACCCTACATCCTCTGCTTTGCATAAGCTAGGGCTCACAACCCTGCCAGAACTCATACCTGCTCTTGGTGCAGGAATCAATTGCTTAATATTGAGAACAAGTTCATAATCATCGGCAATATGATCAAGAACAAATCCATTATTTATAGGCCCTACCTGATCTCCCTTGCGCTGCTTTGGATCTGCTTCCTCGCTTTCAAAAGTAATCCTTGCTTCAGTGGTCTTCTGAATCCTTTTTTTGCGCAGCTCATCTCCAAAACCAGGAACTCCTAACAACAAATCAAATAAGCCAGCCCTGTGATATACACCTTCTTCTACCTGATCAAAAGCACCCCAAAATGGCGTATCAATTAGTGCCTCCTCAAGTTCCTGAAACTTTTTATCACGAGGCAATGCATGATTAATAATAGGAAGAAAAAATCTGCCACACAATGATCGTGAAGGCTTGTCAGGAAAGTAGGATCTTAACAAGGTCATTGCCTTTGCATACTCAACCCTTTGGCTTGCTGTTAATCCTGTTTGCCAACGCTCTTGCTGTGGACGGGCAAGATAGATAAGATCAAGATTTGAAACCAACTTTTTAGAAAAAGAATCTACTTCTTTATATTTGATCCCTTCCACATCCAACATAGAAAGATAATCCTTAGGCATTCTCATACCCTCTACAGCAACAAAAAAAAACTCCACACCTTTGTAACGCATCCAATTTCGCATACTGGTATGCACAGTTCTTGAATTTGTCAAATCTCCTGCATATGCAATACTTTTGTTATGTAAACCATCCCAATTACCATCTGGACAAAAAATAGTATAGGCAAATTGATGATCCAAAACCCCTTGTGTAGGATGCCAATGCCTTCCGTCTCCACCATTAATAACAGGGGTGTAGATCTTATCTTTCTTTTCACACAACCTTCTAAGCACTTGAGCTGCATGCTTTGGCGCTCCTTCTACTTTTGTACGCAGAACAAAATAATCAAACCCGTGACCCCTTCCCATAACCTCAAAGGCATCTCTCCAAGGTTCTCCTTTTACAAAAGAATTTGCCTCTATAGCTGGAAACTCACGAAAGTCACCTCCTTGAGCAAGTGTTGCAGTAATCGAGCTTTCACGTGTCCTACTACTTGGCTCAAGAAACATAACCATAGCCCGCTTACCTTTCAAACGGTTGACTTGTTCCTCTTTTTTTGATGGATCATTCCAGTCTCTCTTGACTCGAATCCCTGTTTCAACAAGATACTCCAACTCTTCTTTGGTAATATCATCAGGAGAAATAAAATCCCTTCCCTTAAAGGAATACACATTTGGTCTTTTGATATCTTTGTTATTTCTGATATTTCCCTTGCTTGCATATATTTTCATTACCATCTTAGAACCAGAAGATAGTAATGTAAAGCAGACCTATTAAATAATTTTGACACCCCAACATGGGAGTAACACGCATATCCTTGCACAAGTCTTAAAAACCAATCTTTAACTTTTCTATACTATGATAAGTATCGAAGAAATGACTAGGTTTTGCAAAGAAAAAGGATTTGCCTATCCAAACAGCGAGATATACGGAGGTTTTTCAGGATTCTGGGACTTTGGACCACTTGGTGTAGAACTCAAAAACAATATAAAACAAGCCTGGTGGAAACGATTTGTACAAAGCAGACAAGACGTGCTTGGAATGGAGGGAAGCATCATCACACATCCACGAATCTGGCACGCATCAGGACATGTAGAAACCTTTGCAGACATTGTGCTAACCTGCGCAAAATGCAAACATAGGGCTCGCGCAGACCAATATCTTGAAGACCAACTCAAAGGACATTATGAAGGAGTCACAGCAAAACATGTCAATGAACTAGTCACCAAACACACACTCTGCTGCCCAATGTGCAAAGGATTATGGGAAGATGCAACAGACTTTAACCTTATGTTTCAAACCCATGTAGGAGCATCACGAGACAAATCAGCAATTGCATACCTTCGCCCAGAAACTGCACAACTAATATTTGCTGATTTCAAACTCATTCTTGAAACAAATCGAGCCAAACTACCCTGCGGCATTGCTCAAATAGGCAAGGCATTTAGAAATGAGATCTCACCACGAGATTTTCTGTTTCGAAGCAGAGAATTTGAACAAATGGAAATAGAATATTTTGTACATCCTGACAAACTCAATCAATGCCAATTCTTTGAAACAGTAAAAACAAGAAAAGTCAGAGTACTGCGAGCAGAAGACCAACACAAAGGTCTTGACGCAACAACAATTAGCATCCAAGATCTTTCACAACTCACAACACAATGGCATGCATACTGGCTTGCAGAATTTATCCAATGGTTCTTAGATCTTGGTATCAAACCACAAAACCTACGACTACGTGAACACCTCAGAGAAGAATTAGCCCATTATGCAGGAGCATGTTTTGATATCGAATATAATTTTCCATTTGGTTGGAAAGAGATCCATGGCAATGCTGACAGAAGACAATATGATCTAACACAACACATCAAAATCTCTGGCAAAGACCTGAGCATATTTGATGAAGACACCAAACAAAAAGTCATTCCCTGCGTAGCATCAGAACCATCTCAAGGAGTAGAAAGACTAGCACTAGCCATACTCTTTGATGCATATGAAAACTCCACAGAACGAGGAAACATAGTATTACACCTACATCCAACACTTGCACCAATTAAGATTGGAGTATTTCCTCTTGTCAACAAGCTTGACAATGAAGCAAAAAAAATCTATGAAATCCTACGATATCACATTGTTACAACCTTTGATCGTTCAGGCAGCGTAGGAAGACGATATGCACGTGCTGATGAACAAGGAATCATGTTCTGTGTAACTATTGACTTTGAAACGCTCACAGACTCATGCGTCACTATACGACATCGCGACACAACAAAACAGATCAGAGTACCTATTAGCACATTACAACACACACTTAGCTCACTTCTTGATGGAACACTTACATTTGAAGCAGCAGGAAAAGTTCTTTAAAGTACATTAGAAGATTATTTTCAACATCCTCCTTGGTGATGAATTTTTTCATCTTTGTATTAATTCCTCTGCTTTGTTGATGAATTCCAAAACCTTGTTTTCATAATCATTTATTGTTTCTTTAGTGAATTTGATGTTTGTTGCATAACTTGCATCATGCCTGTCTTCTTTAAGGTTCGTGTAAAGCTCTGCGTCTTCTTTGCTTATCGACAATTCGTTTAATAATGTTGCTTCTTCTTTTGTTATAGCATATTCTTTTATCAGGATTAAAATTGTGGCATAGTGATTCTTTGAGGCATAATTTTTGTTTGTAATTAATGCTAAAGCAGAATGATAAAGTGAGTAGTACAGCGCTACAATGAGCCAATCATTGAATCTATGATTTTCTTTGTTCAATTTGTAAAATTCCAGATTATGTCTTGCTTTTTTAATATGGGAAACTGCCAACTCCTTATTTTTAATAATAGATTTTGCTTGCTTTTTGTTTTTGAGGAACTGCAATTCTTTTTCTAAGTAATCCTTATCAGAAAACAATCTATCAATATCCATCAAGAATCGCCTCGTAAAAGTTTTGTTCTTTATAGATCGGAAAGCCGGTTTTTCTTGCTTGAATGATAAGATCATCTGTATTTTGCAGGAATTGTGCAGTTGATGTCTGAAATATGGAGATGGGGTGTTTTGATGTTATTTCTGCTTCCTTCTTGTTTTTAGTTACACCTATTTTTTTTTCAGCCACTAGCAATATATCTATATCGCTTTCCTTTTGTTCCTCATTTCTTGAAGCTGAGCCAAATAACACAATAGTATAGATTTCTTTTGGAATTTCTCTTAGAAAGTTTCTTAATGGCGTTTTTACCATTACATTTAAATTGCTGAATTTGTTCATTGCTATTTCTGAGAATTTCAAAGCAAGGAGTTTCTTGTCTTTTATTTTGTAGAATGTGTTTGATTTGGTTTTTTCTTTGTCCAATATATTACTTTTTATAAGTCTAGCTAGAGTGTTTGTTAAAGAACTGTCTGAGAGCTTTGAGAGCCCTTTTACCTCATTGAAGTAAAGGGATGATTTCTTACTATCAAAATACGCTTTGTATACCTTCTCTTCTGGTTTCATTCTTGCTGGTAAGTTTGAGTTATTTATAAATACTTCTTTTTTTGAAGTAATTACTTCTTTTTTTGGAGTTTATGCAATTAGGCCTCAACAAGAACTCTTATCTTGTTGGATATAGGTCTTAAGAGCAATAGCCAAAAGTTCGCACCCACCACCACTGATCGCGCTGCTGCCTCTCAACACCGATGGCATGCTCGTTCTGCTGGACTCGTGGTGCTCACAAGCGAACTTTTGACTTCTCAAATGGGTTCATACCCCGATGCTCTGCATCGGATATATTTACCTATTTGAGATTAAAAAATACCCCTGGGCTCTGCCCAGGTTGGGATTTTTTATTCCTGAATGGAACCGATTGTCCGAACCACCGGTGAGGACACCCAATGGAATGAGTGCATTTAAGAACATGTTGTACTTCTTACCTTCTGTGAACATTTCAGAGCTGCAATCAGGACAAGGAAAAATTGAGATTCAAGGCACGATCACAGCACTAAAAGAACAACGTAGTTTTAACAAATTTGGCAAAGAAGGAAAGGTCAGAAACGCAACACTACGAGACGCTACTGGAGAAATAGAATTATCGCTTTGGAATGACCAAGTAGATCAAGTAGGAGAAGGAGACACAATCAAAATCACCAATGGCTGGGTCTCAGAATGGCAAGGTAAAAAACAACTTTCAACAGGAAAATTTGGAAAACTCGAAATCCTACAAAAAGCAGAACCACAAGCACCAACACCACCACCTGTTCCACCAAAACCAAAACTTGACGAAGAAGTGGTTGAACACACCACTAACAAACAAAACAAATCACAATCATTTGACTACGGCATCACTGATGAACCAGACAATGTTGAGGATGAAGATGTTTCTATTGAAGAAGAAGAGTTTGATTAATCAAAATCATTATAAATAGTTACTGAATCTGTCATTTTAAATGGGTCGGTAGCTCAGCCTGGGAGAGCACACAATCCCTAATAAGATTGGCTTAGACGGCTGAAGACCGTGGTGTCGGGAGTTCAAATCTCCCCCGACCCATTAATCTTTTTTCTTGTGACTAAGTTTTTTAGATGCAACATTCCAGAGATGTTCAAAATGACCACTGTACGTTTCAGCAATTGCTTTATTTCTTATCATTACTGCCATAACTGGAGTTCCCCATGTAACGATAACTACTCTATTTCCATAGACGAAAGTGTTAGTAGGATTAAACTGTTTTTCTTCTAAAAATCTATAATATGTAGTTGGAGCTAGTTCTCTTTCAAATAAGAAAACACCAAGTTTCTTTGAAGTTATAACTCTTTCTTTAATGTTGTTATTGCGAAGATCTCGAAAATATTGCTTCATGAAAACAGGAAGAGCTTCTTGGTACTTCTTATCATCAATGCCTGTGATAAGTACTTCTTTTTTTGTTTTGATAATATCTTTAAGGAAATATTTCAATCCCTCTTTTCCTTTAAAGACTTCTACAAAAGTGTCTTCTTTAGGGATC
>CAZQZJ010000014.1:0-28854 GCA_964597775.1 uncultured Methanosarcinales archaeon
TTGTTGAGAAGATTGCGCTAAATCTGTTGGTTGAGCTTAGTGTTGCAGTAAGGGTTGATATAACAACATTAGTTGAATTAGAGACATTGATAAGGACTGTGCTAAGAATGCCATTGTCAGTGACATTTACTGATAGGTTAAAGCTGTTTGTTTGGTTTCCAATGCCAATATTTGATGAAAATTCAAAGACTGATGGTGTAGTGACGTCATTGACAACAAAGCTGCTATTTACTGTGTTGTTAATATTATTGCTTGTGTCATTGGCAATGACTTTGTAAGTGTAGTTTCCTATTGATTGTATATTTGTTGTATTAAATATAGTTGAGAATCTATCACTTCCACTTGGTGTTCCAATAAGTTGTTGTATAACAATATGAGTTGAATTGCTAATATTATAGGTGACTGTATCAACTGCGACATTGTCGCTTATTGCTGCACTAATATTATATATATTGGTCTGGTTTCCAAGCACTGGTGTTGAACTCAGATTTTCTACACGTGGCGGAGTTACTTCATAATAAGTCCAATTAACACTCCAAGTTGGTTGCATGCTGAGATTGATGTGATCTGAGCTTGCAAATCCAATAGATATGTTAATCTCTTCATTTTGTGATGTGATTATTATTCCATAATTTGGAAGGGATTGATTGGCCCAGTGTTTGGTAAGTGTTGTAAGGTTGATATTTTGCCTGCCATTAGCTGTTGCTGGGATAATAATAGTGGTCCAGGGTGTTTGGTTGTAGTCTCCTCCTGCTGTATTCCATGCAGTGGTGCTATCATTTTGGTTCCATGATGCACCGTCGCTGTTACTTGTACCTGTTTTTGTACCTTCTAAGAACGGTGTTATTAATCTGTAAAGATTTAGAGTAATGTTTTGTGTTGGGGATGTTGTGATATAAAGAGAGAGTGTTGCATTTGTTATAGTGGCATTTGATGGAATATTGCTTGTGTTGATTTTGATTAGTGTTCGTGTGCGTTTAGTGGCATTGCCAATGCGAAGAGTCGAGTCTGTTCCATAGTTGCGTGTTGGGTTATTCTCATCGATAAAAGTCTCTATTCCTGTAGTTGTGTTTTGTGATTCGATAAAACCAGGATCTGTAGAGTTGATTGTGATATTGTAGGGTTGTCCTGGTGTTAGGGTTCGAATTTTTGTCCAGATGTTGTCAAGGCAGGTTTGGTTGTTGAATTGCCAGTTTGTGCATTTGTAGAGTGTTGCTGCAATGGATGCTGCTGTTTTAGTAATGATAACATTTGTATAGTTGAGATTGCTTTGTCCTATAGCATATGTTTGGATTGAGCCAAGTGATTGGTTTTCTGAGGTGTCATCTATTGGTATGAGTTGGTTTAATGGTGCGTCAATGCTTAGGTTAAGTATTTGGAGTGAGGTGATTGGTCCTGTTAATGGTTTGATTATTGCATAATTAGTGTCTGAATCAATGCTGTAATTGTGTATTGTTGCTGTTTTATTTTGTGTGAGGCTATTGTTTTTTGCGTAGTATTCGATAGTTGCATTGGTGGTTTGGTTAATGGCGTTAGTAATTGTTGCAGTAATAGGAAAGCTTGCATTTTTGAGAATGAGTGAGATGGTGGTGTAGTCTATATACTGTGTTGCGTGTATGGTTTGGTCAGTGTGGTTTGTATTGATTCTGAGTTGGAGATTGTTGAGTTCTTGGATGCTCCTGATGTGTGGTGTTATGGTGCAGGTTTCTGTGAGGTCTGTAGTGTTAGGTGCGAGTGTGCAAAGATTGTTCCACGCTGTTCCATTAAATATTTCAAGTGTTGTGGTGAGATTGTTGGCTGCTGTGTAGCGATGTTTGATAGTAAAATTAATGTAGTTTGGTTTTTTGTCTGTATAATTAAGTGTCCAATTTAGGTTGGTGTATTTTTGTGAAAGGTTTTGTGCTGCGTAGACATTGTCTGACATATTTATAAGACTAATGTCAAGTGGTGTGTTGTTGTCATAGGAGGCATATGCAGGTGTTGCAATTGTTGTATCTGTTGAAATAGCAGATGTGATGCCATTAAAGAGTCGATTTACTGGTGTTGTATTGCTTGTTCCGTATGTATCTGTTGCAGTTATATTATTCCACGTGTATGCTCCATCAATGGTTGGGGTGTAGGCAGCTGTCCAAATATTGTCATTTGGTATGCTGTTACAGCTGTTGTCATCGTGTAGTGTGATATTGGTTGTGGTATTGTCTGGTTTAGTTATAGATGCGCTAGAAGAGGAGATATTAGATGTGTCTGTGAGATTAGTGATAAGGCAGATGATGCCGCCAAGTTTTATGTTGTTATGTGAGATATTTGTCGAGATAATAGTTGGTGGTGTAATCTCATATTCTGTCCAGTTGATAGTAATTGTTGGTCGCAGTGTGGTGTTTGCATGGTCTGAACTTGCAAAGTTATAAGATAGAGGCATTGATTCGTTTGTTGTTGTGATAAGTATTCCATAATTAGGATAGGTATTGTTTGTCCATAAGTGTGTAATAGAGGTGGCATTAAGATTATATCGACCATACTGGTTTGCGATGATTGTTGTTGTGCTAAGTAGGGTGGCATTATAATCTGATCCTAAATTATTCCAGTTATTAGAGCTATCATTCTGATTCCAGGTTGCTCCATCATTGTTGCCTGTGCCTGTTTTTGTTCCCTCGAGAAATGGTGTGGTTAGTCTATACATATCAAGGGTGGTGTTTTGGCTTGATCCACTAGTGTAATAAAGTGAAAGTATAGCATTGGTAATGGTTGAATTTGTTGGTATAGAAGTGGTGTTGATCTTGAGTAGTGCGCGATATCTTTTGGTTGAATTTCCTATTTTAATGATACTGTCTGCGCCGTAATTTCTGGTAGGATTTGCTTCATCAATATATGTCTCAATGCCTGTTGTGGCGTTTGATGATTCAAAGTATCCAGGGTCTGATTCATTAAGGGTGATATTATATTGTCCACCATTAGTCAGTGTGAGGATCTTATTCCAGTTGTTGTCGTTGCAGGTTCTTGTGCTGTAAGTCCAGTTTGCGCATTTGTAAACATTTTTTGTTTCTGGTGTTGCTATTCGTTGTAGTGTTGCATTTGTGTAATTGGTATAGATTGTGATTGCGTAGATTTCTCCGTTTGATGGTGCAAGATTATTTGGCGTGTCATCAATATTAAGCAGTGCTGCAGTATCATTCTCAATATTAACATTATCAAGAATTATCCTTTTGATTGTTGCGTTTGGTTGAACATTAATTATCTTTGTGTTTGTGTCAATGCTTAGATTTATTGTCGTGGCTGTAGTGTTAGAACTAATGGTTCCATTTTGATAGTAAAACTCATAGGTTGCATTGTATGTATTGTTAAGATTGTCATTAAGAGTGATATTGAATCGTGCAGTTTGATTCTTGAGAATATAAGAGATGTATGTATAATCTATGTTTTCTGTTCCACTTTGGTTTCCAGTATGGTTTGCATTAAGTCTGAGTTGGAGATTATTGAGTTCTGGAAGGTTGGTGATGTATGGTGTGAGTAAGCAGGTTTCTATAATATCACTTAGGTTTCCTAGGAATATGCATATAGTTTGCCATGTGCTTTCATTCTTCCATTCAAGCATGATGCTTAGGTTTACTGGATCATAATTGTGTTCGATAGTGTAGTTGATTGTTTTGATGTTTTTGTTGCTAATATTTGGTGTAAAGTTTATGTAGAAGTATTTCTGTGATAGGCCTTGGGTTGCGTAGACATTATTTGATGTATTGATAAGATAGAGATCTGTTGTAACATTATCATCATAGAGGCTAGTCCTGGGTAATGTTGATCCACTGTTTATTGATATGGATCCAATAACTCCATTTAAGATTCTATTGACTGGTGTTGTGTTGGTATTTCCCCACATGTCAGTTATAGTGAGATTTTTCCAGGTGTGTGTATCATCGATAGTTGGGCTAAATGTTCCTGTCCAGATATTATCATTGGGTTTGCTGTTACAGCTTTTTTCATCGCTAAGACTAATATTTATTGTTCCATTGTCTGGTTTTTGAATGTGAGCAATTGCTGAACTAAGATTTGATGTGTCAGTAATATTTGCTATGATGCATCCAATATCACCAAGTTTGATGTTAGTGTGTGAAACATTAGTTGAGATAAGTATTGGCGGTGCTGTTTCATGTTCTGTCCAGTTAAATCTGATTATTGGTCTAACTGATATATTAGAATGATCTCCACTTCCAAAATCATAATATGTAGCTACTGATTCATTTGCCGCTGTAATGATAAACCCGTTGTTGTTTAGGCTTCCATTTTTCCATGATTTGGTTAATGAAGTAAAATTAAATGTATATAGTCCATACTGATTTGTTGTGATATTGATAACAGACCAGATTGTTGTATTTTCATAATCTCCTCCACTTGTATCCCAAACTGTGCTGGTATCATTTTCATTCCAGCTTGCTCCATCATTACTTCCAGATCCTGTTTTGGTTCCTTCACTCCATCCCTTGTTTACTCTATACAAGTTGAGTGTTAGATTTTTTGGACTTGCTGATTGTGCAGTCAGGTACACTGAGTAACTTGCATCATCAATTGTTGCATTTGATGGAATGTTATCAATGCTTATTTTGATAAGTGATCGTGCAAAGTCTACATCTTTTCCAATGCGCAGGATAGTATCTGCACCATAGTTTCGGCTTGATTTGTCCTTATTAATCCAGGTTTCTGTTCCTGTTGTTGTGTTTTCTATTTGAATTAATCCAGCAGCATGTGCTTCTCCAATAAGGAGAAGTACTAAGAATAGGAAAGAGCATCCCCTGCTGGAAAATACAGTTTTATTATCTCTGTTTTCTATTCCAGCAGGGTTGTGCTCTTTCATATTGTTCCTCTGGCAGGGCTTTGCCTAGCTTTTTTTGTAGGGGGGTTTGTTTTGTTGTGAGGATCAAGAGTTGGGTTCTGGGCTTCTGGCGTGTTAAATACTGTGCGAGAATATCCTTTCTTGGAAACTCTGTGGTATGTGGTGTATACAGTTGAGTATTTTTTGTCAAGAAGTTGTGCAGCAGCAGAGAAGGAGTAATGAAGTATATCAATAAGATAACTGATGACGTTTTCCAGAATTGATTGTTTGCGTATAGCAAGTAATGATATTGGTATTGATGGTTCTAGTTTAGTTAGTGAAAATGCCTGCGGCATTTTTTGTTTTGATCTGTGATATGTTCCCCAGATGCCTCGCTCATCACGATTAAGTGCTACTCCAATCTCGTGATAAGAAAGTTGATTATTCTCTTTGAGATATTTGACTACTGCTTCTGCAGGTGCAAGTGATGTGGAGAAAATTTGTAAAGGGATAGTGTCTGTTGATGTGGATATAACAGATTGCAATTGTGTTGCATTAACAAGTTTTGTTTGGAGTTGTTTGATAAGTTCTCGAATTTCTTCTTGGGTAAGTGCTGTGCTCAAAAGTTCGTGAAGTTGTGGAAGTTGTGTCAATACTACACCTTCTTAGGTTGTACTATATACTGGGCCATATTGTGTGGTACCATATCAATCATTTACAAATTGAGTAATTCCCTAATATAATACTTTAAATATATTACTATTTACTCTTTTTGACTATGAATAATCACTAATTATCATGTTAGAATTACATACTGCGTAATAAGCATATCATAAAAAGAGTATTATTTACTTATAAAGTAATAAAATACTCCATTTGTATATTAAAATACTTATAATGTAATATTTTAAAGGTTTATATATCAGAACTGGTTAAGATGATATATACTCTCTGTTAAGAAACACATTCTTGCCACAGCTCTTTCACTAACTGGGCTACTAACACCTATCTATGCCCAAGAACATCTTCAACCTCCTGGCGGCGGTAGTGTTGACGAATATAACAAAATGGTTCTTTATGACCCTCTAACAATGGACGAATCCTATCAACCTATGTTTTCCATTATCGCCAAAGCAAAAGATCTTCCACACAAATCTCTTGACAACTTTTTAGCACAATGCAAACCTCCACTGTCTTACTTCTTGGCGAACCTGAGGATGATAATGAATCTCTTACCATGCAGATCAATATCCTCAGAACAGCAGCAAAATATAACTCAGTTGTTATTGGTTTAGGAATTCCAGTAACAGAACAATCACATCTTGATGAGATTGTAGCTGGCATTTTAACAGGCACTAAGAATATTAGTAAAAGATTAGATGAGATGGAATCACGAAGAGAAATAGGTCCTCGGGACGATGTAAATTATAGATTCCCGTATCTTGCCATCTTATGTGAAATCTCAAATCTCGCAAAAAGTGATCTGGTTATGGCATTGGCACTTAATAAAGATATAAGCTCACCACTTGCATACGAATATGGCATTGCAGAGCAGATATTATACCATCTTCAAAAACATCCTTCCAATATTATTCTTATTCCTATCTGGCGAGACCATCTTCTACGTGGGGACATGCGAACTTTAGTTCATTCAAAACTTCTCAGAAATAAGATCAAAGCAGAAGTTTATAATATCATTCTCCACTGCAAAAGAACTCAAGAGAAATACCAAGGAATTAATGCTATAATAGAAAAAAAAATTCATATCCAGAGTGGGTCTCTATCTGAAAAAAGATGGTATGAGTATAAGACTCCCAAATTTTTAAGAAGATACATGCAGAGGTGTCTAAGCAGTCACATACCAGATCAAACTTTGTATTTTACTAAAGATAATAAGCTTTGGCAAGGAAAATAAAATCTAGTTCGTGGTATTTGCATTCAGGATAATTTTCTGAGAAGAAAATTAGGCTACTGGTGGCTCATTATTTGGATCAAGCCAGGGTTCCAGTAAAAATAAGAAGAAAAAAAAGAAAAAAAGGTAAAAACCAAATCAGTGACTTGGTTTTTATTTTACAACAACTTGGACAACATCGATCTTTTGGGTGTTGCCTGCAGTTGCATTAACTGTAACTGTATAGGTTCCTGCTCTTTTGCCTTGCAGCCTCCATCCAGCATTTGCAGTTGTTCGTGCTGCAATACTCCCAATTATTGATGGATTTGCACCACTCACAATTATCAGGTTTGATGATGATGTTTTAATTTGTACCTTGGTGTTTGTTGCTGCGCTGTTTCCTGTGTTGTAACCGCTCCAGTTAAAGTTAAATGCAGATCTTTTTACTGCTGATGCAGGGTAGGTTTCTTTTGTAGAGAGGTTGGCGTAGGTTGGCCATGTTGTGGCAGTATTGACTGCAGCAAGTGCATCAACTAATCCACTGCCTACCTCGTTTTTAGTGTAGGATGGTAGTTGTACAGCACTGCTTTTTACTATTCCTTTAACCTCATCCCAGTATAGCCCTGATCTCATCTGGAGCATCATTGCTGCAACTCCAGCAACATGTGGTGTGGAAAAAGATGTTCCATCTCTAGCACTCCATGTTCCATCTCTGTTGGCTGTGTTGATCTGCACACCCGGGGCTACGACATCTGGTTTTACGCGACCATCTGTTGGTCCACGTGATGAAAACAACGCAAGATTGTTGCCAGAGTCTACTGCTCCTACTGTAATAGCGTGTTCAGCACATCCAGGTGACCAAATACTTGATGCTGATGGTCCACCATTTCCTGCACCAATAACAAAGATGGTGTTGTTGGTAAATGCTGTTTTGTTGACATAATTTGCAAGAGGTGATGCTGCGCATGAGCTTACTGCTCCACCAAGGCTCATGGATATAACTCGAGCTCCATTGGCAATGCTCCAGTCAATAGCTTGGATTACATTGCTTGTGACAAAGGATGCTGATGCATCTCCTGCTTTGGCATTAAGAAGATTGACTCCTGGCGCTACTCCAAGTTGTGAGCTGTCCTGGCTTGCAATAACTGATGCTACTGCTGTTCCATGTGAGTTCATATCTTCTGTTGTGCCTTCTCCGCTAAAGTCTTGGCTTAAAACTACCTTTCCAGAGAGTGCTGGAACAGTTGAGGTTGTAATGCCAGTGTCGATTATTGCAACCTTGACATTGTAACCATCAGTTCCATAGGTTGCGTATGCCGAATCTGCTTTGACTTGTGTTCTTGATTGGGCATCAATTGCAGAAAAGACCTCATCTTCTCCAACAAATTCAACATCTTCGCTTTCAGAAAGTGCAAGTAGCGAATCTGCTGGGCAGTCTGCAACAACCACATCAGCGTGTTCTGCAAGATAGTGTGCTTTGCACTTATTTTGTGCAAGTGTTTCAATGCCATGTGCTGTGTCTGTTAATGAAACAATGACACGTACATCCCCTGTTTTGTCTTTTAGTTTTGGATGCAGTTTTTCTGCTAGTCCTGCTGGTGCCAATAAAATAATGGCAAGCAATACTATGCTTTGTACTTTGTTCATCTTCTTCCCCCCGCTTTGTGTTAGATACTGTAGTCTACGTTCGCAAGAAAGGTAAAACCACACCCTATGAGAACTTTTCATAACAAGTTCTCCTTGTATTTAATTTGCGTATCTATTTTTTTATCTACTTTGTCCTCTTACAGCGCAAGAAATCTAATCATTCTAACTCTTTTGGTTGTATTTATATCTTTCTTTATAAAAAACGCTTAATGTCGACCTCTGGCCAACTTAAGTTTTTGTACCAAGAATAAAGCAAGGCACAAGGGGCTTCAAAATGGGCGCTCCCTTTTTTCATTTCGAAAACTATTTAAACAACCAGTATGTTACTATGGTTTAGAACTTTTCTTTGAAGTTGATAGCAATGAATGAAGATTTATTAAAAACAGGGACAACCACTATTGGCATTGTGTGTAAAGATGGTGTTGTAATTGCTGCTGATAAAAGAAGCACTGCTGGGGGAATGGTTGCAAATAAAAAGCAGCTTAAGTTAGTTCAGATTGCTGATAATATGGTTGTTGCGTATGCAGGGTTAGTTTCTGATGCTCAGCTTACTGCGCGTCTGATTCGTGCTGAGATCAAGCTTAAGGATGTGCAAACTGGTAGGTTGACAACAGTTAAGGAGGCTGCTAATCTGCTTGCAGGGATGTTGTATTCTCTGATTCGCAGGCCAAGCATGGTGCCTGGTGTGGTTGCTGTGCTTTTGGTTGGTAGTGATGCACATAATGGTCATCAACTGTATAATATTGGGATCGATGGATCGCTTACGCCTAAGGATGATTTTGATTCTGAAGGTTCAGGAAGTGTATTTGCGCTTGGTGTGCTTGAGTCCCAGTATAAGAAGAATTTGGGTGTTGATGAAGGTATTGAGCTTGCAGTAAAATCTGTGAATGCAGCATTGCAGCGTGATATTGCCTCTGGTAATGGTTGTGATGTATGGGTTGTGAATGAGCATGGGGTAAAAAAAGTAGTTCAGAAGGAAGTTGATACAGGCGTTCGATTGTAACGCTAATCTACAGATCAAGAGAGTTGTAATTATTGCTATCCTATAAAAGGAGTTATTGTTATGCCAGATATTATAAAAGAAATAATAAAAGTCCTTCCTCAGGAAAATATTTCTGATGCAAGTTATGAAGGCGCAAATATAGTGTTCTATACTAAGAATAAAGAATACTTTTTGGATAATAAAGGAACGATTCGAAATGCTGTTCAGACATTTAAAAAGCGTATTGAGTTGCGTCCTGATCCATCTATGTGTATGCTAGAAGAAGATGCTAAGAAGGTTATTATGGAAATGATTCCTTCTGATGCTGGTGTTGTGCAGTGTTTGTTTGATACGCATCGTTCTGAGGTTATTATTGAGGCTGAAAAGCCAGGTATTGCAATTGGTAAGCAAGGTGAGATCCTGCGTGCTATTCGCGAGAAGTGTATGTGGGTTCCTCTGGTGCGTAGGACTGCTGCGATCAAATCTGATATTGTGGATAATATTCGTAAGGTATTGTTTCAGCATTCAGATTATCGCAGGAAGTTTTTGGATAAGGTTGGTCATCGTATTTATGATGGTTGGATAAGGGATAAGAAATCAGAATGGATTAGGGTTACATATTTAGGTGCTGCTCGGCAGGTTGGTCGTTCGTGTCTATTTCTGCAAACCCCAGAGTCTCGTGTGTTACTGGATTGTGGTTTGGATGCTGGTGATGATGCAAATGCGTATCCATATCTTGAGGTTCCTGAATTTAATATTAAGGAGTTAGACGCAGTGGTTGTGTCGCATTCTCATATTGATCATTGTGCTATGGTTCCATACTTGTTTAAGTTTGGATATCGTGGTCCTGTATATTGTACTCCTCCGACGAGGGATGTGATGGCGCTTTTAATGTTGGACTTTGTGAAGATTCAGCGTTCTGAAGGTAAAGAACCAATCTATACTCAGGATGATATAAAGGAGATGGTCAAACATACTATTACATTAGATTATGAGGAAGTGACAGATATTACACCTGATCTTCGTTTGACTTTGTATGATTCTGGGCATATCTTAGGTTCTGCAATGGTACATTTGCATGTGGGTAATGGATTTCATAATCTCTTGTATACTGGTGATATGAAATTTGGCAAGACACATCTTCTTGCTCCTGCAGTTACCATGTTTCCTCGTTTGGAAACACTTATGATTGAATCAACTTATGGTGGGAAATCAAATGTATTTCCTTCTGAAAAAGATCAGACAGATTATTTGAAAAAGATTGTCAAGGATACAGTGGAGCGAGGTGGTAAGATCTTAATGCCTACATTAGGTTCTGGTCGTGGTCAAGAGATCATGATTCTTGTTGAAGAAATGGTGCGTGCTGGTGAGCTTCCGCAGATTCCTGTTTTTATTGACGGATTGATTCTGGATATTACTGCGATTTATACTGCGTATCCAGAATACTTAAACTCCGCAGTACGAAAGCGCATTTTCCACAAAGATGATAATCCATTTCTCTCAACTATTTTCAAACATGTTGGTTCTCAAAAGGAACGTAAACAGATTGTTGAAGAAACTGGTCCTTGTATTATTTTAGCAACAAGCGGAATGCTTACAGGAGGGCCATCAGTGCAATATTTGCGCCAGCTTGCAGATAATTCCAGAAATTCCTTGGTGTTTACTTGTTATCAAGGTGAAGGAACACTTGGTCGCAGATTACAAGGTGGTGAGAGGGAGATTGTGTTTCGTGAAGGTCAAAAAGAAGAGGTTGTACCAATTAAGATGGATGTACACCGCATTGAAATAAGCTCCCACTCTGATCGTAGACAGTTGATGAATTTTATTGCGCATTGTCAACCAAAACCTAAGAGGGTTATTATTAATCATGGAGAAAATACTAGATGTTTAGATCTCGCTTCAAGTATTCATAAACAATTCCGCATTGAAACTGCTGCACCACGAAATCTCGAGGCAATTAGAATTAGGTAAATACCTTTTTTCTCAATTATTAAAAAATTATGTTAAAAGTAAAGGAGGTGAATACAATGCAAAAATTATGTACGCATAATGGTCGAGTTTGGGAAAAGTCAGTGCTTCATTTGAAGTCAGCGATTCCAAACTATGATCATGAGAATGTGGTAAAACAAATTGCTCTTGATTTGCTTATTGAGCAGGTTAAGTAGGAAGTTCGAAAGCTTTTATTTGATTTACGATCTACTGATAAAACAAAAACACTTATATCCAAGTCTTTGTTCTTAGATGTATGGCAATTGGTTTTGAATTGGCTTTAAAAGAGATGCGTCGTACTGATGTAACCTTGCTTTATGAGCTTATTGCATCCCATCTTGGTTGGATTCGTGGTGATGGGAATTTTAAGCCTGTTGGAAGGTTTAAAGATGGTGTGCCGTATCGTGTTGGTCTTAATGCTGATGGTGAACTTGTAGAAACACCAACTACTGAAGGTGAGTTTGAGAGATCAATGCGATTAATCCAGCAAGGAAAATCATTGGTTCTTGGTGTACGCGAGTATCGTTTTTATCGTGGGGTTGAGGTTGTTAAGGTGCTTGTTGATATTCGGACAAATAAGGTTAGTGCGCAAGATGTTATCAAGTATATTAAATCAATGGGGGCATATTAGTATTTCTTTCCAAATGTTAATCTGAATATTGATCCTTTGCCTACTGTTGAGTTGACATGGATTTTTGCGTTGTGAAGATCAGCAATACGTTTTACAATGGCAAGCCCAAGACCTGTGCCTCCTGCTTGTCGTGTGAGATGATCCTCTACTTGATAAAATTTGTCAAAGAGTTTTGGTATCTTGTTTTTTGGAATGCCAATGCCTGTATCTGCTACCCAGAATTCCCAAGTTTTAGGTTTGTGCGCAAATCCAATAGTGATACTTCCTTCCTGTTCAGTGAATTTGATAGCATTTGATTGGAGGTTAATAAGCACTTGTTTGATCTTATCAGGATCAACTCTAATCTTTGATCCTAGAGGAACAGTGTTGTGTATTATAATTTGCTTTTTTTGTGCAATTTGTAAGAGTAGTGAATTTTCAACAAGATCATAGAAATCCACGATTTGGTAATTGAGTTTCACATTCTTGTTATCAAGTTTTGACAAATCAAGAATATCCTGAATAAGATTTGAGAGTCTTGTACATTCTTGCTTGATCGTTTGAAAAGCCTCTAATTGACGCTGATTTGATGGTCCAAGTGTTCCTTTTTCAAGTATTGATGCATACAGATTAATCGAGGTGAGGGGTGTTTTTAGTTCGTGGGATACGATGCTAACAAATTCGTCTTTGAGTTCTGAGATTTCTTGTGCTTTGAGATATTTTTTTTCAGTGATGTTAAGTCTGTCTAATATCTGTGCTTTGTCTGCTGTTTTTAAGAAGATGACGCGGGTGAATTGTGAGACTGCTATAAATGGAAATGGGTGTGAGATAATGATAAGTGCTGGATTTTGTCCTGCAAAAGCAAAGTAATTGATGGTGTAAAAAAGTGGTGATATAGCATAAAGTATGAATGCATGGAATATGCTACGGTGTCGTTTATCAACTTGTTTAAATTGGGTGTAATATTTCCACATAATAATAATGCCACTAATTAAAAAGATTGTTTTGATAAGATTGATAATGGCAAAATCACTTGATTCGCGAAGATCGTAGAATTCCGTAATATTTGTTACTGTAATAAGATGGGTGTAGATCCCTATTGTAAGAAGTAGAACAAAGATAAGGCCAAATTTGAGTATTTTTTGTATAGTTTTGTTATCTTTGATAACTGGTGCTGTGACAAATTTAATAAGAGATAATATTGCCCACAACTCAATTGTAGATTCTAGAATATAGATATAAGCAAAGGTGTGTGTAAATAAAAGCCCGCCGAATATGTGAATTCCAAGAGTGAGTGTTGTACCAAGTTTTGATAGGGACAAGAGTCCGAATCCAATACCAAGTTCTTTGAGTTCAAGATTGTCACGATTTCGTAGGTATTCTGAAACAATCATGTATGTAGTGAATGTGAAGAGCACAAGTTCAAATGAGTGTTTGAAAAGTTCTCCTGTAGTTGAGCCAAGGAATCGGTTGGTGCTATGGTAAATTATCCAGAATGTTTCGTTAAACATATTTATGAAGAAAGTGTTTGGTTTATCACATGAAGTAATTCTTCTGGTTCAAATGGTTTCATAATATAGTCGTCTGCGCCAAGATCAAGCCCTGTTTGTTCGTCCTTGTTTTGGTTTTTTGCAGTGACCATAACAATCTTGACTTCTGAAAGCCTTTTGTCTGACCTAATTGCCTTGCACACCTCAAATCCGCTTATTTTTGGCATCATGACATCAAGAACCACAAGATCTGGGATGATTTCGCGTATTTTAGAGAGTCCTACTTCTCCATCATTTGCAATATGAACGTTGTATAGTTCTTCAAGAATAAGTTTTTCTGCTTTTGCAATATTTGGTTCATCTTCAACAATGACAAGTGTTTTTTTCATATGCATCTCCATTTGTCCTAATTAATACTGTTAGTGTCCTTATATATAAAAAACTTCTCTTAATCAGTATAAACTTTTTAAGCTAACCAGTTTTTCAGGCACTGGTGGTTTTATGAAAACTAGAACAATTAAAAATAGTATACTGGTTTGTCAACCTAATAATGAAGATGGTTTTTATCTTAATGATAGGTTATGGACAAAATCCTCTCCAGAATTTTCTAATTGGCAAGCTTGTGTGGAATTCTGTAGTAATCGCAACATGTTGCTTCAAACATTAGATGATGCTGTTGAGTTCCGCTATAAAACTAATGGTGCAGATAATTCGAATTATTATCAAGTTACTAGTACTCTTATTGCAATGGCTCTTGATGAAGTGGCAGGGATTAGAGCATATATCTTTGAGCCAGATCAAGAGGAGATAAGAATACTATTAAAACGTCAGGAAATTATCCAAAACAAGTCACATATTTCTTTAGATATATCAGAGGATCTTGGTCAGCGTGTGAAGCGTTTTGCGAATAAGACTGGCAGAACATTTATCATGCCAGATGAGGATTTACAATTAGATATTAAGCCTAATGAATCAGGGCAATCTTCTTATGGTACCTCTGTTTATGTGGCAGCATTATTGCCTAAATATGCTGAGCAGAATGCCAAATACATTCTTGCTTATCAGGCTGAACAAAATTCCATCTCTATGTTTATATATCAAGAAAAGGTTTATCCTGATAATCAGGCTTTGGGATGTGTTTGTTTTGCTAGGCCCAAATTAGAACATGGTCAGATGATTCTTTTGCCTGTGGGTCTTGGTGGTGAGGATGATCTTATCAATTACATTTTTGCTGATGACAGTTTTTATTTATGGGGTCTGGCTCGTGGGCACGATGCAAATCCACCAAACCTTTTTAAATAATCACTAATTTTGGGCTGATGAATACTATGATTGATTTTGATGTAGACTCTTGTCTTGGTATAGGTGCATTTGGTGATGCTTATCTGGTTCATTCCAGAATTGGAAATACCTTATATGCTGATGTGTTAAAGGTTCCTGCTGGAATTATTAATTCTAAGTTGTTGCCTTATCAGCCACAGCGTAAGATTAAGCCGAATCTCGAGCAAAATTTAGGATTGTTGCAGCGTGAACATGAGGCCCTAAAGCGTATTCAAGGCCATTCCGCAATCCCAGTGCTTCGACCATACACAACCTATTCTAAACTCTTTACAAAATATGAATCTTCAATTACATTATCAATGTTTATTCAAAAGTATAAACAGGTGGCATTTGAAAAGGATGGTTCAGTGTTGATTAGATATGCAGGGGATTGTATAAAGGTAGGTTATGATATTGTATCTGCTCTTGAATATATGGCTCACAAAGGTATTGGGTTGCATGGTGATTTAAAACCAGATAATGTAGTTGTTCGTCGAGATGCTGACAAGATCCGCGCTTGGATTATTGACTTTGGATGCAGTGTTGATAAAGAATTATTGAATAATCCTTCAAGCTTGCTTTGGTTTGCTGAACATGTGTATATTGCTCCTGAGATTCGTGATCCAGATGAGCCATTGCCAGCTCCTAATTCTGATGTGTATTCTGTTGGCAAGATATTGTATAAGGCGCTTTCTCGTTTTGGTTCCTTGTATAAAGAAGATAAGGTTTTTGTGCTTTGTAGTGTTGAGGAGCATTTTAAGAATATGGGTATTGGAAATCAGATTGATCAAGTGCTTTTACCAATGCTTATTAAACATCCTCAGAAAAGGTTTTCACTCGCTCAAGCACAGGATTGTCTTGGAAAATTATTGCTAAAGCTTTATAAACTTGGTTAACATACGTTAATTAACAATGGTTAACTCAAAGTTGTTGATGTATCCGCAAGAGGTTGAGCTGCATTATATACTTCCAGCTATTCGTCGTGAGCTTACCGATCTCCTCAAATCAATGGGTCTTGAGCAAAAAGAGATTGCAAAGCTGCTACAGGTTTCAGAGCCTGCGATTAGCCAATATGTAAAGAATAAACGTGCGCAGAATGTTAAGTTTACAAGTAGAATCATGCAAGAGTTGCAGCAAAGTGCGCAGCGTTTGGTACATAAGGGAAATATTTTGCACGAAACTCAGAAGCTCTTGGATCTGGCGCTTCAGGAACGTGTAACATGTGTAATGCATTGCAAACTTGCTCAGATCCCAAATGATTGTGATGTATGTTTTAATCATGGAGCATAAAAATGGAAAAAAAAGAATCTGGATTATGTATTGAAAATCTGAGTGTTTCAGTAGATGGAAAGCTTGTTCTTGAGAATATCTCATTGTTTGTTCCACAAGGTGAGGTTCATGCATTAATGGGCCCAAATGGTTCTGGTAAGTCTACGCTTTCATATGTCATTGCAGGGCATCCCAAATATAAGGTTGAGTCTGGTTCTATTATGTTTAATGGTAGTAATATTTTGAATCTTATGCCTAGTGAGCGTGCAAACCTTGGTTTGTTTTTGGCATTTCAGTATCCTCTTGAGATTCCTGGGGTTAATCTTGGTCATTTCTTATATTCTATCCTAAAAGCAAAGCAGCCAAGCATATCTCCTATTGATTTTAAAAAGAAGTTAGATCACGCACTTGAGCTCTTAAGCATTGATAAATCCTTTGTTGAGCGTGAACTTAATGTTGGTTTTTCTGGTGGTGAAAAAAAACGTGCTGAGGTATTGCAATTGGTTTTGACAAAACCATTACTTGCAATCTTTGATGAGACTGATTCTGGGCTTGATGTTGACTCGCTAAAGGTTGTGTGTAATGCAATCACAGCCTGTAGGGATTCTGAGTTCTCTGCAATTGTTGTGACACATCATATAAAAATCTTAGAGCAGCTCAGTCCTGATAAGGTGCATGTGCTAAGTGGGGGAAGGATTGTTGAGTCTGGTAGTCTACTACTTGCAGAACACATTCAAGAGAAAGGGTATGGAAAATGACACTTCAAGAACTTAATTTGGTTAATGAGAATTATGAAGAAAAATATGGTTTTCATGTTCCTGATGTATCAGTTGCTCGTTCCAAAAAAGGTCTTTCTAAAGATGTTGTGCTTCAGATTTCAAAGGAGTTTAAGAATGAGCCTATTTGGATGACAGAATTTCGTCTTAAGGCATTTGAGGTATTTAATGCAAAGCCTATGCCAATATGGGGTGCTGATCTAAGCAAGATTGATTTTGATGCTATGACTTATTATTTAAAATCTTCAGAAGGCTCAGAACGCAGTTGGGATGATGTTCCAGAAAATATTAAGAAAACATTTGAACGCTTAGGTATTCCTGAGGCTGAACGGAAATTTCTTGGTGGTGTTGGAGCACAGTTTGAATCTGAAACAGTCTACCACTCACTACACGAGGATCTTTCAAAATTAGGTGTTATCTTTACTGATATGGACACAGCAGTTCGTGAACATCCAGATTTAGTCAAACAGTTTTTTGGTAAGATCATTCCGATTGGTGACAATAAGTTTGCAGCACTCAATAGTGCAGTATGGTCTGGGGGATCATTTGTCTACATTCCCAAAGGAGTGAAAGTTAGTGTTCCACTACAGGCATATTTTCGTATTAATTCAAAGAATATGGGGCAGTTTGAGCGGACATTAATTATTGCTGATGAGGATTCGTCAGTACATTATATTGAGGGATGCACCGCCCCAGTCTATTCATCTGATTCTTTGCATGCAGCAGTAGTTGAGGTTGTGGCACTTAAGAATGCTAAGATTAGATATACCACAATCCAGAATTGGTCTGGTGATGTGTATAATCTTGTGACAAAGCGAGCCTTTGCATATGAAGGTGCAACTGTGGAATGGATTGATGGTAACTTAGGATCAAAAGTGACTATGAAATACCCTTCAGTCTATTTAATGGGTAAGGGTGCTAGGGCTGACATCCTTTCAGTTGCATATGCTGGAGCCAATCAGCATCAAGATGCTGGTGGTAAGGTTGTTCATCTTGCTCCTTATACTACAAGTAGGATTATTTCAAAGTCTGTAAGTAAGGATGGAGGCAGATCTTCTTATCGCGGCTTGGTGCGTGTTGCAAAAGGTGCAACAAACGTTATTTCAAATGTACGTTGTGATGCATTGTTGCTAGATAATAAGTCACGTTCAGATACTTATCCAACAATGAAAATTGGTGAGGATGATGCACTCACATCCCACGAAGCTTATGTTGGTAAGATTGGTGAGGAGCAGTTATTTTATGTGATGTCTCGTGGACTTTCCCAATCTGAGGCTATGGCATTGATTGTCCTAGGTTTTATGCAGGAATTTACTAAAGAGCTTCCCATGGAGTATGCTATTGAGCTTAATAAATTGATTCGTTTAGAAATGGAGCCGCAGGTGCGGTGATAATATGATTACTCAGCTATGCGCACAAAGCTCTCTTGAGCATCTGAATAATGTCAAGAAAGAGTTGAATCTTAATGAAGATCATGTTGCATATATTATTAATGGTTGTGTCCAACTTCTTATCAGGCCAAAGGCAGAAAATAATATACAAATTATTTTGGAATCTGGAGCTAAATTAGATCTATTCTGTATTTATGACTCAAGTTCAGTCAATGATTTTCACATCGTTGTTAATAATAGGGCATCAGTTAACCTTACTCATGTGTGTATTGGTTCTTTAGTCAAGAATAATGTGATTGTTGATTTAAAAGGAGAGCATGCGCAGTGTAGAAGTGTTGAGGTATCTTATAGTGCTTCTCAAGATCTATTTGAATCTAGCATAATGATTAATCATCATGCTCAATCTACACATTCTGTGGTTGATACACGTTCAATTGTAGATGATTTTGCAGTCCTTATTGGTCATGGTAATATCCTAGTGTCAAAGGCAGCGCAGTGCAGTGTTGCAAAACTTACGCATCACATCTTGTTATTGAGTAAGGATGCCCATGCAGAGACCATTCCTGCTATGGAGGTTCTTTCTGATGATGTTGTTGCTGCTCATGCTGCATCAACCTCACGGATTGCTCAGGATCAGTTGGTATATTTAGGTATAAAGGGGATCAATGCAGATGATGCAAAGAAAATGATTGCACTAGGGTTTCTTCAGAGCATTCTCAAATCTCATGAAGAACAAACACGTATCATGAATCTTGTGGAGGAAAAATGGAGCAAGTTGCATTGCAGAAAATAAACCTAGATCTTAAAAGAGATTTTCCAGCACTACATCAAGTAGTTCATGGAAAGCCGCTTGTTTATTTAGATAGTGCATCAACTAGTCAGAAGCCTCAAAAGGTGATAGATGCAATCTGTAATTTCTATAAAAATGATAATGCTAATATTAATCGTGGTATGCATACACTCTCTTCAAGAGCAACAATCCAGTATGGTGCTGCAAGAAAAAAAGTTGCGCGTTTTGTAAATGCCTTGCCACAGGAGATTGTGTTTACAAAAAATGCTACTGAATCAATTAATTTAGTAGTTAATGCATGGGGCAGACAAAATCTAGGGAGGGGGGATATTATCTTGCTCACAGAGATGGAGCATCATTCAAATCTTGTTCCCTGGCAGCAGATAGCTAGTGCATGTGGTGCTGTGTTAGAATTTGTGCCATGCACAGCACAAGGAGTACTTGATTTTGTCAAGGCTAAAGAGTTAATTCCAATGGCAAGAATATTTGCGTGCACACATATCTCAAATGTAGTTGGCAGTATTAATCCTGTGAAGGAGTTATTTAAGATTGCTAAGATAAATAGTGTTGTAACTCTGCTTGATGCTGCTCAATCTGTTCCGCATATGCAAGTGGATGTAAAGGATATTGGTGCAGATTTTGTTGCATTTTCTGGTCATAAAATGCTTGGGCCAACAGGAATTGGTGTGTTATATGGAAGATATGATATTCTGAATACTATGCAGCCATTTATTTCTGGTGGTGGCTCAATTAAGGAAGTTGAACTGCATAAAACAATCCTTGCTAATGCTCCAGAACGCTTTGAGGGCGGAACTCCTCATATTGCTGGTGCTATTGGTCTTGCTGCTGCAATTGATTATCTTGAGCAGGTTGGTATGGAAAATGTGTATGTGCATAGCCAGGAATTAGGGCTTTATGCATATGAAGAATTGAGCAAGATCCCTCAGGTTGTTGTGTATGGTCCTAAGTATGGTCGTTGTGGTGTTGTTTCATTTAATCTTGGTGATATGCATTCGCATGATGTAGCCTCGATTTTAGATGAGGAAGGTGTTGCAATCAGGTCTGGTCATCACTGTGCTCAGCCACTTATGAATGTGTTTGGTGTGCAGTCCACATGTAGGGCATCGTTTTATCTTTATAATACTAAAGAGGATGTTGACGCATTTATTTGTGCAGTAAAAAAAGCTGTGAGGGTATTTCGTTTATGAACGCAGAGTCAATGTATCAAGAGATTATTTTGGATTACTATCGAAATCCAAAGTTGTTTGGCCATTTAGATGACTGTGATATTGCGTTTCGTGATGTTAATCCTTACTGTGGTGATGTTATTGAGTTTACTATTAAAATAGATAATGGTATGATTAAGGATGTTCGATTTAGTGGAAAAGGATGCGCTATTAGTTTGGCATCAGCTTCTATGCTTGCAGAAAAGGTGCTTGGCATGCCATTAGATGGAATTGTTGGACTTGGTAAGGATGATGTTTTGGCAATGCTTGGTATTGAGATTTCGATGATGAGAATCAAGTGTGCTTTGTTAGGACTTAAGGTCATCAAGTTTGGCGTGTATGATTATTTAGGCAAGGTTATGACTGAGGAGGTGTATGGTGACTAAACAAGAAGTTGAGGATGCATTAAAACATGTAGTTGATCCAGAGATTGGGCTTGATATTGTGACACTTGGATTGATTTATAATATTGATATTAGGGAAGGTATGGTTAATATTTGTCTCACTCTGACATCCCCGATGTGTCCTTTTGGGCCTATGATCATGGAACAGATCAGATTGGAGGTTGGTAAAGTAGAAGGTGTTAAGATAGTTGAGTTAGAGCTTACCTTTGATCCACCTTGGGTTCCTCCACCAGAAGTAAGGCTTATGATGGGTGTTTAAACACCTAAGAACTGTACTTGTTAAGCCTGGTGCTATGCAAAGGCGCTGGCGTGGGACGAAGCAAGATCTCATTTCGACCTTGTGCACAGCGAAAGCCGAAGGCTTTGATTGTGTCAAGATGTGAGCACTGTTTTAATGTAATGCGCAAATCCGACGAGGTTCCATAGGGGAGGATTTTTTTTAGCATAGTGGTATGAAGTGCGAGCGACGTCCCATTTTTGCGCAAGCAAAAATAAGCCAGTGCCTCTGCAACCGATTTGGGTCTAACAAGTACTTAGAATCGCAATCAATATAAACAAATGAAAATATGAAGTATATAACATGGAACAAACACAAATCAGTGGGCCAGTTCATAAGGGAATGACACTTGGTGAGATTGTACAAAAATATCCAGAGGCTATTGATATTATGCAGGAGCGTGGTCTTCACTGTGTTGGTTGCGGTGCTTCTTATTGGGAGACTTTAGAAGAAGGCGCTGTTGGTCATGGATGGGTAGGTAATGAATTAGATGAGATGATCACTTCAATCAATAAGGTTATTGGAGCGCGTGTAGGTATACAAGAGTCTGTATCTCTTCAAGATGAGAAAACAGGGCATGGTGGTTGTGCTTCTGGTGGATGTGGTTCTAGCACATCAGTATTAACTATGGAAAAACCAAATCCTGGTGCAGTTGAAATAGCGCATCGCGATCCAGAATCTGTGCTTAGATTAACACCAAAAGCAGTACAAAAGGCTGTAGAATTTATGAAGGCAGAAGGTGCAGAGGGATATGGCTTACGTGTAGCAGTGCTTCCTGGAGGCTGTGCTGGATATTCATATGATCTTGGTTTTGCACAACAACCACAGCCAAATGATATTATACTTCTAACAAATGGTATGAAAGTATTTGTTGATCCTGATTCTGTAGAATATCTTAAAGGTACTACCTTGGATTTTGTAGAATCATTGCACGCTACTGGGTTTAAATTTGATAATCCTAATGCAAAGAGTCATTGTGGCTGCGGCTCAAGTTTTGGATAGGTATTCTTATGGAAAAGATAGTCAAACCACTCAAATACAAATCATTAGATGGTTTCTCAGAAAAACAGCTAAGTGAGCATCATGACGTTTTGTACGCAGGGTATGTTAAGAAAATTAATGAGATTCGTGCAGCAATCCCAAATGCCAAACTTGATTCTGCAAACGGGACATATGCAGAGATTCGTGAACTTAAACTTGAGGAGACCTTTGCCTGGAACGCAATTAAACTTCATGAGGGTTATTTTGATAACCTTGGTGGAAAAGGAGATTCGGCAGTAGGAAAAATAGCAGAATGGATTGCAAAGGATTTTGGTTCATATGATAAATGGGTTGCGGAGTTTGCAGCATTAGGACTATGCGCACGAGGATGGGTGGTTTTGGCAATGGATCTAGAAACTGGCAACCTTCACAATATTGTTTGTGATGTTCATAATCAAGGTGGGGTGTGGGGTTGTGTTCCATTAATTATTCTTGATGTGTATGAGCATGCCTATTTTCTTGATTATGCAACTGCAAGAAAGAAATATATTGAATCTTTTATAAAGAATCTAGATTGGTCTGTTGCTGATGACGTGGTAAAGTGTTACAAATTAGAAACTTTTCGAAAGTAGTCTTTTAAACCATCTTCTTTTTAACTAACTTATGTATGTAGTACCAATGCAAATAGGAGATATTCTAGAACTGGATATGCAATCCCTAGCATATGGGGGCAAAGGAGTAGGTCCTTATGATAATCATGGAGTTCCATTCTCTATCTTTGTTTCAATGACTGTGCCAGGAGACAAGGTTAAGGTTAAAATAAATTCAGTACGGCACAGATTTGCAGAGGCTACTCTTCTTGAAATACTCACACCATCCCCTCTTCGTATCAAACCCCTATGTCCTTATTTTGGTATGTGTGGTGGTTGTGATTGGCAACATGTTTCTTATGGGCTACAATTAGAAGAAAAACAAAAGCAGGTAGCTGCAATTTTCAAACATTATCAACTTGCAAATGTATTAAAAATTATTCCATCAAAGCAGTTTGGTTATCGAGATCGGGCGCGATTTCATAAGAATAATTCAGCACTTGGTTTGATGCAGCGTAGTTCTAACAAAATACTTGATATAAAAAAATGTATTGTTTCCTCTGAAGTTATTAATGAGCAGCTGCGTGTACTTCGATTAGGTTGTGATATATCAGGATCACTGGATTTGGCTACCTCAAGTGTTATCCCATTACCAGAATTTGGGTTGATGCTGCACTTTTATGAGCCTTGTTTTACACAACAAAGTTTCACTCAGAATCAGATCTTGGTTAAAACTGTACTTCAATTTTTAGATCTTAAAATTACTGATGTGGTATTGGATTTGTTTTCGGGTATAGGCAATTTTTCACTTCCTGCTGCAAGATTTGTTAAGGCAGTTATTGGTGTAGAAGGTGTTAAGGTTGCAGTAAAGGCTGCAATTGAGAATGCAGTGAGTCACCAGATTAGGAATGTATCTTTTAAGACTGCTGGTGTTCTGCAATGGCTTAAATCAAGCAAGGTAGGTGCTGACAAGATCATTATTGATCCTCCTCGAGATGGCTTGGGTGATGCAGCAAGGTTTTTGAATGGTGTTTGTGCAAAGAAGATAGTGTATGTGTCCTGTGATTTAAGGAGTTTGTCAAGGGATTTGAGACTGCTCAAAAATTATGATGTGGTGCGTGTTCAGCCTATTGATATGTCACCTCAAACATATCATGTTGAGACTGTTGTTGAATTGATAAGAAAATAAAAAGAGGGTTTGCCCCTTTTTTTCATACTAGTATAAACGTTCTTTAGTTTCTTTATTGATAATATGGATAACATTGACAGGGCATGATTCAGCTGCTTCTTTCATCTTCTCAAGTTCGTCTTCATTGATAATAAGAACCTGTCTGATATTCTTTCCGTCTTGTTCTGCATTCTTAAGGTCAACCTTTCCATCAGTAGCCATAACAAATCTCTCTGGCATAATAGCTGCGCATGCACCTGCACCAATGCAGCCTTCCCTATCAAGTTCAACAATGTACTCTTTAGTATTTTTGTTTTCTGCCACAGTATGTCAGATTCTTAATTAGAATAAAAAGTTTTTGATTAAAATCCTACTACAATCTTTGATAAAGAGCTTTGCGTAGACTTTCAAAGTATGATTTTGGATAATACTTGTGTCCCCATTCAGGTGTGTTTTGATTAACACTTCTTTTAAGCAACTGTTTGGCTTCAGCAGAACTAACAATTTCATAACTACTGCCAAACTGTCTTCGCTGTATCTCTATAATCCCTGCATCGCATCTGTGGATTTTTTCATACTCACTGATTTTTGAGAGTATTTCATCCACATCATGATTACTAAATAGTCTAGATGGGTCATTTACTATTGTTTCTAAAGTCATAAACCTAATATGTTATAAAAACATTTAAATCTATCGTATATTATTAATATCTTTCAGAAATGGTTTGTTGACTAGACATGGTTCTTCCAAAAATCCTAGCCTTAAAAGGGTTTGATACTGTGGTAAGAGATGTAGTTCTTGTATATACTTGTGGATTATAAAGCTGATTTCATGTCTGTTTTCGATCAGCACCATTCGAGTAGCAATATCAAAGTCTGGGAGCTGACTAGCAAGATCGATGGCTACTTTTCCAATGATGAGTACAGGAGTTCTATAGGCATCCTCCCATGGTGAACGTTGATTAAATTGTTCAAAAGTTTCTTTGATTCGATTTCCTTCTTTATCATATATATGTATTCCAGACTTTACTAAAAATAGGTCCACAAGGTTCCCAAGTTCATATGAATTATTGAATGGAAAGTCTAATTGCCATCCTTTGTCTTCAGCAATAAGGTTTCCTTTACATTTTGTATAGTACACATTCTCAGTTAAATGTTCCTTAAATTGATTCAGGTCGATATACTGGTCAGTTCTTAGATCTCTTATGCGTAATCCTGTAAAAAGTGTACCATTATCATCTCTGATCCTATAATTAGGATCCCAGAGATATGCCGCATCTTTTTCACGAATATGTTGAACAATTTTAATTTGATTATAACCTATTTTCTCAAGATTATTTAGCATCGCTCTTTTGTAGTTGTCACTTCCATGGATGTGAGAAAATGTGATTATTCTATCTGCTGTGGAAATTTTATTATACCAATTATACCCGGATATTACTGGCTGGAGTTTGTCTTTGTTTCTAAAACTTAATAGGTTGTCTAATGTTTCAAATGTTTTTTTATATTTGTGCCTAGGTATCTTGTTGCAACTAAGTGGTTTAGTCATAACCTTTTAAATGGAGTGAACTATTTAAAGATTGCCAAAAATTACTACTTTACAGTGATTAATCATATAATCTGATTACCAGTCCCATCACATAAGTGTATCACATTAACAGGACAGCTTTCAGCTGCCTCTTTATTAATCTCTAGGTATTCATCTATAATATCAATTTCTTCCCATCCATCCTCACGTTTTTTTGATGCAATAATATCAGATTTTCCATCCTCTGCCATTTGCCAAAATTGTGGTGCTATTGCTGCACATGCTCCGCATCCAATGCATTCTGGTTTATTATGGGTTATTTTCCAAGTCACGTATCATGTTTGTGTATTCTAATTTATAAAGATAGTGGGGTTTTTATGGAAGCGCAGTAGTAAGAGCTGACCCTATATCTGGGTCTATAGCAGTAAAAAGAATAGGTGTTCTTGTCTGATTAAGATCAACTTGAATGCTAGTGTTATATATTGTTAATTGCGTAAAGAGCATATCCTTTATTTGCGCAAGTGGTTGTGGTGATTCGAGTTTGTTAAATAATGGGAGTGAAACATGATCAGTTGGGGTAATAAATAATTTTCGGTGGGGTGTTCCATCAAGAAGTTCATCGTGTATTAGAAGTCTGTTGTTAATTCTGGTACTAATGTTCCAAGAGTTAAGTTTGATTGTTGTAGAGTCATCTTCCCATGAAACAGTATAATCTGATCTGGCAAGAGGGGTGATATAATCAATCATTTCAGTAAGTGGTTGATTAGGGATAATAAGGTAGCGTTGGTATTTGAGATTGCCTTTTGATTGGAGTGTGTTTGTAACAAGATCTACTGTGGTGCATTGTGTGCATGATTTTGGATTTTTTTGGTGAAGTTTTCGATGTGTGCATATGCTGTGTTCACTTTGTGGTACAAGTCTGAATCTAGATTCTGCTTTCTGATACAAATAGGTGTAGCTTCCTGGAGGTTCAATATTAGCGCATGTGATTCCAAATTCTCGATTTACAGTGAGTGTTGCGCTGTTTGTGATTTCTATTGTTTCGTCACTAAATCTAGCAGTAGCATGTTGGATATAGAGTTGTGGTTCTCCTCGATGTTCTGTTTCTGTAGTGATGATGCTAGGTCCTATAAGTGGAGCGATTTCGATGCGTTGTGTTCCAAGTGTAATAATTGATGGTTTGGTAAGTTCAATGCTGGTTTTTCCTCCAATCTTTACTGTGCTGTTTTGTATGGTATCAAATGTGAAATATCCAATAGTGATGTTGTCTGCGTTTTTGGTTGTGAAGACGCGATCGCGTTGGTTTGCTTGTAGATGTTTAAAATTGTTTACTTGAATTAAGAAAAAGTTTAGGTATTGTCCTGATAAAATACTTATTGAGGATTCTGGATTGTTTTTGATGACAATCTTTTCAAGCGTGGTTCCCTCAAGATTAGGAGATCTTATAGATTTTGCAGATGTGATAAGGATATCGTCATTACTTTTGGTAATTCCAGCTGCTTTGTTCATTGTAACTGCTCCTGTGATAAATTCATCAACTGATCCTGCATGAAATGACTCTTGTTGTTCAATACTAAGGTTAGTTACGCCTTTAAGTATGTTAATATCTGATGAGAATGTGGCAGCTGTTGCTGCAAGTACAAATCTATCTTTAGTAATGGTAATACCAGTTGGTTTTGAAATTGTACTGCCTTGTAGTGTGATTTTTTTTGCCTGACTTAGGTACAGTTGGTTGTTAGCAATAGTATATCGGCTGCCTTCTTGTAATTCAATTGTAGTGTCGTCAATCTTTAAATCTCCACTTTTAGATATGCTGCCCTCAAGCAGTGTTTGATTTGCAAGTGCTGCTAAAATATCAGGTGGAGCTAGATCTTTTTCTGCAGTATTTGCCTGGGTTGTAAACAGGAACAGGATTAGAATTGTTACACTAATGACAAACCGCTTTCCCACCATTATTATATCATAAGAATGTTAGTATAAAATAGTATCTAAACAATTTTTATATCAAGTTTTCTGTGGATTGCGTCAGTGATATCAATTTCCCCATCTTTAGTGTAGGATTCTACTGCTGTTTGTGTTGTAAGAATCTGTTCACTGATCCTGGCAGGTCGATTAATCTCAATATGATCATAGGTTTTCTGGCCATAGCTTGTTTGTATGACAAGAGGATAATCTAGGCTAACATTAACTGATTCATTATTGATTGTCACCTTGGCATGAGGTGTGTCTTTGGAAATAATATCAAATTTGCAAGTGAGAATATTTTGTTCTATTTCTGCTGCTATTGCTGTTTCGATGCCAGTATTTTTGTTTTTTATGACAGTTTGTATAGCTGTATCTGTTGTTTTTATTAGGCATGTGTTAAGTTCATCATGTTCTGAGATAGTTGGTTGCACAGATTTGCAGGAGAGTAAGACAAGTAATGCTATTGTAATAAGAAGGGATATATGGCTCTGGTTCATGAATATGACTTAGATAAGTCACGTATAAAAAGATAGGTGGTACTTGTTAAGCCAGGTGCTATGCAGAGACGCTGGCGTAGTACGCAACAAGGTCGCACTTCGACCTTGTGCACAGCGAAAGCCGAAGGTCTCGATTGTGCCAAGATTCGAGCACTTGTTGCGTTATGTACAAGAAGCCGATGAGGTTTCATAGAGTAGGCTTCCATGAATAGATCAAATATGCAGTGCGAGTGGCGTCCTGTGTTTGCGAATGCAAACACGAGTCAGTGTCTCTGCAACCGATTTGGGCTTAACAAGTACGATAGATGTTACATTTTTTATATATCTTGGAGATTACTATAATATGCAAGAATTGTTTATGAGAAATTCTCATCTTATATCTAAGATAGATTGGGAAGTATTAGTTGATCGTTTACAAAAAGAAACCATGCCTTCTGGTAAAGAGCAGTTAAAAGAGGCTTTAGCACGAGCTGTTGAAGATCGTGTTCCTTTGGGTGAGTGTGGTTTACTTTTTTCTGGAGGAGTAGATTCTTCACTTATCGCACTTCTGCTTAAGGCAAATCATGCTGATCTGAGATCTTATACAGTTGGCGTTGATGGATCAGAGGATGTTGTGGTTTCAGCAATGGTGGCAAAGGATCTAAATCTTAGACATACATTGCGAGTGCTTACTGATGATGATCTTCATCAAGTTTTGATAAAGGTAAAAAAGATTTTCAAAGATTCTCTTCTTCAAACACATCCAAACCTTTCAGTGCTTCTAGGCGTAGCTGCTGTTGAGTATGCTGCATTAGAATCTGCAAGCCATAACAAAGCAAAGATTTTTTTTGGCGGGCTTGGCGCTGAAGAGATCTTTGCTGGGTATCATCGTCATGCAAAGGCTCTTGATGTGAATAAGGAATGTTGGAATGGGTTGCGTAATATTCTTTGGGAAAGGGATCTGCAGCGTGATGTGTTGCTTGCAAATCATTTTGGTGTGGCATTTGTAACTCCATTCCTTGATGAGGATGTTATTAAGGCTGCGATGGGGCTTGGTGGTGAGCAGAAAATTCGTGGTTTGGATAAGAAGGTTATTTTAAGAGAGATTGCACAGGAGTTTGGTTTGGAGTATGATATAGCATGGCGCAAGAAAAAGGCTGCACAATATGGTTCAGCATTTAACAAAGCAATTGAGCGTCTCTCAAAACGTCATGGTTTTAGGCGCACGCGTGATTATTTTGCTTATTTGTAGAATTATTTCAGAATTGGGTTCAATACCC